>NZ_JAMYVM010000025.1:0-92361 GCF_040324035.1 Mesorhizobium sp. M0016 | reverse complement strand
CGACGGCGCTATCACCATGAAGGAATGGCTGACCTATGCCGAGACCCGAGTGCCTGGGCTCTATCAGGACGTGCTCGCCGGCAAGGTCAGGACGACCAGAGACTCAAGCCCCGATCCCAACCTCCTCGAGGACACCACCCGCCACGCCCAGACACCAGCTCTGTTCGATTTTGTGAGAGCGGCAGCACAGGGCACTATAGTGGCAACTCAGTAAACGGTGTTGGGATACTTGCGCTGTAAGTCGTTTGTTGTTTCTGTAAAACGGCTTCTCGTTCAATTTATCACTGGATCTTAACGAAGTCACTATTGAACCGCACGAGCGAGATCCTTGGTGACGCTGTCGAGCGTCAAGAAATCATTTGAAAGCAGCGTGGACATATCACCGAAGCCATCGCCAAAATCAGCCCGCGAATGCTTGCTTGAAAGCTAATAACGCTGCTATCGTCAAAACAGCGTTGAGTTTTTCATTGAGGCAATCGGTTGATGGTCAGGGCATTTTTTTGGTCAATAATGCTGACATTTTGTTTGCTTTATAGCAACATGCAAGCGGAGGCTGCAGTCTGTGTCGTTGCTGACCCAACGGGAACGCGTCTTAACTACAGAGACCAGCCTAGTGGAGCTATTCTCGGGAGTTTGAAGAATGGATTGACTGTATTCAGCAAGGATCGCGAAGGAAGATGGGTATCTGTAGTGGATATTTCAGGATTTTCCATTGGATATGTATATAGCATGTATATTAAATGTAACGATTTCTCAGTATCAAGTAAATACCCCGTACTGCTTGGGTTTGACCAGCTTAGAAACCTGGGTATTGACTACAGTAATAAACCCAAAAATAAATCTAAGGAATGCTTTTATATAGGTGATGGTCTTATAAATTTAAGGGTTTATAGAGAAGTTCTTCGCCGTTTAGAGACTAGTAAGATTGATTTCGATGCGTACTGCTTCGTAACCAGGGCTGATGGGTTAAGATTTGACCCGGAGACCGGCGCTCGACTTAGGACGATGTGGCCATATGAACTAGGAGAAGAATTCCAGTTCGAATTCCCTCTCGAAGTTCCACGCTGCCTTAGGAAAGCAAAGGTTCGAATTCGCCCCTCGGGCTGGTTTGCGCAGATCTCGTTTGCATCTTGTGATTTGCGTTACAATCCGGTGACGGGCGCCTCAATTTCGGATGCGGATAAAGAATTTCTTCTAGACAAAGGATTGAGGCTTTCTGGTGAGGCTGGGCCTGAGCCCAGTGAGACCTCCGTCGCATCTGTGCGAAGTAAGAAGCCGGCAACATCATCCCAACTGCGAGAGTTGAAGAAGGCTCTTGAGCAGCCTAGCGAGCCTGTGCGCTGATATCGTCGATAGTTTGAAGGCGGGTGCGTGTTCTGGATGCCTCGGCATCGAGGTTGGCCGCCTCGAATGCAAGCAGAGCACTCGCACACGCATCGCGCGCGGTTTTCAAGCGGAATCTTCCTTGCGAGAACTTGTACTTCTGGAAAAGGCCGAGGCACAAGCTGTCTTGGGCATAAGGCAAATACCTTGCGACGCGGTGGGTGTTGAAAACTTCGATTGCGACCTGAACATTTTTAATGCCGGCATCGATTTCTAACTCGGAAAACGATATTGCCCCACGGACTATTCTTGCGTACCCGAGATTGTTTTGCGTCAACGACCAAGCAATCGGCGAGGCGTCCCTTGTCCGATATGAAAGTGCCAGTTCGAACGCATCGATCGCTTGCCCAAGATAAGTCTCATCGGAACGTCGGTCACCGAGTTGCAGCAACACGATTCCCAAGTTATTCTGGAGTTTCGCCCATTCAGGTCCAGGCGTCATTCCGTCTAAAGCTAGCTTGTCGTTGATTGCGGCCTCAAGGAATGCACGTTCGTCGCTCGAATGCCTCCCGAGTGTTTCCAAGGCGCTTCCAAGTCCGCTTAGGAGGCGTCGACGCTTGTTCCGCAAATCGTCAGGCGCCTGCGCTAGGGCTGTCCGATAAGTTTCTATCCCACTCTCAATCTGAGCATTGGAGTTTTCCAGCACCCCGAGCGTGACTTTGGCAGATGCGAGATTGCCCAGAATGTCCGAACGTTCTGCGGCGTCAGACATGGTTGCGAAGCTCAGCAGTGCTCGTTGATAGCCTGTAATTGCAGATTGAAGTGAAGTTGGATCGTCGGGATACAAGATCTGCAAAGCGTTGGCGTTACTGTTCTCGACTTCAGCGCGGGCCCTCGACGTTGGGGAAGAGTGTTCACGTGCCATTTGGATTGCGGTCATGATTCTGCCAGCCACAGCCTGGTTATTCTTTAATTCAAAATACTCTAGCAATGTATCTGCCTCTGATAGCTTCGCCCAAGCAGCGAAAGCGTCATCCCATTTTTCTGCAATCTCAAATGCTACCGCATAATCATTGGAAGCGTCCAAGTACTCAAGTCGCAGCATCTTCGTTTCGGCACTTCGAGCGTATACGGCGGCGTCTTCGATATTTCTCTCGCGCAGCTTATCCTCCTCGTCTTCGCGCGATGGTCTTACTTCATTGACGCGTGCTTTCGCACGCTCGCGTAGTTCATTGGCTTTGTTTAGTAGGCCGTCTTGCTCTGCACTATCGGCAAGGGCAGTCAATCGGACGATTTCTGCGTCGGGACTATCGATTGCTTTGCGTTCGGCAAGTAATCTTTTCAACCTCTCTGCTTCGGAGTGCAGCACTCTCTCTAGCTCGGCTGGATCGTTCGGCACCTCGGCGCCAAGCGCCCTCAGCATGCCGTAGAGCGCGTCCATTGGCACCTCGACGTCGGCTGCAGCGGTCTCGACCTGACGGCGTTTCGCGTCCGGTATCAGGGCTATGGTTAAGAGTAGCTGACGGCGCTCTTTGAGGATATCACCTTCGTCACCGGTAGGTGGCGCAGGAGCCCTTCCGAAGTATAGAAAGCGCCGCAGGCTGTCGTTCACCCAAGGCCGCTGCCTTCCGTTGGTCTTGAGATAGACTTCCTCGGTGACGAATCGCATGACCGTGCCAAATTCCTCGCCTGACATGGCATCAAAATGTTTTAGTAGTGCAGCGGCGTAGGGGCTGTTGCCGCCGGGCTCCCCGTCGAGAGCCGCATAACCAGGGGCAGCAGCGAACCCGATGATCGTGCCTAGACTGTCGCTTCTCCCTTCACTGCCGCGGAGGGGAGTAGCGTCGCGAGTGGCGCCGAGGCCGGCCTTTGCGATCGAGACAGGTGCGCTACCAGGCGACAATTTTAGCTTTGCACCGTCCGGGAACGGGTTGGTGCGGCAGGCATCGAGGAGCACGATGGTGATTGGTACTATTGCCTGTAGTTGCCCGACAAAAGTTGACAATGGAACCAACTTCTCCTTTGCATCATAGAGCGCTGAAAGGTCGCTATCGACGGGAACTAGGAAGTTTTCACCACCCCCCTCGATGCCGTGGCCCGAATAATAAAGCAGGGCGACATCGGCGCCTTGAGCATCGTCGACAAAATCCTCAAGGTCGCGCGTCAGACGCTTGAGGTCGAGATCGCTAGCCACATGGATCTTGAAGCCGAGACCAAAAAGCAACTGCTCGACGGCGCGAGCGTCGTTCGGCGGATTGGTGAGATGCGACAGTTTCTTGTAGTCGCCATTGCCGATGACCAGAGCCACACCCTTCAGCGTGTCTGATCGGGCGGACTGGAATGGGACCAGTGCAACAAAGAAAAGCAGTAGCAGTCGTAGTGTCAAGACTTGCTCCGAAAACTTGCGCCTCGCCATGACGACATTGCTCAAGTCCATCCCGTAAGGCAAGCTGTGCAAGTAAGATCCCCTCGCGAGCTGTATAAGTTTCCCTCTGCGTCGGGCGAGCCGGTCAATAACTCCAGGGGCTTTTCGGGGGCGCCGGATCGCCCTCTGGGTCGTGCAAGTCATCCGGATCGGGGAAGAGGTTTTGTTCTCGTAGGTTCGACGTCAGCACGTCAAGCTCGTTCTGCGCTTCTAAGTGTGCCAGCCGCTGTTCCGCCCATGCGGTCATCCCAAGATACTCGGAACTTGCTTCGGGGAGAAACTCACTCGCCTTGGCAATCGTGGTCCGAAGGTCGGCCGCTTCCTTTTGCTCGGCCAACCAACGAAGGAAGCTTAGCCTATTTGCCTCGCGCTCCTGGCGTTTTTTGTGAAGCTCCCGCCTATTCGCCAAATGCCTGCGACGGCGCTCTTCCGCTTCCCGCTCCTCCCGACGAGCTTTTTCAAAGGCCAGGTGGAAAAGAATGCCATCTGCCATCGGCTCAAGCGTGGCTTCCAAGCTTTGATGCTTGCCGTCATTCCAGCGCTTGCGGGCGCCATCTGCCAGGCTGAGTTTCCCCGAATAGATATAATCGTATTCCAGCCAGAAGCTCTCCGGGTAAAGCCATTGACCCCGCCGCTGGGCTATTTCACGGCGCCTCTCGTGCTCTTCCTGCCTTTTGCGCTCAGCAGGCGTGGGAACCTGCTTTTCCCGATTGCGGGCTTCGCTAATCTCAAGCCGCACATCGTCGGGACCAATGGCGGTCTTTATTCCCTTCTCACCGTGGCTGAGCATGATGTCTCGTTGATCGAGAGCAAGAGCTAAGTGATGGAGAACTGATATCAGCCGGGACACGGAGCTCTTGTGCACCCTCACACCAGGAACTGACACCTCGCCGTACTGGTGCGGGTTCGCAGATCTCAGCACCGCAACTGTGCTGGCCGCCGCCTCGATCGCAAAGGCGACATATGGCTTCACGGGCGGTTTGTAAGCACCAATGTGGACGGTCTCTAAAGTCGGATTGTCGATTTTCGAAAGCGGCGTTTTCGTTGCAGATTGGCCCGCTTCGAATTTTGCCCAATAGCCGCGGCCAGGAACCGGTATCTGGTAACGCGCGCAAGTCTTGGCCAATCTCGGTCCGAAATGTCGAACTGCTGGGCGAGTGTGGCTATGGGTGTCGACCAAACGAGGTCATACAATTCTTGTCTGGTAAAAGTGCGCTGCATGTAGCTATCGAGGCGATAGGACCGATCGCAACAACCCAGTCGCACTTCCCGTTAAAGTCAAGCAAATGATGGAAGCGCGCGACACAGTAGTCCCAACTCGGTGACGCCGGTTGCTTCTTGCTCCTTCGATTGAATTCGCTGTTCGTGGGCGAAAAATTCGCTGTTCACAACGCTAGGGAATTCACTGCTAAATCCTTGAATTGGCTCAGTGATTTCCCGCAAAAAATCGGGCTGCGGGTCCCAAAAGGCGAAAAATTCGCTGTTTTTTGGCGTTATCAGGGAAAACAGAGCAGAGACCGGTTCGTACGTGACTGTCACCACCACCAGTTCATTATGTATCAATATCTTACGCCTAATTATTTGAGTTTGAATTGAGCGTTATCGGGTAAATCTATGGCTTCTGGGCAAAATGGTTTTGGGGCCCGTTCGTCAATTTTCTCCGTCTCGTTGATGGCACCGTCACACCTAGCTCAAGCCCCTGGGTTCGAAATACCCTGCAACGATGCGTGCGGCAATCGGGCGGCAACGACGTGCAATTAGGCGGGTTCTGAACTCGGCCGCAGTCTCAAAATGCGCTTGCCAGTTCGGTTGATCTGTGCGGATCTGGCAGCCAATTCCGACAGAATTCTCTTCCCCAGCCCGGACAGGTAAAGGCTGAGGCAACCATGAGAATGGTAATCGTTAATGTCCCCAACCGCATCGTTTTCCATCGGTCGTGCTTTGAGATAGATCTCAATCGCGACCGCGACAGCGCCGTGTACTTGACGCCGGTGCAGGCTCAAGGCGTGGTGAGAGCCGCCACCAATCGAAGTCTTCGAGGTCTCCTTTCGGGTGCATGACGCGTTTTTCCACACGTGGGCTCGACCCCTACTTGGGTGAAGTGTCGGAAACGCAGCGTACTCCTTTCAACGGGCAAGAATTGCAGCGGAATCCGACGCGGGCAACCGAGCGTTCAGATTATGTCAGTCCTGCGCGCCAATTGTTCGCTTGTCATCACGGATTGCAGGTGGTGCCGAATATCCGGCAGCAGCCCGGTGACGCTCCGATTGTGCCGTTGGATGCAAGTGAAAAAAACTACCGGGCAATCAAAGCAGACATTTCTGGACTGTTTGCCGACCGGGGCGGAGTTTGGTGTAACGCTTGAACTTCAGCCAGGACCGAAATGGCCTTACCGTCCGATCCAGATCACGACGCCCGCGAAACACTTCGACTGATCGGTCCCGATCCGCAAAATTGGGTGCCGGATCGGGAGGGCATCGACCACAATGTCTTTGTCGTTGGCGGCGGGCAGACGGGCGCGACCTTCGCCTTCGCGTTGAGGCGGGCCGGCATCGGCAAGGTCACGGTCATCGATGCGGCGCCGGATGAGGGCAAGGCCGGCGTCTGGCTCACGCATGCGCGGATGAACCGGCTGCGAACACCAAAGGGCCTGCCGGGACCGGAACTCGGCCTGCCGGGCCTGAGCTTTCAGTCCTGGTACGAAGCGCGCCATGGTGCCGAAGCCTATGCCGGCTTCGACCGCATCGCGCGGACGGATTGGGCGAATTACCTGAAATGGTATCGCGACTTTCTCGGCATTGGCATTCGCTACGGCACGCGTCTCCTTCGCATCGAGCCGGCTGACGGGTATCTTCGCCTCCACCTCGATGCCGGCGGCACGCCATTGATCGAAACGGCGCGGAAGATCATTCTGGCCAATGGCTTTGGCGGCAGCGGCGGTCCAATGATACCGGCGGTGCTCGCTGCTCTGCCCCAGGGCTTTGTCGCACACAGTTCTGCGGCAATCGATTTTGCCTCGCTCAAGGGCAAAGCGGTCGCTGTCGTCGGGTCGGCGGCTTCGGCATTCGATGCGGCGGGGACAGCCCTTGAGGCCGGCGCGCAATCGGTGCGCCTGTTCGCGCGGCGCACCAGTATCGCCAGCGTGCCGATCAACCGCGTGCGGGGTTATTCCGGCGCCTATGACAACTATCCGCGCTTGCCCGATCCGGTGCGGTGGCGCCAGGCACTGCGCTTCCGCGAGGCCGGTTCGACGCCACCGCCCGATGCCGTGGAGCGGGTGGTGCGGCACAAGAATTTCCACCTGCATCTCGGTGCCCCCTGGACGAATGCGGATATCGACGGCGGCAAGGTCGTCACCGACATCGGCGCCGAGACGTTCGCTTTCGACTTCGTCATCGCCGGCACCGGCTATTTCGCCGACCCGACGCGCAAGCCGGAATTTAGCAATTTCGCCGCCTCGATCCGGCTGTGGCGTGACCAATACGCGCCGGCGGAAGGCGAACTGGATGAATTTTTCGGCGCCCATCCCTATCTCGGCCTCGGCCATGAATTCCTTGAGAAAGCGCTGGGGGAGGCGCCGTTCCTGAGGAACATCCACGTCTTCAATCCAGGCGGCTTCGTCAGTTTCGGCCTGCCGATCGGCGATGTTCCCTCGATCAGGCGCGACGTGCCGGCTGTCGTCGCCCGCATCAGCCGCGATCTCTTCCTTGCCGATCTCGACAGCCATGAGAGCCGCATAACCGGCAGCCATCCGGCCGAGTTCGGGGAGGAGGCCTACGCCTCTGCCGTCTGGCGGCCGGCACAGACCATTGCGGCGGAATAGACGCATTTCCATGGACAAACGCCGATGACCTTCAGCCCTGACCTTTCCGACCCGTTCGTCGCCACGGCGGTCGAGCTGCGCACCATCTTCGATCGCGATGCGGTGGCGCGCGACAAGGCCGGTGGACGACCGGTCGAGCAGATCCGCCTGCTCAAGGAAAGTGGACTGCCGTCGGCGCAGATTCCCAAAAACTATGGCGGCAAGGGCGCGCCCTGGCTGTCGGTGCTGCGCGTCGTGCGCGAATTTGCCCGCACCGATGGTTCGCTAGCCCATCTCTACGGCTACCATCATCTGCCGCTCAACGGCGTGTTGTTTCGCGGTACGGACGCGCAGAAGGACCAACTGCTGACACGCTCGGCCCGCGAGAACTGGGTCTGGGGCAATTCCGGCAACGCCATGTCGAAGACCTCTACGGCCAGGCGCAACGGCTCGGGCTGGATCCTGAACGGCTTCCGGCCGTTCTCTTCCGGCTCGCACATCGCCGACTATATCCAGGTGGCATGGGAAGACGGCCAGGACCGCCTGGCAGCTGCGATCCCGGCCGATCGTGAAGGTATCGTCATCGAGGATGACTGGGATGGCGTCGGCCAGCGGCAGACGGGTTCCGGTAAAGTCACGTTCAAGGATGTGCATATCGGTGATGACGAACTAATCGGCTCGCCCGCCGTGCCGCTGACGCCGTTCCAGACGCTGATTTCACTCTTCCAGCAGGCGGTCCTGCTCAACCTCTTCGTCGGCAGCGCGCAAGGAGCGCTGAGCGAAGGCCGCGACTATACGGTCTCGCAATCGCGACCCTGGGTCTATTCCGGCTATGAGAACCACACCGACGATCCGTTCGTTCAGCGCAAATATGGCGATCTCTATATCCGCACGCTGGCTGCCGCCGAACTCGCCGATGTGGCGGCGCGCAGCCTCGATGCCGCCTATGGCAAGGGCGAGGCCTTGACCCTGGAGCAGCGCGGACAGACGGCGATCGACCTTGCCACCGCCAATGTCTATGCCGGGCAAATCGGTCTCGACGCATCGAGCGAGGTTTTCGAGGTGATGGGCGCCCGCTCGGCCACCAAGGCCAATGGCTACGACAGGTTCTGGCGCAATGTGCGCACGCACACGCTGCACAACCCGGCCGAATACAAGAAGCGCACCATCGGCACCTGGTTGCTGACCGGGGAATTCCCGGTCGGCGGGTTGTATCGCTGAGGAGGCGCGGAAAATGGCCAGGCGCAAGGACAAGCTCAAGCTTGGAGCGTTTCTTCTCTTCACCGGCCACCATGTGGCGGCATGGCGCCATCCACAGGCGGCCGAGGGGACCAGCCTCGGCGACTATGTCGAACTGGCCAGGCTCGCGGAAGCGGCCAAATTCGATGCGATCTTCTTTGCCGATGGCGTCGCGGCGCGGCTGAGCAATCTTGAGGCTGCCAGCCGCAAGGCGCATAGCGGCGTCTATCCGTTCGAGCCCATTACGCTGCTGTCGGCGCTGTCGGCGGTGACCACCAACATCGGCCTGATCGCCACGGCTTCGACCAGCTATTCCGATCCCTACAATCTGGCCCGCCAGTTCGCGTCGCTCGACCATCTGAGCGGCGGGCGCGCCGGCTGGAACCTCGTCACCTCGTCCGATCCGGATGCGGCATTCAATTTCGGCCACGATACGCATATCCAGCACGGCGACCGCTACGATCGCGCCGAGGAATTCGCCGATGTCGTGCTTGGCCTGTGGGACAGCTGGGAGGATGATGCCTTCCCGCGCGACAAAGTGAGCGGGCGCTATTTCGACAGGGACAAGCTGCATGTGCTGAACCACAAGGGCCAGCACTTCAGGGTGCGCGGTCCGCTGAACACGCCGCGCACGCCGCAAGGCCATCCGGTCGTCGTCCAGGCGGGCGCGTCCGGCCCCGGTAAGGAGCTGGCGGCGCGCACCGCGGAAGCGATTTTCGCCGCGCAGATCACGCTCGATGAAGCCACCGCCTTCTATGCCGACGTCAAGGGCAGGCTCGGTAAGTACGGCCGTTCAGAGGATGATCTGAAAATCCTGCCAGGCATCTTTCCGGTCGTCGGCCGCAGCGAAGCCGAGGCGCAGGAAAAGTTCGAACAGCTGCAGGATCTCATCCAGCCGGAAGTGGGCCTCGGTCTGGTCTCGGCGCTGGCCGGCGGCTTCGATCTGACCGCCTATCCGCTCGACGGGCCGGTGCCGGAACTGCCGGAGACCAATGCGGGCAAGAGCCGGCAGGCGCTGGTCATCGATCTGGCGCGGCGCGAGAAGCTGACGATCCGGCAGCTCTATTTGCGCATCGCCGGCGCTCGCGGCCACTGGCAGGTGGTCGGCACGCCACAACAGATCGCCGACACGATCGAAGAGCGCTTTGAGAATTACGGCGCCGACGGCTTCAACATCATGGCGCCGATCATGCCCGGCGGCTTGAAGGATTTCATCGAGTTGGTGGTGCCGGAACTGCGCCGCCGTGGCCTGTTCCGTCGGGAGTATGAGGGCAGGACCTTGCGCGACAATCTCGGCCTGAAGCGGCCGGCAAACCGTTTTTCGCGGCATGCCGCTGCGGCGGCGGAATAGGAATGAGCCGATGGCGCGAGACACGCTCTTTCTCATCCAGCCGGGTTTCGCCGACCCAAAGCATCCGGGCCAGACCTTCGTCTGCCCCTATTCCAACAAGGTCGAAGGGCTGCTCGCAGCCTTTCCCGATCTTGCCGCCAGGCTGGACGTCGAGCGCGTGCCGTTCGCAAGGCCGAGGGGTAAGGTCATCGATACGCTCGGCGAACGCCACCAGTCGCTGCCGGTGCTGGTCGTCGGCGGTGATCCGCCAGCCGACCTACCGACCGCCAAGGGCAAGGTCTTTGCCGACGACACAAGGCGCATTCTTGCGCTGCTTGCCGAGCGCCACGGCTTCCCGCATCTGCATGAGTGACCTGATGAGCTTCGATCCCGATACCTCCAATCCATGGGTCGCCAAGGCGGTCGAGCTGCGCGACATCTTTGCCCGCGACGCGGTCGAGCGCGACCAGCTTGGCGGCAGGCCCGTTGAACAGATCCGCCTGCTCAAGGAGAGCGGCCTGCTCAGTATCGTCATTCCCAAGGAATTCGGCGGCGCCGGCGAACCCTATTCGACGGCGCTGAAGATCGGCCGCGAGTTCGCCAAGGTCGACGGCTCGATCGGCCACATCTACGGCTACCATTTCAGCGCGCTGATCGCCGCAAGGCTCAATTCGGACGAACCGCGCTCAGCCGATCTGCTGCGGCGTTCGGCTGCGGGCGACTGGTTCTGGGGCAACACCGGCAACAGCTTTTCCAAGACGCTGTTCGGCCGCAAGGATGGCGAGTGGACGATCGTCAGCGGCTTCAAGCCCTTCGCCTCCGGCTCGCATGTCGCCGACTATCTTTCGACCTCTTGGGAAGACGAGCTCAGCGGCGAGCGGAAGTTCGCGGCCATCCCGGCGGATCGTGAGGGCATCACCATTCTCGACGACTGGGACGGCATCGGCCAGACGCAGACCGGCAGTGGCAAGGTCGCCTACAAGGATGTTAGGATCCATGACAACGAACTGGTGCGCGGCTGGGTCGACGCGTCGCTGCCGATCCGCACCATCGGCCCGCTGCAGCAGCAAAGCGTGCTGCTCAATGTCTTCATCGGCACCGCCCAGGGCGCACTGCTAGCGGCACGCGACTACACGCTCAACAGCTCGCGACCGTGGATGTATTCCGGCGTCGAGCGCCACATCGACGATCCATGGATCAAGCGGCAATATGGCGAGCTCTGGGTCAAGACGCGGGCGGCAACGGTGCTGGCTGATCGCGCTGCGGCGGCGATCGATCATGCGATCGCGCGCGGCAAGGCGTTGACCGAGCAAGAGCGCGGGGAAGCGGCGGTTGCAGTTGCCGCGGCCAACGTGCTGGCCGGCAATGTCGCGCTCGAAGTCACCACCGAGATCTTCGAGGTGATGGGCGCGCGCTCGGCGGTGCGCAAATACGGCTTCGACCGTTTCTGGCGCAATGCGCGCATCCACACCTTGCACAACCCCGCCGAATACAAGGCCCGCACCGTCGGCACCTGGTATCTGACCGGCGCCTATCCCGAGCCCGGCGTCTTTCGATGAGCGACCGGCAGCTCCACCTCAATGTCAACATCCTGCACGCCGGCTTCTCGCCGGCGGCATGGCGGATGGACGGGGTCGACCCCTATGCCGCCTTCACCGTCGACCACTATGTGCAGGTGGCGAAGATCGCCGAGCGCGCCAAGCTCGACGCTATATTCCTTGCCGATCAGGCGGCAATTTCGGATCGCATCGACTATCGGCCGATTACATCGCTGGAACCGACCATCGTGCTGGCGACGATAGCCGCCGCGACCGAGCGCATCGGCCTGATTGCGACGGCATCGACCAGCTTCAACGAGCCCTACAACATCGCCCGTCGTTTCGCGACGCTCGACCATGTCAGCGGCGGGCGCATCGGCTGGAACATCGTGACCACGGCCGATCCCGCCTCGGCCCGCAATTTCGGCCTGACCGGCGCGATAGATCATGGCCGGCGCTACGAGCGGGCCGCCGAATTCACCGAAATAGTCAAGGCGCTGTGGGACAGCTGGGAGGACGATGCCTTCATCGGCGACGTCGCCAGTGGGCGCTTCGTCGATGCCGCCAAGGTTCACGCCATCGAGCACGAGGGCGCGCATTTTTCGGTGCATGGGCCGCACAATGTGCCGCGCTCGCCGCAAGGGCATCCGGTGGTCATCCAGGCCGGCGGTTCCGATGACGGCAAGGAGCTCGCCGCGCGCCACGCCGAAGCGGTGTTTTCCGCGTCGCAATCGTTCGAGGAGGCGCTCGCCTACGCAAAGGAGCTGAAGGCCCGGGCTGTCGCCCGTGGCAGAAGCGGCGGCGTGCCGCTCAACCTCGCCGGTCTGGCCACCATCATCGGCAGCACCGAGGCGGAAGCGGAGCGGCGGCAGGAAGAACTGTGGGACCGCATCCCGCTCGACTACAGCCTGACGCGGCTGTCGGGCGTGCTCGGCATCGACCGCGAGCGGCTGAGGCTCGACGAGAAGCTGCCTGACGTCATCCCGCTGCCGCCCAACGGCGGCCACACCTTCTTCAAGGCCACGCTGGCACTTGCCCGCAACAACGATTTCACCGTTCGCCAACTGATCCGGGCGCTCAACGGCAGTACCGGCCACCGCACCGTTGTCGGCACGCCGGAGCAGATCGCCGACGATATCGAAAGATGGTTTGTCGCCGGCGCCGCCGATGGCTTCAACCTGATGCCTGACGTGCTGCCGACCGGGCTGGAAGTCTTTGTCGATACGGTCGTGCCGATCCTGCGCCGGCGCGGCCTGTTTCGCAGCGACTATGAAGGGCGCACGCTGCGCGACCATCTGGGCCTTATCAGGCCTGAAAGCCGTTTCGCGCCGCAGCCGCACAAGGCGTCAGGGTTGCTCGGGGCCACCCATTGAACGATCATCAAACGATAACGGCGCGGAAGGCCCGACAATGAGCGCTGATCCCGAATGTCTCTGGTACATCCCGAACCAGGTCGATCCCGGTCACCGCGGCGAGCCGGCCGTCGAGGACCACAACAGCCTGGAGACGCTGACCAGCCACGCAAAGGCGCTTGAGGAACACGGCTGGAAGGGCGCGCTGATCGGTACCGGCTGGGGCCGGCCCGACACGTTTACCGTCGCCGCCGCGCTCGCCGCGCGGACCACCTCCTTCGAGCCGCTCATCGCGATCCGCCCGGGTTACTGGCGGCCAGCGCACTTCGCATCCGCGGTCGCCACGCTCGACCAGCTGACCCGCGGTCGCGTGCGTATCAACATAGTGTCGGGCAAGGACAACCTCGCTGCCTATGGCGACAGCGAAGGCGAGCAGAACCATCGCTATGCCCGCACCAGAGAGTTCATGCGGCTGGTTCGCAGACTTTGGACCGAAGAGAACGTCACCTTTGCCGGCGAGCACTTCAAGGTCACCGGGTCTACCGTCATGCCCCGCATCCCTGTCCGTGGAAACCGTCGCCATCCCAGGCTCTATTTCGGCGGCGCGTCGGAGGCGGCCGAGCGCGTCTCGGCCAGCGAGGCCGATGTCCAGCTGTTCTGGGGCGAGCCGCTCGACGGCGTCCGGGAGCGGATCGAGCGGCTCAAGGCCTTGAGCCGGGAACTTGACCGGGACCTCCCACCTCTACAATTCGGGTTGCGGGTCACCACGCTGGTCCGCGACACCACCGGGCAGGCCTGGGCGGACGCCGAGGCGAAGGTCGCCGAAATGGCAAAGGGCCAGGGCGCCGGCTGGAATGATCATGGTCGGGCGGTAGCGGTAGGCCAGCAGCGTCTGCTCGATCTCCACACGCGCGGCGAGGTGCTGGACGACAATCTCTACACTGCGCCGGGCAAATATGGCGGCGGCGGCGCCGGCACCACCTGGCTGGTCGGCTCGGCCGCCGACGTGGCCAGTTCGCTCGGCAAGTACCGGGATCTGGGCATCACGCATTTCGTGCTCTCGGACACGCCGTATCTTTCCGAGATCAAGCGGCAAGGCGACCAGTTGCTCCCGCTGTTGCGCAATAGGGTCCAAGCCGCGCTTGTTGAATGACGTGGGGTTGTCAGAACACCGAACGAGCCAGATCGCCAAATAGGGACGACAATGCCACAGCCGGCCGCCTTCAGCATCCGCCCTTCCGACGCCGACCTGCGCGGTGAAGCAGCACTAAGGCGGCGTTACCGGGCGCCGCAAGAGGCGAACACTGCAAACTGGAACGAAGCCCTCGAGGCGATCCTTTCACATCGCTCGGTCCGCAACTATCTCGCCAGGCCTCTGCCCGAAGGGACGCTCGAACTGATCATCGCTGCCGCCCAGTCGGCGCCGACCTCGTCCAATCTGCAGGCGTGGAGCGTCATCGCCGTCGAGGATCCGGCGCGCAAGGCGCGGCTTGCCGGACTGGCGGCGGTCAATCGCCATATCGAGCAGGCGCCGTTGCTGCTGGTTTGGCTGGCCGACCTGTCACGGCTGCGCGCCATTGCCGAGGCAAACAGCCGGGCGGGCGAGGGGCTCGATTATCAGGAGAGTTTTCTGCTGGCCGTGATCGACGCAGCACTTGCCGCGCAGAATGCCGTGGTGGCAATCGATGCGCTCGGGCTCGGCTCCTGCTACATCGGCGCCATGCGCAATCATCCTGAGGCCGTGGCGCAAGAGCTCGGCATGCCGCCGGAAACCGTGGCGGTGTTCGGCCTGACCGTTGGCTGTCCCGATCTCCTGGCTGCGACCGACATCAAGCCCAGACTGCCGCAGCGTGTTGTGCTGCATCGCGAGCGCTATCAGTCAGGCGTCGATCAGGACGATCTCGCAGCGTACAACCTGACGCTTCGCACCTTTCAGCAAGAGCAGTCGATGCCCGTTGTCGACTGGACCGACCTGATGTCGAACCGCATCGGCAGCACTGCGGCGCTGAAGGGCCGTGATCGCCTGGGTGATGCGCTCAAGGCGATGGGCTTCAAGCTTAAATAGCCAAGGCTATTCGGCGGCGACGACGATGGCGATGCGCGCCGGCAGTGCTGCCGGCGGTGTGAAGTCGAGTGCGCCAACCCTTCGCGCCTCAGCCTTCAGCCAGCCATGGAAGCGCTCGACGGTCGCGAGCTTCGCCTTGTGTGGCGTCGTCGCGAAGTAATAGGAAAACTCGACCGGCTGCGGCGAGCCGAAAGGGCTGACCAGCCGCCCTGCCGCAAGGTCAGGCTCGGCCAGTCGGAATTTGCCGAGACCGATGCCCTTGCCGGCAACCGCGGCGTCGAGTACCAGCGAGGACTGGCTAAGCCGTATGCCACCGTCGACAAGGCGGCCGGACAGGCCGTTGGATCGCAGCCAGCCCTTCCAGTCGGGGCAACTTGGATCGCGCTCCGGCCCGTCCTCATGCAGGATCGGCGCGTTACGCAGCCCTTCCGGTCCACGGAAGAGGCCGTGCGTGCGGGCAAATTCGGGGCTGCAGACAGGCAGCACCGCTTCCGAGAACAGCCGTTCCGTGATGAGGCCGCTATAGGCGCCCGAGCCGTAGCGGATGACACAGTCGATATCTTCGCTGGCAAAGTCGGCAAGCCTTGTCGATGCATCGACCAGTACTTCGAGTCCGGGCACCGCCTCACGCAGCGCGTCGAGGCGCGGGATCAGCCATTTGCTGGCGAAGGAGGGCGCGACCGACACCTTGATCGGCGCATCCTCCTCGTCGCCGGAAATACGCGCGACCGATTCGACAACGACGTCGAAAGCCTCGGTGAGCCCGGGCATCAGCGCCTGACCGGCCGAGGTCAGCAAAAGCTCGCCCCGGTTGCGCTGGAACAGCGGTTGCCCCAGGTGATCCTCCAGCAGGCGGATCTGCTGGCCGATGGCGGCGGGCGTGACATGGAGTTCTTCCGCCGCTCGCGTAAAGCTCAGATGGCGGGCGGTTGCGACAAAGGCGCGAAGCGAGGTCAGCGGCGGAAGTCTCGCCAGCGTCGGTCGTAGCTTCCTCGGTTTGGCGCGAATGAGATCAACCATGAGGCGCATTCAACACGTTCGGACCCGGCGCGACGAGGGCGGGCTTTGCGCCAAAGCGCGCGGCGGAAAATTTCGTTTGCCGCAGCGTCGCGCCAGCGGGAACGGAAATCTAAAAAATCGCAATGTCTACTATTCTTGTAGAATAAGACGGGCAGCACCGATTTGGGTGTCGGTCGGCTTCGCAGGCCTGGAATGAACCAGTCGTGCAAAGCGGCGCTTTCGGCCGACGATAGAAAATCATTCTTCCGGTTTTGCGCGACGGCAGGGATCATTGCGTCGAGGCGCCGGAGTGCGTTCGGCCGCCGGATGCAATCCGTTTTCCGGAGCCCAAGACCATGTCTGTCAATCGTCGTCATTTCAACCAGCTCTTGCTGCTTGGGGGTGCGAGTTTCGCATTGCCCGGCCTTTCCTTTGCAGCCGAAGGCACGCCCGTTCAGGGCGGCACGCTCAACTGGGCCTACTATCCCGATCCGACGTCGCTGATCGCCATCAACACCTCGTCGGGCACCGGCCAGGCGATCGGCCCCAAGGTGAATGAAGGCCTGCTTGATTTCGCCTACGACCTCACCCCGAAACCGCTGCTGGCCACGGAGTGGTCGATCAGCGATGACGGCCTGCGCTACACCTTCAAGCTGCGCCAGGGTGTCAAGTGGCATGACAGCAAGGACTTCACCTCGGAAGATGTTGCCTTCACCATCTTCCGGCTGAAGGAGGCGCATCCGCGCGGCCGCATCACCTACCAGAACGTGACAGCGGTCGAGACGCCCGATCCGCACACCGCCATTGTCGTGCTTTCGAAGCCGGCGCCCTATCTGATCACGGCGCTGAGCAGTTCGGAATCACCGATCGTGCCGAAGCATGTCTACGAAACGTTCAAGCCGGCAGAACAGCCCAAGCTGGAACAGACGATCGGCACCGGCCCCTTCGTTCTCAAGGAATGGGTGCCCGGCAGCCATCTGATCTTCGATCGCAATCCGAACTATTGGGATGCGCCAAGGCCTTACCTCGACCGCGTCGTGCTGCATGTCATTCTCGACCCGGCGGCACGCTCGGCGGCTCTTGAAACCGGCGAGATCGATATCGGCGCCAATCCCGTGCCGCTGGCCGATATCGAGCGGCTGAAGGCCAACCCCGCTTTGGTCGTCGACACCAACACCTATGCCTATTCCGGCCCGCAGCAGCAATTGTTCTTCAACTACGAGAACGAAATCCTGACCAAGCGCGACGTGCGTCTGGCCATCGCCCACGCGATCGACCTGCAGAAGCTGGTCGACATTGCGCTCTATGGCTATGCGCAGGTATCGCCAAGTCCCATCAGCACGGCACTGCCCAAATGGTATGACCCCAGCATCAAGGCGCGCGAACCCGACCCCAAACTGGCGGAGAAACTGCTCGACGATGCCGGCCATCCGCGCGGCGCCGACGGCACGCGCTTTAAGCTCCGGCTCGCCTACAACGCGTTCCTGCCGGCGTCCTATGCCGATTTCATCAGGCAGTCGCTGGCAGTGGTCGGCATCGACGCCGAGATCCTGAAGCTCGATCTGTCGACGTTCCTGAAGACCGTCTACACCGACCGCGCCTGGGACCTGGTGGTTGAGTCGCTGTCGAACACCTTTGATCCGACGCTCGGCGTCCAGCGCGCCTACTGGTCGAAGAATTTCAAGATCGGCCTCGTCTTCTCCAACGCCAGCCACTATGCGAACCCCGAGGTCGACCAGATCCTCGAAGCCGCCGCAATCGAGCCCGACGAAACGAAACGGCGCGAGCTCTGGTACAAGTTCCAGCACATCATCCATGACGACGTGGTGTCGGTCGACCTCGTTGCGGCCGGTGCCCAGATTGTTGCCAACAAGAAGGTCAGGGATTTCGCACCCGGAGCGCAAGGCATCAACAACAGCTTCGCGCAGATCTGGCTCGCGCCAAACGCATAGGCGCTCGGATTGCCTTGCCTTGGATCGGTGCGTGAAACCACCGATCCCGACTTTTCCCCATAAAGACAAATCGCGCAAACGCGGAGTACCGACCATGACCATCAACCGACGCTTGTTCAATCAGTTCCTGCTGCTGGCCGGCGCGAGTACCGCCCTACCTGCCGGGGCCTTTGCCGAAGACGCCAAGCCGGTGGCGGGCGGCACGCTCAATTTCGTCTACTATCCCGAGCCCAACCAGATCGTTTCCATCAACACCAGCGCCGGTGGACCGGCCACCATCGGGCCGAAGATTTTCGACGGCCTGCTCGCCTACGACTACGACCTCAATCCAAGGCCGCAACTGGCCACCGAATGGTCGATCAGCGATGACGGGCTCGAATATGTCTTCAAGCTGCGGCCGGGGGTGAAATTCAGCGACGGCCATGATTTGACATCGCAAGACGTGGCCTTTTCGATCTCGCGGCTGCGTGAAGCGCATCCGCGTGGACGCATCACCTTCCAGAATGTCACCGACGTCGACACGTCGGATCCGCATGTGGTGAAAATCAAACTGTCTAAACCGTCCGCCGCGCTGATCTCGGGGCTGGCCGCGACGGAATCGCCCGTCGTGCCCAAGCACATCTACGAGAAGCTGAAGCCGGCGGACGATCCGTCCTTCGAGCAGATCATCGGCAGTGGACCGTTCGTGCTCAAGGAATGGGTCAAGGGCAGCCACATCATCGTCGAGAAGAACCCGACCTATTGGGATGCGCCAAAACCCTATCTCGACCGGATCATCTTCCGCTTCATCACCGATTCCGGCGCGCGCGCCGCGGCACTCGAGACGGGTGAAGTCGACATCGGCCCGAACCCGGTGGCGTTTGCCGATCTGGAGCGGTTCAAGGCGTTGCCGCAGTTCGTCGTCGATAGCACCGTCTTTGCCTATAGCGGCCCGCTGCACCAGCTGATCATCAACCTGGAAAACCCGATCCTGAAGGAGAAGAAGGTCCGTCAGGCAATCGCGCATGCCATCGATCTCGATGCGATCAATGCCATCGTGTTCTACGGCTATGGCCAGGTGTCGCCGACACCGATCAGCGTCGTCAACAAGAAGTATTTCGATCCCGATGTGAAGGCGGCGACCGTCGATACGGCGCTGTCGGAAAAACTGCTCGACGAGGCTGGCTTCAAGCGCGGAGCGGACGGCATCCGCTTCAAGCTCAGGCTCACCAACAATCCCTACAATCCGTGGGGCTATGCCGACTTCCTCAAACAGGCACTGGCCAAGATCGGCATCGACGCCGAGATCCAGAAATTCGACTTCGGCACCTATGTCAAAACCATCTACACGGATCGCACCTGGGACCTGTCGACGGAATCCTGCGGCAACATCTTCGACCCGAGCGCCGGTGCGCAACGGCTCTACTGGTCGCAGAACATCAAGATCGGACTGCCATTCTCCAACGGCGCGCACTACGAGAACCCTGAGGTCGACCGGCTGCTGGAGGCCGCATCGGTGGAGCTTGACGAGGCCAAGCGCAAGCAGCTGTTCTTCAGGTTCCAGGAGATCATCGCCGACGAGTTGCCGATCATCAATCTGATCGCACCGCCGACCATCATCATTGCCCGCAAGACCGTCAAGAATTACGCGCCGGGTGCTGAAGGCCTGTCGGCCAGTTTCGCAGACGCATATATCGATCCGAACGCCTGAACCCGGCGGACATCAGCAAGAAAAGGGGCCGCGTCTCGACGCGGCCCTTTTCGATTCTATTGTCTTGAGGTGCAGAACGGTCAGGCCAGAGCACGCAGCCTTGGGCTGGAGCCGACCAGAAGGCCGGCAAGGGCGATGGCTTGCGCTAGCTGTTCGCCGATGGAACTCGATTCCCAGGCGACGCCGCGCAGCGGATGGCCGATGGCAAACAGATTGCCGTGGGTCCTGCCGTCGCCGGAAATCACCTGGCCGTCATGCGTGGCGTCGATGCCGAACCCGGTCGCATGCGGCCTGACGATGCCGTTCTCCAGCAGGCTCTGGACAAACGGATCGGCGATCCGCCGCCAGTCATGCTCCTGATGGCCCCGGCAGTTGACGACACCGTCGAAACGCAGCCGTTCGACCGCGCCGCTATCGCGCCAGCGGATCTCGGCGACAATGCCGCCGGCTCGCGGATGCAGTGCCAGCACCCGTCCGGCGCCGCCCGCCCAACGGCCTTGGCTTTGCGCCAGTGCGACGCGCTCAAAGCTCGGCGGCGCCGCTCGATGCGCGGTGACGTCCCAGAAAGCGCGCAGATGGCGTGCGAACTTCAGGCGCTCCTTGTCGGTAGCGCCTTGCCACAGAGCCAGGATCCACGGCCGGATCGTCAAAGGCAGCCCTTGCCAGTCCAGCCCGGCGGCCTCGATGGCCCGGCGTTCGGCCTTTACCAAGGCAAGAAGCGCCCTCGTGGTTTTCGGCAGCGGCCGCCCGGTAAGAAAATCGCGCCACGCTTCGGTATTGCGCCGAGGTTCGACGATCTGTCCGCGCCGCGACACGACGCGATAGCTGCCCTTGAAGCCGCGCGCCTCCATGCTGGCGACGACGTCGACCATGCTGAGACTCGAGCCGATCAGCAGCAATTGCCTGCTGCCGGCAAGCCGGTCGAGCGCCGCCGGATTCCAGGGGTTGGCGACATAGCGGGGATCGCCGACGATGGCTGCTTCCGTGGCGGACGGCTCGCTCTGGAACACGCCGGTCGCCAGGACGACCTCATCGGCCAGCAATTGCTGGCCATCGCTGGTGCCGACGCAGACACCACATGGACCGGTCAGCATGTCTATTGCCGAGGCGTTGATGTGGCGCAATGAGGAACGCCCGTCCGCGTCTTTGGTCGCTCTCGTCAGTTCGGACTGGACATAGCTGCCGAACAGCCAACGCGGCGGACTGGAGTCCGGGACATCTGCGGGCGGCGCCCAGCCATGCTCCGGCCCATTCGCCATGAGCCAGCGAACGAGATGATCGGGGTCATCAGGATGCAGCGAGAAGATGCGCGCCGCGCCATTGACCAAATGTTGCGGGTCGATGGTGCTGTAGGCGACGCCGCGGCCGAGCTCGGCCCGGCGCTCGATGATGGTGATTGCCAGCGGCTCGGTCGAACGGTCGAGCAGCTTGATCGCGGTAACCGCGCCGGCAAAGCCGCCGCCAATGATGATGATTGAACGAGGGATCGAGCGCGAAGTGCTGATTAAAGGCTGGGAGGACGGGGTATGAAGCATCAAGGACCTTTGTGACGCCGACGGTGCGTGGCTCTAGCCGATCACTGCGGCGGCGACCATCGTGCTGTGCCCCAACCCGATGTCAAAAAACAATAATTGCCAGTCGGCGAAAGGCATTCTTTCGCGCAGTGGGGTTGGCAGGCGCTAGAGATGAAAACCATAGCGCGACCAGCCTGAGAACGCCACGAGAGCCGACCATGACTGAAGATCGAAAGATGAGGCTTGGCGCCTTTGTCCGAGGGCCTGGCCATCATGTCGCCGCTTGGCGCCATCCCGATGTGCCGGCCAATCCTGGCCTGAGCTTCCAGCACTATGCAGACGCCGCGCGCTCCGCCGAGCGCGGCCTGTTCGACATGGTGTTTCTTGCCGACAGCCTCAGCGCGCGCAATGGCGAGCAGCCGATCGAGACTTTCGAACGCACCGGCCATGTCGTGCATTTCGAGCCGCTGACGCTGTTGTCGGCGCTCTCGACCATCACGCGGAGGATTGAGCTGGTGGCAACCGCCTCGACCACCTATTGGGAGCCGTTCCACCTGGCGCGGCTGTTTGCCTCGATCGACCATCTGAGCGGCGGCAGGACAGGCTGGAACGTCGTCACCTCGGCCGACGCTCCGGCGGCGGCGAATTTCAGCCGCGACCAGCATCCCGTTCATGCCGACCGCTACGACCGCGCCGAGGAGTTCGTCGCCGTGGCGCAGAAGCTGTGGGACAGCTGGGACGACGATGCCTTCGTCGCCGACAAGGTTTCGGGGATCGCCATCGACCGGCATGGCATCCATGCGCCTGACCATGTCGGCCGGCATTTCCGCGTCAAAGGCCCGCTCAACGTCGCCCGCCCGCCGCAGGGCCACCCCGTCATCGTCCAGGCCGGTTCGTCCGATGCTGGCCAGCATTTTGCGGCGCGCACGGCGGAGGTGGTCTTCACCGCTCATCCGACCATCGACTCGGCGCGGGGTTTCTACAGCGAGCTGAAGGGCCGGCTGGGGTCGTTCGGCCGCTCCGCCGACAGCTTGAAGATCATGCCCGGCGTCTTCCCGGTCGTTGCGCCGACGCGCGCGGAAGCCGAAGACAAGTTCGACGCCATCCAACGGCTGGTCGATCCGGTGGTCGGCGTGGCGCTGGTTTCCGGACTGCTCGGTGGCGTCGATCTTTCCGGCCATCCGCTCGACGGGCCGTTGCCGGAACTCGGCAGTTCCGATGCGGTGAAGAGCCGCCTGAAAGTCGTTTCCGAATTGGCCGCGAGCCGGAACCTGACGATCCGGCAATTATATCTCGCCGTTGCCGGCGCGCGCGGCCATTTCCAGATCGTCGGCACGCCAAAAGATGTCGCCGACATGATGGAAGAGTGGTTCACCGGCGGTGCGGCGGACGGCTTCAACGTCATGCCGCCGATCCTGCCAACGGGCCTCACCGATTTCGTCGATCTCGTCATCCCGGAGCTGCAGCGGCGCGGCCTGTTCCGCACCGCTTACGAAGGCAGCACGCTGCGCGAGAATCTCGGCCTTGCGCGTCCGGTCCGTGGCGTTGCCGAACATCAGCAGAGGAAGGCCTCATGAGCGCGAGCACGATCGATTGGAAAATTTTTCGCCAATGGCTGGCCGATGGCGAGGAACTGGCGGTGCTGGATATCCGGGACAGAGCGGCAGTCGGATACGCGTCGCCGCTGTTTGCCACCAATCTGCCGGCGGATCACGTCGAAGCGGAGATCGACCGCTTCATCCCGCGCAAATCGGTGCGCACCGTGCTGGCCGATGACGGCAGCTGCGTTGCCGAGCAACTTGTCGAACGGTTGTCCGGGCATGGTCGCAGCCAGCTTTTCGCACTGGCCGGTGGAATTCCTGAATGGACGAAAGGCGGCGTGGACGGCTTGCCGACCTTCGACACGCCGGGCGTCGATTTTTCGCTGGCGATCCGCGACGAGAAGGGAACGCCGGTCATCACCGTAGACGAACTTGAAGCGCTCAAAGGCCAGGGCGCCGACGTGGTGATCCTCGACAGTCGAACGGTGGCGGAGTTCGACAAGGACCATGTGCCGGGCGCCATCAGCGTGCCGGGCGCCGAACTGGTGCTGCGCTTCGCCGACCTGGTGCCGTCGCCGGAGACGCAGGTGGTCGTCTCCTGCGCCGGCCTGCCGCGCGCCATCATCGGCGCGCAGACGCTGATCGACGCCGGCGTGCCCAACAAGGTCGCCTATCTGCACGACGGCACCAAGGCGTGGCGCGAGGCCGGCCTCGAGCTGGAAACCGGCAGGACCGCTGCCTATGGTCCGGCCAGCGAGGACGCCAAGCGTTTCGCCGGGGAGCACATCGCAAAGCTTGCCGAGGGCGACGGTTTTCCGCGCATCGATGCGGCGACGGCCGCAGCCTGGGCGAGGGACGACAAGCGGACAACCTACCTGCTTGACGTGCGTACGCCGGAAGAGTTCGCCGAAGCGCATATTCCGGGGTCGATCACGTCGGAGGGTGGGCAGTTGCTCGGGGTCGCCTATCGCACCATCGCCGTGCGCGGCGCCCGCATCGTGCTGATCGACGATCTGCTTGGCGTCCGCGCGGCGACGACGGCGCACTGGCTGCAGCGGCGCGGCTTCGAGATCGCCATCCTCTTGCACGACTTCCAGTCGGCGAGCCTGGTGGAAGCGGCGTAAGGTAGGAGCACTGTCAGGCGATTTTTCGGGCTGCTATTCGGCGGCTTCCTGTTGACGGCGGCGGCCTGAGAGCACGTTCTTCTGCATCGCCGTCAGCGAAGAACGCACGGCTTTGGCGCCGTGCTCCAGCAATCTGGCCTCGTAGTGCGACAGTGCCTGGAGAAGCGGCTTGTCGCCGCGTTTGGCGGCCACGAGTTCGGGCACCAGCAAGCCGGCGTCGTAGATCGCGGTGTTGCCGCCGAGCGCGCGGAAATAGGTCATGGCGTGGATGGCGTCGCCAAGCAGCGTGACCCGTTTCGTCGGCCATGGATCGACAGGCTCGGAGCTGTGGACATGCAGCAGCGCCACTGTCGACGGATCGGTGTGGCGGATGAGGTTGAGGATCTCCGGATGCCAGTGGCCGATCTTCGAAACCAGCAGGTCGAGCAGGTCGGCACCGGAGAGCTTTGCCAGCATTTCATCCGTGGCCAGCTCGCCCTTTTCGTATGCGGTGTTCCACCAGACATAGCTGGTGGTGTTGTTGAAATGGAAACCGGCAATGTCCTTGTGGGTGTCGTCGTCCAGCCCGATCAGCCCATATCTACGATAGGCCTCGACATTGACGCGATGGCTGGTGACCATCAGCCCGTGACCTTCCGACGGCCGGATGCCGGCATTGTAGTCGAGCAGCAGCGGCGAGATCTGGTGAAGGGCTGCGGCATGCAGCGTCATCTTGCCGGCCAAGCGCCTGACGCCGGTGTCGAAGCTTCGCGCATGCGGCACCAACTGCTGGCGCACGCGCGAGCGGGCGCCGTCGGCGCCGACCAGCACATCGGCATGGATTGTCGAGCCGTCCTCGAAATGCGCTGTTACCGAACCGTCCGGCTGCTCCTCGTAGCGTGAAAAGACCTTGCCATGGCGCACGACACCGTCGAGGCCGGACAGCAGCACCTGGCGCAGCGTGATGCGGCTCACCGACTTTTCGATATGCGTGTCGTCAACCTCGCCCTGCGCATTGCCGCCACCCCAGGCATCCTCGCCCAAGGTTTCGAAATTCTCGTCGAGCAGGATGTTGCGGTCCGGCGCCTGGCCGAGCGTGGCGACAAAGGCTTCGTAGAGTTCCGGCGGCAGATTGGCGATCAGCGAATCGATGCCGCGCTGGCGGATGCGCAGGCGGAAACCCTGGACATAGTCGGTGCGGGCGCGATCCTTCTCGAAGACGGCGACGCCGATGCCGTTCTTCTTCAGGCCCTGCGCCAGTGTCAGGCCGCCAGGGCCTCCACCGACGATGGCGACTTCGACATGTTCGGATGCCATGACGCCGCTCACCCGACCGCCTTGAGCCTGGGTTTGACAGCAACAGCCGGCGGCTCGGCTACCTGAGGGGCAGCGTGGCGGCTGAGCGCCGCTTTGGCGGCGATCGTGCGGATCATGTGGTTCTGTGGTGCATGCGAGCGCGCGGTCAGCGTATCGCGATGGTGGCGCTCGAGCTGGAAGTCTCTGTTGAGGCCGGGATTGCCGGCAAGCTCCAGCGCCAGCGAGGTGACGGCAACGGCATTGTCGATGACGACATGCCTGACCGTCATGCCGTCGGTGCCGACCGGTCGGCCGGCATCGACATCTTCGGCGAGCGAACGCAGCAGCCGCGTGCTGGTCGCAAGCCGAACCTCGATGTCGCCCAGCCCCGCCTGGATGTGCGGCACCGTCGATAGCGGCGCGCCGAGGCTCGCCGGCGCGTGCGTGGTGACGAAGGAGGCCAGCCGGTCACGGGCCGCGCGGGCCGCACCATGGTAGACAGCGCCGATCAGCGAAAAGAAGAACGCTGTCGGCCCTTCTTCACGCCTCAGCGGTTCAGACGCCGGCTGTGCCTCGGTAATGTCTTCGGCAGGCACCACGACATTGTCGAGGATGACATCGTCGCTGGCGGTGGCCCGCATGCCGGCGGCATTCCATGTCTTTTCGACGCGCAATCCCGGCGCATTGGTCGGCACCAGGAACGAGGCGAGGCGCGGTTGCGGCTCGTCGGTCAGCGCCAGCAAGTTCACCCATTTCAGAATGGGAATGCCGGTGACGTAATTCTTGTGGCCGGATATCCGCCAGACATTGCCGTCGCGCCGGGCAATGGTTTCGGGCGGCTTGCCATGAGCGGGCGAGCCGATCCCCGGCTCGGCCTGCGCGGCGTTGATCAAAGCAGGGCCGAGGCGGCCGGCCTCGACAATCCGCTGCACCAGATGGCGCGGCCATTTGCCGGATTTCCGCAGCGCGTACTGGCTTGTAATGCATGGCCAGCACCAGCGCCGTCGACGGCTCGCCACGGCCGATCTCGGCGATCACTGCCTGGGCTTCCACCAGCCCGCCACCGAGGCCCCCATGCTCGCGCGCCGTCACCAGGCCAAGCAGCCCGGCCTGGTGAAGCCGGTCGAAATTGGCGAACGGAAAATCCCCGGTCGCGTCGTGATGCGCGGCGGTCATCGCGAAGTCGTTGGCAAGGCCGGCTGCCGTGTCGAGGAGTTGTGGAAACTCGGGAATGGTCGAGGTCATGAAGCTGGCTTCCTCTCAGGCGGCGGCGCGAATGGTCACCAGATCGAGCGGCCGGCGATCGACCCATTTCTCGACGTCGAAATCGCTGGCGAGAAAACCCCAGTCGCACAGGAAATCCTTGTAGTGGGAAACCGCCGCGATGAGCTCGGGCTGCAGCCCGAGGCCGAGATGTTTGTGGACATCCGGACCGTTGGCCGCCAGCACCTGCTCTTCGGTGGCGCCGGATTCGCGGGCAACGAAGCGCCGCGTCTCGTCGGGATGCGCCTCGGCCCAGGCGCTGGCGCGCAGGATCGTCTCGATCAGCCGAGCGATCAGTTCGGGGCGTTCTTTTGCCAGCAAATCGTCGACGGTCAGCACGCGCGGCGAACCGGAATTGATGCGGATATTGGGCTCCGGGTGGAAGCCGAATTCGGCGACCTGGATGGCGCCGATCAGATTGGCGACATTGATGCCGGCCGTGCCCTTGACATAGATGGCGTCGACGTCGCCACGGATCAGGGCTGCTGCCTCCTCGCCATAGGCCTGCTTGCGCTTGAGGCCGAACAACGATGGCCCTTCCTGGCTGTCGAGCACACTGTCGGTCAGCGCGATGTCGACGATCTCGACGTCGGCATGGCTGAGGCCCTCGAGCGACAGCGCCGATACCAGGCCCTTCAGCGCCGTCGCCCGCATGAAGTCGACGATGCCTTCGGGACGCCGGGCGATGCCGAAGCGGCGGCCTTTTAGGTCTCTGGTCGTTTTGATGCCGGAGCCGGGCAAGGCGATGATGGCCTGGAACTCGTCGGTCCAGGTGATGCCGACGAGACGCGTCTTGCGCCCTTCGGAACGGGCACGGATCGGCGGCACGTTGCCGCCGTGGCGGAATGACCAGTCGAGCGTGTGGTTGAAATGGCTTTGGCGGATATCGCGGTTGGGCGAGTCGATGATCGACTTCAATTCGATCCCTTCCTTGCGGAAGGTTTCGTCGAGAAGCCCGAGTTGTGCCGCAAGTCCGACAGGCGTCGGCACCGGGCAGCGTGTGTACCAGATTTCGGAGATCGCAGTCGTGGTCATGATTGCTCCTCAGACGTTGCGCAGGCCGGCCTGCTTCATCAGCGGCAGGATGTTCTCGCCGAAGAATTCGAGATCCGGCTTGAAGTCGAAGAAGGACAGTTGCAGTCCGTCGATGCCGGCGTCCTTGAGCTTGACGAACTGGTCGACGATCTGCTCGGGCGTGCCGATGAGATAGATGTTGCCGCCGACCTTGGCGTAGGGATCGTCACGGCCTTCTCGACCTTTCCAGGCCTGGGCGTCGCTGTTGAAGGTCTGGAAGCCTTTCGGCGTGCGGCTGTCGGCATGGGCGACGATCTGGTCGGCGACCGCCCAGGCTTCCTTCTCGGTCGGACGGCTGATGACCAGCGGGTTGAGCAGCGTGCGCACGGTGCGGCCGACACCGAGGGCCGCGTCCTTTACCTTCTTGGTATGCGCCGGCAGCGCCTCCAGCGCGCTGGCTATGTCTGAGCCGGCCGGGCTGGTGACGAAGACGATGTCGGAGTAACGGCCGGCAAAGGAAATGCCGGCGTCGGAGCCGGTGGCGTTGACCAGGATCGGCCGGCCGTAATTCGGCTTCGGCGTGACAAAGCCGCCGTTGAGCTTCCAGCTCGATTCTCCGGAGAAGGAGAAATTCTCGTCGTCCTGCCACAGCCGCTGCAGCACTTCGACAAACTCGGCGGCGAGTTCGTAGCGGCGGTCATGCTCGATGCGGTTCCAGCCGAACATCTCGTGTTCGACGGCGCGATGGCCGGTGACCACATTGATGCCCCAGCGGCCGCCGGAGATGTGGTCGAGAGTAGCGCCGAATTTCGCCAGATGCAGCGGATGCCACGGGCCGTAGAGAACATGCATGGTCGAGATCAGCATGATCCTCTTGGTGATCGCGGCCATGGCTGCGATGGACACGAAACTGTCAAGCGCCTGGCCGTTGAAGACACCGCCATAACCACCCTTGGGCAGCCATTGGCTGAGGGCAAAGACAAGGTCGAAGCCAAGCTCTTCCGCCCTGAGCGTCAGGTCGCGATTGTAGTCGAAGCGCCAGTCGGTCGAACGCTCCAGGGTCGAGTTGGTCCAACCACCGGCCTGGATCGGCAGGAACAGCCCGAGCAGCACCGGCTGCTGAAGCGCTTTCGACAGCGGGCTGTCGGGATAATCGGTGGGCGCCCTGAAGAAGGGCGTGCCGACGATGGAACCAGGCTTATGGGCGAGCGTCATGGCGAACTTTCTCGGATGGAGGCAGGGAACCCGTGCGTGAAGACCGCGCACGGGTTTGGCGGATCAGGCGACGATGTGGGCTGTTGCGAGGGAGCCGGCATTGCCCTCGGCGCCTACCGTGTGGTCGGCGATGCGCTTGTTGTAGAGGGTGATTTCCGGCTGGCTGACGATGCCGATGTCGGGCAGGTCCTCGACCAGGATCTGCTGGATCGCGGCCCATTGCTCGAAGCGCTTTTCGTGGTCGACCTCGACAGCGGCCGCTTCAAGAAGTTCATCGACCTTGGGGTTGCTGTATTTCGAGCCATTCGAGAACGGCACGCCCGGCTTGAAATTCTTCGACCAGTAGAGGCGCTGCACGCCGACCGTCGGGTCGAACAGATTGCTCATGCCGTTAAAGGTGAAGTCGAAATCACGGTCGGTGTAGATGCGCTTGGTGTAGGTGGCGAAATCCTGGCTGCGCACGGTGACCGCGATCCCGACCGCGGACAGCGCCTGCTTGATGTATTCAGCGCCACGCTTGTAGGTCTCACCGCTCGGAACATAATCGTGGACAAGCTTGAGCCGGACGCCGTCGGCGTCGCGCGGCAAGCCTGCCTGGTCGAGCAGTTTCTCAGCGGCAGCAATGTCGACCGGATAGGTCTTCAGGTCGGCGACGAACCACTTCTTCAGATTGGGATTGATCGGGCCCGGAATGGTCGCGCCATAGCCGTAGTTGATGGTGTCGCGGATGATGTCGCGGTCGATGACATGGGCGAAGGCGCGGCGGACGCGAACATCCTGGAAATAGGGTTTCTCCAGGTTGAACTCGACCCGGCTGATGCCGTTGGAATACTGGTAACCCTGCTTCTCGAAGCCGATATGCGGCAGCGTTTCGAAGCGCTGCAAATCGCTGTACGGGATCGGCGTTGCCGGCGCCAGGTCGATCTCGCCGGTCTCGAGCGCCAGTGCGCGTCCCGAGGCGTCCGGAATGAAACGCACGATCAGCCGGTCGAGATAGGGGCGCGGTGCATCCCAATAGCCGGGGTTGCGTTCGTAGACGATGTGGCTGCCACGGACCCATTCCTTGAAGACGAATGGGCCGGTGCCGATCGGAGCCGTGTTGACCGGATTCTCGGCGGCCTTGCTGCCGTCATAAAGATGCTTCGGCACGATCGGCGTTTCGGCCGCGGCCAGCGCCGTGATCAGGTAAGGTGCCGGCTTCGACAGAACCAGCGTCACGGTCAGCGGATCCGGCGTCTGGATTTCGACAAGGTTGAGGAAGGTGTTGCGGCCGCGCGGATGAACCTCCTTGATCGTGGCGATCGAATAGGCGACGTCGGCAGCGGTGAATGGCTGGCCGTCATGCCACTTCACGCCTTCGCGCAGCTTGAATGTGTATTGCAGGCCATCGTCGCTGACCGACCACTGCCTGGCCAGCGATGGCCGCGGCGTGAGATCGAAATCATAGGTCAGCAGGCCCTCGGTGGTCTTTGCCGAGACGTAGACCGAATTGAATGCGGTGTGGGCGATCGTCGTCAGCACCGGCGGGTCGGCCGAGAGCAGCAGCGTCGCCGTCCCACCCTGTTTCGGCTCGGCTGCGTAGGCACTGCGCGATGCGGGCAACAGGGTGGCTCCGAGCACTGTCGCCGAAAGGCCGAGGAACCTGCGGCGGTTCGGAATGAGGAAATGAGACATCGCGCCCTGGTCCTTTTTTGCTGCCGACCCCGATCGACCGGTTGTCGGCCGCCGGGTGAAAAATCCGTCGTTCCAAGAGCGGGGCCGTTTGTGAAAAGATTTGGCCGATCCGCTCCCGCACGTAAGATTTCATACTTCAAATGGCTATTTTTGTAGCATGAAATGAAATTCTATTCTGCAATGCTGCCATTTGCAGAACAAAATTTCTTAAATCAGGTTTGACAATGTCTATAAATCTTGTCAACTAAAAAGCACGGAACTTCCGGGAAACAGCAAACCCGCATCGTCAGCCACAGCCGGGATAGCGAAAACGATGTCGACCCTGACGCGCATTGGCAGAACCTTCCGGCGCACGGCCATCCAGGCGGTGCCAACCGTTCTGGGCATCGTCATCCTGAACTTCTTCCTGCTGCAGCTTGCGCCGGGCGATGCTGCCGACGTCATGGCCGGCGAGGCCGGTTCGGCCACGGTGGAAACCATGGCTGCGCTGCGCGAGCGCTTCGGGCTCGACAATCCGCTGCTCGTCCAGCTGTTCAACTATCTCTACAACCTGGCGCATTTCAGCCTCGGCTTTTCGCCGCGCTACGGCATGCCGGTCGCCGACCTGATCGGCCAGCGGCTGCCGGGCACACTGTTGCTGATGGCGGTGGCGCTGAGCATCGCCATCGCACTCGGTCTCGTCCTCGGATCGTTGATGGCGGTGTTTTCGGGACGCCTGCCGGATCGTCTGCTTTCGGTCGTTTCGCTGCTGTTCTATTCGATCCCGGGCTTCTGGATCGGCTTGATGCTGATCGTGCTGTTCTCGGTCAAGCTCGGCTGGCTGCCGAGCGGCGGTTCGGGAACCATCGGCAGCAACCTGACCGGCCTTGCCGGCCTGTGGGACAAGGTGCGCTACATGATCCTGCCGGCGCTGTCGCTGGCACTGTTCTACGTGGCGATCTATGCGCGGCTGACGCGTGCGGCGATGCTGGAAGTCCAATCGCAGGACTATGTGCGCACCGCCGCCGCCAAGGGCTTGTCGCCAACCATCATCACCATCCGCCATGTCCTGCGCAACGCGCTGATCCCCATCACCACCATGGCCGGCATGCATGTCGGCGGCATGCTTGGCGGCGCCGTTGTTGTCGAGACCGTCTATTCCTGGCCCGGCCTCGGGCGTCTCGCCTTCGAGGCGGTCATGGGCCGTGATTTCACCGTGCTGCTCGGCATCCTTTTGTTGTCGTCATTGCTGGTCATCATCGCCAACGCGACCGTCGACCTTCTGCACGCCTGGCTCGACCCCCGCATCGGAGTACGCTGATGGCTTCCACCGACTTTGCCGCCGGCGACATCCGCTCCCGCGGTCTCTATGGCGACGCTCGCGAGCCTGCGGCACCGGCTGAACCCGAGGCGAAGAGCTGGAGCAATCTTCACGCGCCCGACGCGCGCTCCGCCTCTGCGGCGTCGGTACCGATTGCAGCCGGCGGCCGGGCGCTGAGGATTTTCCTGCGCAATCCCAACGCCATGTTCGGCGTGGTGTTCCTGTCGCTGGTCGTGCTCGCAGCATTGCTGGCGCCCGTCGTTTATCCGGCCGATCCGCTGTCGATGGTGGCGCGGCCCTTCCTTTGGCCGGGGCAGAATCCTGGCTTTCCGCTGGGCACCGATTCCATGGGCCGCGACGTGCTTTCCGGCATTCTGCACGGTGCGCGGATTTCGCTGTTCGTCGGCCTGGTGGCGACAGCACTTGGCCTGAGCTTCGGCATCCTTGTCGGCGCCACCGCCGGCTATTTCGGCGGCTGGATCGATGACGTGCTGGTGCGCCTGATCGAGATCTTTCAGACCATACCGAGCTTCGTGCTTCTGGTCGTCATGGTGGCGATCGCGCAACCGACGGCGCTTGTCGTGACGGTGGCGATCGCCGTCATCACCTGGCCGACGGTGGCGCGGCTGACCCGCGCCGAATTCCGCGCCATTCGCGAAAAGGATTTCGTCATGGCCGCGCGCAGCCTCGGCTATGGCCATGCCCGCATCATCTTCCGCGAGATACTGCCCAATGCGCTGCCGCCTTTGATCGTGACCTCGTCGGTGATGGTGGCAACCGCAATCCTGATGGAATCGGCGCTGTCCTTCATGGGTCTCGGCGATCCCAATGTCGTCAGTTGGGGCTCGATGATCGGAGCGGGGAGGGAGCTGATCCGCACCGCCTGGTATCTGACCGCACTGCCAGGGCTTGCGATCGTCTTCACCGTGCTGGCGCTGAACCTGATCGGCGATGGCCTCAACGACGCGCTCAATCCGCGCTTCTCGCAGGAGCGCTAGAGATGGCTGCCTTGCTCAGGGTCGACAATCTTACGGTTCGTTTCCCGACCACCGAGCCGGTCAGCCGGCTGAGCTTCGAGGTTGGCGAAGGCGAGACGCTGGCGATCGTCGGTGAATCGGGCTCCGGCAAGTCGCTGACCGCACTTGCCCTGATGCAGCTTCTGCCGCGCTCGGCGAAAATCCCCAATGGCAGGATCGAATTCGCCGGCAGGGACCTGCTCGACCTCGACCAGAAGGCGATGCGCAATTTGCGCGGGCGCGAGATCGCCATGATCTTCCAGGAGCCGATGACTTCGCTCAATCCGGTGCTGACCATCGGCCGGCAGATCACCGAGGTGCTGACGCTGCACGAAGGCATACGCGGACAGGCCGCACGGAACCGTGCCATCGAGCTTCTCAATCTGGTGCGTATTCCCGATCCGCAGCGGCGCATCGACGACTATCCGCACCAGCTTTCCGGTGGCATGCGCCAGCGAGTCATGATTGCCATTGCCGTTGCCTGCCGTCCGCGCCTGCTGATTGCCGACGAACCTACGACGGCGCTGGATGTGACCATCCAGGCGCAGGTGCTCGATCTGCTCGATACGCTGCGCCGCGAACTGTCGATGGCTGTCGTGCTCATCACCCACGATCTCGGCGTCGTCGCGCAGTGGGCCGACAAGGTCGTCGTCATGTATGCAGGACGCAAGGTTGAACAGGCGCTGCCCGGCGCGCTGTTCAGAATCCCGCTCCATCCCTATACGCGCGGCCTGCTGGCCGCTTCGCCAAGGCTGAAGACCAATCTGCACTACCGCGACGCCAGGCTGACGGAGATACCCGGCAGCATCGTCTCGGCCGCTGGCGAGAAAGGCTGCCCGTTCCGGCCGCGCTGCGCGGTGGCGCGCGATAGCTGCGCCCATTTCGTGCCCGACCTCGTCGAGGTGAGCGAGGATCGCCTCGTCGCCTGCCCCTACAGCTTCATTCCGGAGGTTGCGCATGGCGCTGCTCTCGGTCTCTGACCTCTCCACGCATTTCCACGCCCAGGGCGGCGCGCTGCGCGCTGTCGACGGCGTTTCCCTCGAGGTCGGGCGCGGCGAGACGGTTGGTCTCGTCGGCGAAAGCGGCTGCGGAAAATCGACGCTCGGCAAGACCATCATGCGGCTGGTCGACCCGACCAGCGGCAAGATCGAGTTCAACGGCACCGACATCACCGTTCTCGACGCGCGCCGGCTGAAGGCGGCGCGCCGCAACATCCAGATGATTTTTCAGGACCCGTTCGCGTCGCTCAATCCGCGTCACACGATCGGCGACATCCTGACCGCGCCGCTGAAAGTCCATAGCATCGGCAACAAGGCCGAGCGGCGCAAGATTGTAGAGGATATAATCGAGCGCGTCGGTCTGCCCAAGGATTCACTTGGCCGCTACCCGCATGAATTTTCCGGTGGTCAGCGCCAGCGCATCGGCATCGCCCGGGCACTGATCCTCAATCCGGAACTGGTCGTCTGCGACGAGCCGGTGTCGGCACTCGACCTTTCGATCCAGGCCCAGATCCTCAACCTGCTGGTCGACATGAAACGGCAGCTCGGCCTGTCCTACCTGTTCATCTCGCATGATCTGTCGGTGGTGCGCTATTTCGCCGACCGGGTGCTGGTCATGTATCTCGGCCGCATCGTCGAAAGCGCCGACAATGCGGCGCTGTGGACCTCGCCAAAACATCCCTACACGCGCGCCCTGATGGACGCCGTGCCGGACCCGGCGCGCCGGCGCCAGGCGGCACCCCTCCATGGCGATCTGCCGAGCCCGCAGAACATCCCCAGCGGTTGCCGTTTCCACACGCGCTGCCCGCTGGCGACGGATCTCTGCCGTTCGCAAGAGCCTGCATTCCGGGCGATCGCGGCGGGGCATCACGTCGCTTGCCACTACGCCGAAGCAACCCTCAACTGAAAGTTCAACGGAGCAAAACAATGTCCGATTACCGCTATCTCGGCCGCAGCGCCCTGAAGGTTTCCCCGCTCAGCCTTGGCACCATGATGTTCGGCGGGCCGACCGAGGAGACGGTCGCGCACCGCATCATCGACAAGGCGCGCGAGCAAGGCGTCAATTTCATTGACACCGCCGACGTCTACCACAATGGCAAGTCCGAGGAAGTTGTTGGCCGCGGCATCAAGGCGACGCGCGATCATTGGGTGGTGGCGACCAAATTCGTCAACTCGCATGACAAGGGTCCCAATCTCGGCGGCCATTCACGCAAATGGGTGATCCAGACCGTCGAGAACAGTCTGCGGCGCCTGGGAACAGACTACATCGACCTGTTCTATTTCCACCGCGCCGTCTTCGATGCGCCGCTGGAGGAGCCGGTGCGGGCCATCGCCGACCTGATCCGCCAGGGCAAGCTGCGCTATTTCGGCGTGTCGAACTTCCGTGGCTGGCGCATCGCCGAAGTCGCGCATCTCGCCGATGAACTCGGCATCGACCGGCCGGTGGCCAGCCAGCCGCTCTACAACATCGTCAACCGCACCGCCGAGGCCGAGCAACTGCCGGCGGCAGCCTATTTTGGTCTTGGTGTCGTCTCCTACAGCCCGCTGGCGCGCGGCGTGCTGACCGGCAAATACGAGCCCAACCAGGCGCCAGCCGCCGACACTAGGGCCGGGCGTGGCGACAAGCGTATCGCCGAGGCCGAGTGGCGCCCGGAATCGATCGAGATCGCCAGGCAGATCGCGGCGCACGCAAAGTCGCGCGGTGTCTCGGCCGCCGATTTCGCGCTGGCCTGGGTGCTCAACAACCGGCTGATCACGGCGGCGATCGCCGGTCCGCGCACTGAGGAACAGTGGGACAGCTACGCCAAGGCGCTGGACTTCAGGCTGACCGCCGAGGACGAGGCCTTTGTCGACCGCCTCGTCACCGCCGGCCATGCCTCGACGCATGGGTTCAACGATCCGAGCCATCCGGTCGAAGGCCGTGTGCCGCGTTCCGAGCCGGCCGCACCGATCCCGCTGACGCGGCCTCTGCGCGCCGCCTGACGGTCAGCTGTGGACTGGCGGGGCCGGCGGCCCGGTCAGAGTCTCCAATCATTTCGCACAGATGAGAGAGACCACGAATTTCCATGTCGAACGGCTGCGCCAGAACATCGTCGTGTTGTCAGGCAACACCCATAGGCCGTCGAAATCACGGAGGCTGGCGCATCATCTGGGTGAGGCACTGCGCGAAAAACTGTCGGTCACAGTGAATTTCCTCGATCTCGTCGATGCCGGCCGCGGTCTGGGTGCTGCGTTCACGCGAAAGGAATCGACGCCGGAGGCGCTGGATGTGGTGGCCGCGGTCGAACAAGCCGACGCGCTGATCGTGACGACGCCGGTCTATAATGGTTCCTATGCTGGCCTGTTCGACCTCATCGATCCGCTGGCACTCGTCGATCGCCCAGTCCTGATCGGCGCGACGGGAGGCGGCCAGCGCCACGCGCTGGTGGTCGAACACCAGCTTCGCCCGCCGTTCGGCTTCTATTCGGCGCTGAGGGTGCCGAGCGTCGTCTATGGCAGCGACAGCGATTTTGCCGACGGCAAGCTTTTGGATCCAACGGTCCTGGGCTGGCCGCACAGGCCGTGGACCAGTTCGCGACGTTGCTTTCAGCGCGGCAGCCGAAGAGCCAACCGGTCAGGCTGGCTTCAGGCTGACGGGTATCGGGCTCGGCCAGGTGCCGGCTGCCTCGGCAAACGGAACTAAGGGGTTCGGGAAGGTCGTGAACATCTTTTAGTGTAGTAGGGTGATGGCTGCCTGGAAGTTTCGCTATTCGTGTTCCATCTGAAGGCCAAACACCGAGCGTTCGGTGCTTTGGCCGTCCTCGGAACCATACGGAACGATGCGGGAAGATTTCTGATTTTTGCCCGCGAAAAACCCAACAAAATCGACGATTTTCGTTCGCCCTCCGGGCCTACCAGTCGCCTTGATGAACAAGGCTTTGCGTCGAGGGTAGACAACCTGGTTAGACAGTCGGTCAGACAAACCGCTTCAGAAGCTTCGCCATGCCCTCCACGGCGAGCCGCTCCTGCTCCGTATCGACTTTTTTATTGAAATCCCGAATTCGGTGGCCTTACAAGACCGATGTTGCCATTGCTCGTAGGTCGGCTGTGATGGATAACGTGGTTCCATTCCGCAAGGCCGTGCCTTGCGTCGAAGTGACAGAAACCTGCGGCGAATGGTTCGTCCGCGTGGTTGAGAAAGATCAGGAAATTGCCAGGTCATTCAATCAGGAATCGTTCGCGTTGTCCTTTGCAGAAGGCCAGCGGATACGCCTAGGGCTAGCGAAGGTCGTGCGCCTGTAGGGCGCTGTGGGGCGGCATTGTAGGCATTCAAGCATGAGCGGAACCTAATTTGCAGCCGCAAATTAATGTCCAATGAATGAACTCCCAAACCGGAAAAAACTCGTGCCTGACCCTCAACCTCGGCGCGGCTCCAACAAAGGTGTGTTGCTAGCGGCTGCAGCGCTGCTGTTTGCCTTTCTCGCTCTTATTCTGTTTGGGTTTTTTCAGTAAGTGCGCGCGGCGCCGGCTTCCTAGAGAGGGCAGAGCACCTGCCGACGTGATCTTCGATCGCTCGCGTCCTTGCGGCGGGGCGACTATCCAAGCCGGCTCGGTTCGTCGCTCCTGACGGGTTCGGCGGTCCCACCACAGCAGGATGATCATTCGGCAATTTTTGGCAGCGCCGGTATTCAACTCACGCCCAAAGCGATTGAACTGAAGCTGGCCGTCGATGTCGTGACTGACGCAGCATGAGCCGAACAGGCGAGGCAAGCGCAAGCCTTGGGGCCCAACCTCAGACAGACGAAGCACGCTCGTGCAGTCTGGAGACAGCGCAACGAGTTATTCATTCGGGCGCCTTCGCATCACCAGCGGAACGAAAGAGTTAACTGGCGGTTTACTAGGGAAGGATTGCAGGACGAAAAACATTGAGGACTTCTGCCATGACAATGTTGTTCGAACCACTCGACTCTGAAGGTTACAAGCGCAGCGTGGTCTACCATGCGGCACGCTTGTCCATGCTCCACAATCGAATGCTGAAGCGTTTCGACAAGGTCGATAAAGCGGCTGAAAAGGTTGAAGCCGAGGTGGAGCTGTTTGATGAAGCTGTTCGCACTCTTTACGAATGAGCGGCATGTTGACCGCCGACGTTCCTGCTAGCGCGTATACGGGCGCGGGGTTCACCGTTGCGTCACCAGGCGATGTCGCGCCGCGTATTTGGGCTTGATAAGCACGATCTAATGTATACGATTCACCCAGCCGGCCTGGCTCCCCCGCCATCGGGCCGGTCAGGCCCGACGGTTCAACGCACCACCCCAAACGACTGTCGGGCCGCCAGGACGCTCACTGCGCAGCCGGGTTCATGCTTTGCCTTTTTTTCTCGAAAAGCGCGAGCTTGGTCATATAACCAATTCTGATTTTTGCATGGCATTGGGTGCAGTTGAAGTTGGATATCACCTTCAACCACGATCCCTTTTTTATGATGACATGAGAACAGTTTGGACATTCCAGTTCCAGGTACTCGTCCCCCATATCGTTTGAAATCGGCACTACGACACTCCCCAACAGTTGCCCGTGAAACTTGCGCTTCGAGATCGGCCGGCACCTCCGTGCTCAAACCCCGAACGTGGGTCCTTGGCAGATGTTCCGCAATCCGACCTCTGGCGACCGGGATCGGACCTAAGTCCAAATCGCCGCCAACAGGCCGAGAAGTGGAACCCCGGCGGATGCTTTTTGAACGCTGAATTTCCGTCCTCGCCGGTCGTAGTCCGCCGTCCTCATGGCCAAAGCGCCAATGTTGCCCTTTGTGAGACTGACCTCGTCCGGCCTACCAGGTCGCCAGGGCGCAACTCCGGTAATAATGCGGCGGAGCGAATGTCAGCGCGAAGCTGTGCGCAGGGACGCCAACTCGCTCACAGCAGCAAGGATGACAGCATCGGTTGCCGGCTTCGGCAGGAATCTGCAGTCGCGGAAAGCCGCGGGAACGTCGGCGGGGCCAAATCCCGACAAGAAGGCAAAGGGGATGCCTCGCGCCTGCAATATCCTCGCCACCGGCAGACCCGTTTCACCGTTCAGCTGGATGTCTAGCAACGCCACGTCAATCTTGTCCGATTCGACAAGACGCAGAGCGGCGGATACCGACGGCACAGGTCCGACCACCTGATAACCGGCGCGACGCAGCCGCGCGGCAGTGTCCTGCGCGACTAGCCATTGATCCTCAACAATCAGAACACTCACGCTTTCGCTCACGGCCCCTCTCTGCGATTGACCGGAAATGAGATGTCGATCCGAGACCTTCGGACAGTTGTTTCGACATGTCCGCAAACCTATAGGTAACCTCTCCATGCAGCAAGGTGAGGCTGATACTGGAGCGGAGGCGCTTCCACCGACCACTTGCTGAATTACTGGAGCCGAAGATTAGCGCGTCAATGCAGCTGCGGTCCGCCTCCGCTCCATCAGAGTTGGATAGGCGTTTACCCTCTCCACGATCCGCAAAATCTAAAAGCCTCCGTACCACGCCATTGGCTCTTCAAAGCATCAGCAGCACCTCTCTCTCTCTCTCTCTCCATCTTGGGCGACCTGAGATTGCGATCGGTCAATGAGCGTCAGAAGTGCGATGCACCGAGTTTGTGCCTGCAGTTTTTCGAAGGAAAGGCTTGAGAATTCATGATTTCGGAGCAGGTTTGGCTGGCGCATGAGCGCCGCAGATCTATACTGGGGAGATCAAGCGATGGGGTCGGCCATGAGCAAAGAGTTCAGTGTAGCTGATGCCTATGGCGCCGGCCGCGCCATCTTCATGGGACTTGAACTTCTGGTTTCGCCCGGTGCGCTCGTCCCCAGACCTGAGACCGAGTTGCTCGGCAAGACCGCGCTTGGTGTGTTGCATCAGATGAACCTGCCGGCTCCGCGCATAGTTGATATGTGCTGCGGCACTGGGAATCTGGCGTGCTCGATCGCCTACCATGTGCCCAGCGCCCTTGTCTGGGCAAGCGATCTCACCGATGAATGCGTCGAAACGGCACGCCGCAACACCTCACATCACGGCATGGCTGAGCGTCTTTCGGTGCTTCAGGGCGACTTGTTCGACTCTCTCATCGGCCTTGGGTTAGACGGAACTATCGACGTAATCGTCTGCAATCCGCCTTACATTTCTGAAAAGCGGCTCGAGGGCGACCGCGCCCATCTGATCGAGCTTGAGCCGCGCGAGGCGTTCGCAGCCGGCCCTTACGGCCTGAGCATTCATATGCGCGTACTGAAAGACGCACCGCGATACCTGCGGCGTGGCGGCATCCTGCTCTTCGAGGTCGGGCTCGGCCAAGACCGACAGGTAGCGGGTCTGCTGGAACGCAGCAAGGCATTCGAGAACATCCGTTCGGTCTCGAACGAAGCGGGCGAGGGCCGGGTGGTCCTGGGGCAAGTCAAGACGCAGGCATGAATCCTGCGAGAGTCAGACCAAATACGGGGCTGCTCTGGGCGTTACGCTTACCCATCAGTTCATTTTGCGGATGATGTATTGCTCGATCCCCTGGATGGAATCGAGGTTTTCAGGCAGAAGTTCGCTGTCCTCGACGATAATGCCAAAGGTCTCCTCGATGAAGCCGATAATCTCAAGCACACCCGTCGAGTCGACAATGCCTTGATCGAGCAAGGATGCGTCATCCAGCAATGCCTTGACGTCGCTGACGTAGAAATTTGAAACCAAGAAACTACGAATCTGCTCGCTGTAGATTCCGGTGCGTTCCTTGATGGTCAACATGAATTCGTCCTCCGTGGCGTCACCATTAAATCAGCGACTTGGTTCTGGCCCCGCATCATGACAGCGCCGTTTTCTTGAGTTTTCCCGTGTCCGTCATCGGCAGGTTCGCCACAACGACGATGGATTTCGGGACCATGAAGTTTTCCAGACGCTTCTGGCACTCCTTCTGCAGTTCCCTTTCGCCAATGGCTCTTCCATGCTCCATCACCACAAAGGCTTTCACCGCTTGCCCGAGGAGTTCGTCGGGAACACCGATGACAGCCGCTTCCCGGACTCCTGGAATGTCCATGAGTACGTTTTCCACTTCCCTTGGCGCCACCTTCTCGCCTCGCGACTTTATGATCTCATCCCCACGGCCAACGAAGTAGAGGTAACCCTCCGTATCCATCCGGCAGTAGTCGCCGGTGTATAGGACCTGCTCGCCGGGCAGCGGGCCGGGTTTGAGTTTCCTGGCCGTTGCCTCGGGCTTGCCCCAATACCCGTTCATCACCGTTGCGCCGCGAATGACGAGTTGGCCGACAACGCCTGGGCCTATCCGCCTGTCATGCTCGTCAACGATCCACATCTCCGTATTCGGGATTGCGATCCCTACGCTCAATGGCTTTCGCTCGAGGTCCTCTGGCGGCAAATAGGTGCAACGTTTGCATTCGGTGAGACCGTACATCGAATAGATGCGTGCACCCGAAAACAGCTCGCGAAGCATGAAAATATGCTTGAGGGGTAGGGCTGCCGCAGTGTTTGTGACGTAGCGGATGCTCGAGAAATCCTGGTCTTTGAGGGACCTGAGTTCGGAGAGTGCGGCAAAGATTGTGGGCACGCCGGGAAAGCCCGTAATGCCCTCCTGCCTGATCAACCCGAGGATCTGTGCCGGGAAAGCGAACGAGCGTTCGAGCACCAGCCGGGCGCCGGTACGAAAAGCCATGATCATCTGGTACAGTCCATAGTCGAAGGCGAGGGGTAGGACATTGAGGATCACCTCGTCCTCGGCAATCGCCAGGTAGGAAGCGATAGACGCGCACGCGGTCATCATGTTTCTGTGCGTCAGCATCACGCCCTTGGGTTCGCCCGTCGACCCGGACGTGTAGATGATGGCTGCCAGATCAACATCGATGCACTGCCGTGCCGGCGGCGTATCCGCGCCATTGGCGAGGGCGGCGTCCCAGCGCACGGCAAACGGCAGCTGGGCGAGTTCGACGTCGTCGATCGGTCCCGATACGATCACCCGCAGAAGTGACGGGCAGCCGCGCGCCGGCTCGCGGAAGATCGCGTGCAGATGGCCGTCCGTGATGAGCGCCGTCGGCCGGCAGTCGTTGAGCAGATAATCGAGCTTGTCGCTCTTGGTGAGCGGGTTGACGATGCACACCACCGCATTCGCCTTTAGCACCGCCCAGAAGCTAACCACCGTCTCGACGGTGTTGTCGGCGAAGATCATCACGCGATCGCCACGAACGACTCCGGATGCGGCCAGGTCCCGGGCGATCGCGTTGGCTCGCGTTTCGAGTTCGAGGTAAGTGACACGCTGCCTGTTGCACACCAGCGCCACCTTACTTCCGTGTCGGACGGCGGAATGGGCGAGGTAGTCATGCAGCAGTGGTACGGCATCATGCAACATACAGGCGCTCTTCCCGATGTTCGCAGTCGACGTCGACGCTGAGCGTGCATTCGAGCGTTGCACTGGGACAACCCGCGACGAACTGCTGATGAAGAAGTTGGGTCGACAACACGCCGACCAGCGCCATGTTGTCGGCATTGGACAGGTCGCCATCGCCAGTTCTGGCCTGGCATTTGGCAAGCAGGTGCGTGACCGCCTTTGGATCGAAGACATTCGCCTCGCGCAGGGCCGCCTGCGAAACCGCCTCGCGAGCGTAATCCGGAGCGTCTGCGCCGACGAAGCAAAGCGCGTTGGGCGCGCGGAAGGGCTGCTTCTTGCGGGCTACGATCTCGGAGGGCAGGATGGGTGCCGCCATGCGCTTCAGCACGTGCTTTTCGTCGAGGCCGCGGAGTTTGAAGGAGGGTGGCAGCGAATTCGCGAGCCTCACAAGTTCATCGTCCAGGAACGGGAAGCGCCCCTCGACGGAGTGAGCCATCAGCATCCTGTCGCCTTGCGAGGAAAGCAGATAGCCCGACATCAGTGTTTGCACCTCGAGATACTGGTCCTGCGCAAGGGGACTCCAACGGGCAAACTGCGCGGGCAGACGGGCGAGCAACTCGGACACGGCGTCGCGGCCCTGCGTTCGAGCCCGCATATCGGCCGTAAACAAGCGCTTGATGGCCCTGGTGGTTTGCCAGCGGGTTTCATGAGCAAAGCCCGGCGCGTCGTAAGCCTGAATATTTCGCCCGAAGAACTGACGCGCCATCGCCTGCTGTTGCACCGGCGAGCGGGTGAGATAGGGGTAAAGGCGTTCCAGGAGCCGAGAGCGTCGTGTCGAAGTCGGGTGGCGCCCCCAGAAGCGGCGGACCTTGCCTTCGCGGAACAGGTCGTAGCCGGCGAACATTTCGTCAGCGCCTTCGCCGGTCAGCACGACCTTGATTCCACGCTCGCGCACCAGGCGCGAGAGCAGGAAGAGTGGCGCCGGGGCAGTCCTCAGTATCGGGCGTTCGGTGTGTCGGATTACCTCCGGAAAGATTCCGGCTATATCTCTGCGCGAAACGACCACTTCATGGTGCTCACTGCCGGTCGCCTCGGCAACCATTCGCTGGAAGCGGGTCTCGTCATATTCGGCGTCGGCAAAACGCAAGGAGAAGGTTTGGAAGCGCTCGCCCGCGAAGCGCCTCGCGAGCGTGGCCACAAGCGAACTGTCCAGCCCTCCGGAGAGGTAGCATCCGACAGGCACGTCGGCGCGCACCATTCTGAGCGCCGTCGCGGCCTCAAGAGCGCTAGACACGCGGTCCACCGCGTCATCGCTGGACCCGGTGAACTCGCCCTGCCGCGATCCGAACTTGTCGGGATAGGAAGGCTGCCAAAAAATCCGCTCACGAACGGTGCCATCCTGATAGATGCGGACATGACCCGGCTCGAGTTCGTTGATTCCGTGGAAAACTCCTTGCGGCGGAACGACCGTCCAGAGCGTGAACGTCTGATCGATGCCGGCTGGATCAAGGGCGCGAGGTATGGTTCGATCGGCCGCGAAAATGGCTTTCACTTCGCTGGCGAAATAAAGCCGGTGCGCATGCTCGCTGAAATACAGCGGGCAAATGCCGAAGCGGTCGCGCGACAATATGAGACGATTGGCCACTGAATCCCAGATCGCAATTGCCCATTGGCCGTTCATCCGCTCGAAGGCCGTTTCTCCCCACTCACGATAGGCGTGCAGCGCGACCTCCGTGTCGCTGCGGGTTCGGAAGCGGTGGCCGAGTGCCGTGAGTTTTTCACGCAATTCGACGTAGTTGAATATCTCGCCGTTGAACACGATCCACGTCGTATCGCCTGTATCCGCCATCGGCTGCTGGCCACTAGAAAGATCGACGATGGACAGGCGCACATGCGCCAGCCCCGCGCGTCTGTCCCGGTAGAGACCGCGCCCGTCGGGACCGCGATGCGCCAGCGCGCCCATCATCTGCATCAGCGCCTGCCGCGAAGGAGAAGCCGCTGTGGCATTCAGCGCCACGATTCCAGCGATGCCGCACATGCTCGGTCAATCTCCGCCTTCGGCGGACAGCAAAGGCCGCGCGTGAAGATAGTGGGCCGCCCTTCGTTTCGCTTCGATGTCCTTGAACACTTTCTGAAGCTGGGGCTCGGTGAGGCCAGCAACCGCCGCGAGCTCATTGCTGGCGACCCCGTGGTTCAGGCCGTAGAGGCATAGATCCATCAGGTGATAGGGCAGCGCGAAATAGAATTCTTCCTGGCTTTGGGTCATGGAAAAGGTGTCGGTGGTCGGTGGCCGCTGCCGGATTTCATCATCCACCTCGAGATATTCCGCGAGTTGATAAACCTGGGTTTTGTAAAGGTGAACGATCGGCATCACGTCGGCGGCTCCGTCGCCCTGCTTGACGAAAAAGCCCTGGTCGTACTCGAGGCGATTTGGAGTGCCGACAACCGCGTATTTGAGGCGGTCGGCGTGATAGTATTCCGTCATCTTGCGCAGGCGCTGCTTGTAGTTTGTCGCAGCAACGATCTGCAGATAGGCAGCTGGCGGCAGACGCACGGTATCTACTTTACCCTGCGGATCCTGGACCGTGAGGCGGGTTATATTGAGCCCGCTGCTCTCCAGAACCGACGCGATCACCAGCTTGCATTTCCACCCTTCCCCATAGTCGGGAACGACGGTCTGGATCGCATCGATCTGCCGGCGGTAGGCCCCAATGGCCTCCAGTGCCGGTGCTATGTCCTCAAGGACGCTTTCAATGCCAAGCTGTGCCGCGACGCGGCGGCCAAGTCTCAGGGAGTCGCCGGAAGAATCCCGCTCCGGCATGAACAATCCCAGGACCTTGTCTTTCCCGAACGCGCGCATGCACAAGGTCGCGACGACGGAGCTGTCGATACCGCCGGAAAGACCGACAACCACGCCGCGACGATGCAGGGTGCCGAGAACCTGAGTGCGCAAGGTGTCAACGATGCGATCGACCTCCGCGCGGGCATCGAGCGTCAGCATGTCCTTGCTGAATTCCGGAATTATGTCGATGACAAGTCCTCCCTTTTGCGAGATTCGGCGGGGGAATAGGTCTGCACGATGGCCGTCTCGATAAGCGGACGGTTGGTGGCAAGGTTTGGTTCGACGACAAGGTCGATGTGGCTGCCCGTGATCGAAATGACGTCCAGGTGTGCCAAGACGCTGTCCCAGCCCAAGGCCCGCGGCATTCCCTCCCTGCGACATCGGAACAAGGTACCGGAGAGGGGCAGAGCCGGTTTCGGTGCCTCAAGCCACTGGAAGAATGACTTCGCCCTTAAAACCTCCTGCAGTTCCAGTTTGGTCCTGAAGATCGTCGGGTTGAACTCTCCATTAGCAAATCTGTCCAGAATCCTGGCCAGACGCGCTTCGCCGCCCACGGCGACGGTGATCTTCGCAAGGGCTCTGCAAGCCATCCGGTGCGCGGATATGCGGTTGGTGCGAATACGATAGAACGTACGGGTAAGAGTCTCCCAATGGTTGCTCGGCTCGTCCAGAAGGCTCGTGTCGAGGATGCCCAGGAACCGCACCGTTCGCCCGGCCTTCATGAGCCGTGCGGCAACCTCGAATGCAACCGCGCCACCCAGAGAATGGCCGAGAAGTCGCACGGGGCCCGCAGGTTGGATGCGGCTTATCTGCTCGAGTGCGGCCCCAGCCATGGCGCTGAGGGTGTTGTGTCCGTCCAGTATCGCCGCAAGGCTCGGATATCGGATCGGGTTTACACGGGCGACTTTTCCCATGGCGGCTGCGAACGCAGCCAGGCTCGGACCATAGCCGACGGACCCTGGAAACAGGAAAAGAATCGGTGGGTGGTGCTTCTTTTCGCGCCCTTCGCCTAACCGTGCAGAGACGACCGCCTCAACCATCTCGTCCAAGCTCATGCCGACGGTGAATGCCTCGAGGCCCAGCTCTTGCCCGATGGCGTTTTCGATCGCCATGACGCAGTGCAGCAGCTGCAGCGAATCTCCTCCAGCATCATCCCAGTTTCCCGTGGCAGTGCCTGTGTTGAGAACCTGCGTCCACGCGTGCTGCACTATTTGACGCGTGTCCTTTGCTCCTCCGGCGGGCGGAGCATCGAGAGTGGACGACCGGGCGGCTCGCGCCCTCCTTCCGTGCGAACGATCTATCTCGGCCAGTGTTGCCAAATCGACCTTACCTCCCGACAGGCGTGGGATTGCGTCAACGGTGTGCAATCGCAAGGGACGCAATGGTGCCGGCAAGGTCATTCTGAGGAGCTTGCGAAGGTCGTCTGCAAAAGCGCCGCCTGCGAAGCGCTGGGGAACCGCGAAGGCGATGAGTTCCTGCGCGGCAGTTACCATCACCACGGCATCCGCCACCGAAGGCGCGCAACGCAAGACCCGTTCGAGTTCGGCGGGCTCGATGCGTCGACCATTGATCTTGATCTGGCGCCCTTTGCGGCCGACGATCCTCAAGATGCCATCATCGTCGAGCCGAACGAGGTCCCCGGTCGAAAAAAGCCGAGCCTTGGGATCGTCGGGGTCCGGCTGAGCGGGAACGACCACACCGTTCTCCCAATGACCAAGCAGGACATAGCGGCTTTTGATCAGAAGTTCTCCACTTTCGCCTGGCCCTACATTGCGCTCCGCTTCGTCGACGATAGCGAATGTCATACCAGGGAGCAGCCTGCCGACGGGAACCGACGCGTCTTGCTCGGGCCAGTCAGGCGGCAAGAACCATTGCGAACCGATGGTTTCAGTCGATGAGTAGCCGATCTGGATCAGACACTGGTCCGAAACGGCTTTGCGCAGCAAAGCGATGTCCGTCCATGACACTTTCTCCCCACCGATCCGGGCCACTCTGAGCGGCCAGGAAGCGTCGGCGGGCGCCTCAGCCAGGAGGGCTCGAAGCAGTGCCGGCACAAGATAGGCGATCGTCACACCTTCGGACTGCAATCGAGCGCGCGTAGCGCGCAGGCCGACAGTCTCCACCTCGAGAAGATGCAATGTGGCGCCCGTCAGCAGCGCCGCAAAGATCTCCCGGCAACCGGCGATCGTGGCTGGCCCGGTCAGCGGCAGGAAAACGTCATCCGCACTGATATGGCACGCATCGACATATTGCCGGACCCGCCATAGCAGGCTGCGTTGGCTGTTGACGATTCCCTTGGGGCGCCCGGTGCTACCTGAAGTGTAAAGCACCAATGCAGGCGCATCGACCGAAACGATAGGGGGCTCATGCTGCTGTTCTGGGTGTTGATCGTTGGGCGCCACGGCGGCGGCAATTTCGATCCAGATGATCTCTTGGGCCAATTCGACCGGGCGAACATTTTCGGCGCCTATAATCGCGCCGAGCCCCGCGGCACTGACTATATCGAAAATGCGAGAGGCGGGATCTCTTGTGTTGAGCGGGACCGAAGGCCGTCCCGCCGCCATGGTCGCCAACATCGCCACAGGATACCAAGCGGAGTTTGCTTGCAGGATGCCGATGGCCTGCCCTTCGGGGACGACGGCAGCGATATGAGTTGCCAGCGTCTCGACCGCCCGGAAAAGCTCAGAAAAAGTCAGGCGGTTCGCGCCGTCGCTGATTGCGAGCTTGTCAGGATACCGCCTGGCGACATCTCCAAGGTGGTCGAAGATTGGAGTGTCCGCAAATTTGGCACCCATCTGTCGGTAACGGCGCCAGACTGGCCCCCCTTGGTCAAGATCATATTCGGGAACGACTGACCACTTTCGGGTGGGTCGCAGATCCACCTGTAGGTTTTGATTTGCCACTTCCGAATGCAAACACACTGAGGACATTCAGGGCCCCGCCAAGCTGACGGTCGAACATCGCTCGCCGCGGAGATCTTTTCATCAATCATTCGGATGATGCCTCGATCTTGCCTAGCCAGCGCTTCCCGAGCGTCCTTCAGAAGTTTTGCCATCTGTGTCCAGCACCGGTCGTTTTTCCTTGCAAGCTCCGTCGAGCGCAAGACGGCTTGCCCAGGCGAACGGAGCGATCGGCATCTCCGCTAGAATCCGGGCTCGGTGCCCAGATTCACTGACTGGAACAATCATTCAAATGAACGTTGGTGTGATCTGAAATCCGGCTAAGCTTGATCCGTAGGGGAATGACTGCTCGTTCGGAGACGCTTGAGCATATGATCATCGAGTTGTTTGGGCCGCCTGGCGCGGGTAAAACCACGCTGCTTCGCGGCCTCTGCCAAGGGCTGGCGAGACACGGCATCAATGTGAAGACAGTAAATGGGTATCGCCTGATTGAACCTGGATCGGCTCAGGATGACGCTCCGGAAATCCGCCATGGCATAGGAAGAATTGGCAAAAAGATTGCCACATCCGGTCCTATCTTGCTGTCGACCTTGCCAAAGGACAGTGTCGCGGCCCGGCTTCTGGCATCGATCCCTCTTCGAAGCCGCGTGTGGTCATGGCGAATGAAGGTCGACATCGCCCAACTGTGCCAGTCCTGGCGCCAAGCGCGGGAGTCGCCCGGTTGCTTCATCTTCGAAGAGGGCATGATTCAGGCTTTGTGTGCGCTGGGTGTGCTGGCTAGAACTCCAAGCCTCGACGCGGTCCGCGAGTGCCTGGCGTTCCTGCCGCGGCCGGATCTCGTTGTGCAACTCGACGCGCCCCAGGAAACGTTACGCCGCCGTCTTGTGGATAGGCATGCGCAGCAACCGCTCCTCGAGGTTATGCTGTTCGAACTTGGCGTGGACAAAGGATTAAGGCAGGCCGAAATCTCAAGAGAGGTCGGCGAGTGCCTGCGCCAGGACCGATGGCCGTTGATACAAGTCAATGGTGCTGAACCTCACGACGTGGACGGGGTCGTCGCGCGCGTTCTGGGAGAGCATGTTGGTCATGCTGCCTAGGCTGGCCCATGACCTATGATCCATGACACATTTATGCATTTGGCGCCAAGCCGGGCAGCATCTGCCGCCAAGCGCGCAATCATGTCGAATCGTGCTGATCGAGCACTTCGAGCATGGTCGTCAACATGCTTCCGACTTCCTCAGAGATTTCCTCGGGGCGGATTCCCGCTCTGATGGCATCCGCCGTTGCTTGGTCCGCAAGTTTCGCCGCAAGAGCCGGATCGGCCTTGGTGTAGAGTGGGATCTTATCCTCTACCCATTTCTGCAGGAATTCGATGCCGCGCGCGCTCATACCAAGTACAAGCTCGGCGGGGCTTCTTGGTTCCGTCAGCCATATTCAAGAACGTCAGACCATCTTGCTCAGGCTGACGTCCCACGGTCACGTCACGATGAACGAGGACGCCGTCAGAGCCAGATGTGGCGATAGAGTGGCAAATTGGATCTGATGTGCGCCGCCCGAGCCGTCGCTGTCAAAGGAAAGCGCGCCGGTCGTGCTGTTATAGACGATGTGATCGCCGCTGTCGTGCGCGGCCCTGCCGGCGTAAAACGCCGAAGAGGGAAGGGCGCCTGTATGCAGGCCGGCAAACACGGTGTGGTCGAGTTGGATCTTGTCGTGGCCCACTTTGAAATCGGTGACCTTGTCGATATTGCCGACCTTGAGAGCCGAATCGAAGACAAAGACGTCGTTGCCGCCATGTCCGGTCAGAACGTCTCTCCCGCCACCGCCGTTGATAGTGTTGCTCCCGGAATTGCCATCGATGGTTTGGGCGAATTCGTTTCCCGTGAGCTTGATGGCGGCAGTTCCCAATTTGCTGGTGGTCGCAAGATGCTCGACCTGCGAGCCGGCCGACAGCGCGTAGCTCACCGATGCCAGCACGCTGTCGTTGCCGCTGTGCCGCAGTTCCACCACCTTGTCGCCGGCGTTGTTGACATAGTAGGTGTCGTTGTAGCCGCGGCCCATCATCGTGTCCGCGCCAGCGGTGCCGCGAAGCACATCCGCGCTACCCGTGCCGTAGAAAATGTGATCGCCGGTGCTGGTCGGAGGGACACTTGTGGGCGGAGGCGCTGTGCTGGTAGGCGGCGGCGTCGGTTCGCTGGCCGAAGGACCGCTTGCGGTGCTCTGGTTGTGTTGAAGGAACAGAGCCTGCAGCGTCGGCGAGCTCTCAAGCGCCGTGTCGCCCTGTTGAGAACCCCAAGCATAGGCATAGTCGAAGGCCGGCGAAGGCGCTACCTTGGCCCAGTGGTCCAACATGGTCTTTTCCTGAGCAACGCTGGGCAGGACATAGCGACCGCCCGTGTCGGTCGTCCAGTCGCCGCCGCCGAAGGTCTGATACACGGGAACGACCTGACTGAGCGGGATGCCCGAGGCGACGGCCGCCGCCACAGTCCTGTCGATCATGTTGTAATCAATCGTGCTTGTTCCGGTCCGTACCGGGTAGGGATCCAAGCCGTAATAGTCGATATGCGTGTTGGCAGGATTGAAGGTGTTTGAAAAGTCGGGGTTAGCGGAAGACCCCATGTTCATCATTGTTATGAAGGTCTTGGCGCCGGGCAGGTGGCTGTGGATCCAGTCTGACTCCGCCTTCAGATCAGCGGCGGTGGCATAAGTTCCCCATTTGCCGGTCGGGTCCGGCTCATCGACGAGGAAGAAGCCAAACACTTTCGGATTGCCGATGAAGGGCGTGACCTTCTGGATAAAGGAGGAGGTTGCACCATCTGCTTCATTGAGCCACACCAGGCCTTTCTGGCCGGCCGGCAAGGCGTTGAGCTGGTCCAAGGAAGATACATCAACAAGATTGAATCCGGCTTTCGCGACCTCGGAGGCCGACCCGCCCGAGGCGTAATGGAGTGTTGTCATTGACATACCCTTCGTCCGATTCGGTAGGCGCCCCACACCTGCCTAGGGAAAGGATCCATTAGCGACAAATCAAATACCGGCGTCCCTTGATAGAATCTTTGATCATCGTCCGGAAAACACAACAGCCTCGATGCTACGCTTGCGTCAGAGGTTTGTAGATGATCCAAGTATGTCGGGCGCTCAAGCCTGCAACGAAAGCATTGCAGCGAAGTCTGCCGGAGCGCCTGCGCATTTGCAGTGGCGGCAATCGGCCAATGCGCGCTTCGGTTGCGCGAGCCACCGCCCAAATGCGCGCTTCCGCAGGATTTATTCGAGCTCAGACCGCAAAAGAATCGCGTCCTGGCGAAGCCCTCCCATTGCAGCCGCTCAATGCTCCTCGTGAGCAAAGCCTCGGCGCCAAATGTCCGCAAGGTCATGCGAGGCGCTCGCCGCTGGCAATTGCGGAGAGGCACTGAACTGGATCCCGCCGGGTTCAACCGAAAGGCGGGCGTGCGGGTCCGAATGACGGGGAGCATGGCAACGCGGTCGCCCATCCGCAGGAAGAGGCGGCTGGTGGTCCGACCGTATCCAAAGACCGGGTGAAAGCCTGTTCCAGACGAAGCGGTCGGGAGAACTGCCGGTGCGAGTCATCACACCATCTGGGTGCGATGTTGATCCGGCGTGAGAAGGCGGGCAGAGAACGCGAGCGCGCGGACCCCGTCGAACACAGCCCTCTTTTTCTAAATATCCGGCCCGCCGTGTCGTACGCGAACGTGTCGTCGTTGCACCGTCAGACCGGATGATCCAACGCACTGACCGAGGCGACAGCGATTGTGGCTGCATTGCCGCATCGTTGATCAGCTTGCTTCATGCAAACAGACGAGGACAGCACGAAAGCCTGCTCCTAGCGTGGGACTGGCTGTTGTGTGTTCAGGGGCGATGAAACCGGCCATGGAAACCGCGGATAGGGTCAGCTGTTTTACGAGATTGGGATCGCATCCAGGAGCGACAGGATGAGTCCGCATCTGGTTTGCGTTGGCGGCGAGGATCATAGACTAAGAATCCCGTTTCTTTTGGCGCTTCGCGAAAGGGGTTTTCAAGTCACTGCCGTTTCGAGTGATCTCGGAGCCGCCTTTTCACCCCATGGCATTGCCCATCGCCGATTCGGGTTCGACCGCTTTGGCAGCGGCGGTGCAGAATGGGGTGCTGTCAGCGCGATCCGTGAACTGATGTCCGAACTGCGTCCGGACATCATTCAAAGTTTCGACACCAAGCCCAATCTCCTAACTCCACTGGCGGTGCGCGGGCACGTTCCCGTCGTTCGCACCATCAACGGGCTTGGTTGGACATTCTCGTCGCGGGAGCCGCGGGCCCTGGCATTGCGTCCTTTCTTTTGCGGCCTTCAGGGGGTGGCGTCTCGTTGGACAGCCATGACCGTCTTCCAGAATAGTGATGATCAGGCCTTCTTCGAGCGCTACCGGCTGGTGGCTCGCGGCAAAGGGCGACTGATCCGGAGTTCTGGCATCGACCCCGATGCATTCTCGATGGCAAGGTATCGTGGTCCTTCGGCTGCCACGATGCGCGAGGAACTTGGCCTACAATCGGCCCAGGTCATAATATTTGTCGGCCGGCTCACGCGGCAGAAGGGGATTCCAACCCTCATCGAGGCGGTTCCTCGCGTTATCCGCGAGAGGCCCAACGCGCGTTTCGTACTTGTCGGCCCGCAAGACTCCGAAGGTCCGTTTGCCGTCAGCAGAGCCGATATCGAGCGCCATGTTCCCCACGTTGTCGCATTGGGGCCAAGGCGCGACATTCCAGCCCTCCTTGGCATGGCGGATATCTTTGCGTTTCCGACGCAATATCGCGAGGGAATTCCGCGTGTCCTGCTGGAGGCGGGATTGTCCGGATTGCCGATCGTCGCCTCGAACATGCCGGGCTGCAACGATGTGGTTGAGGATGGCTGGAACGGCTATCTAGTGGCGCCGCACGACGCGGATGGCTTGGCCTCCCGGATAGTCGATCTTCTTTCCGACCCCGCCCGTGGCAAGACGATGGGCAGCCGTTCCGTCGGATTCGTGCGGGAGCGGTTCTCGCTGTCGTGGGTGATCGACCAGTATTGCGACCTGTACAAGACAATACTGGGTGGCAGATATCGCAGCAGGCTTGTTCAAGCTGCGCAGGCGAATCCGAGGGAAGAGGCGGTGCCAAGCCCCCATCGACTGGGTGAGGCGCGGCAATGATGCGTGATGCGCTTCTGGCCTTCGGCGTCGCGATGTCCTACGCGGCGCAACTCAGCATCCCAGGGCTGCCCTTCGGCTACAGCGAACTGTGCCTCACGCTCTGGATAATGCTGTCGATGACGCGAATCCTTGCTGGCGGCCAACTGGAGGTTACGCCGGCACTGGCCAAGCTTGGGCTTTTCTGGCTGATCCTGGCGCTTGCCATGGGCGTGGGTTACATCATCGGTTTTCTGACAACCACGTTGTTCCTGGATCCGTTGTTGCACGACACGCTGGCCTATGTGCTGTTGGCGTGCGTCACCTGTCTGGCCGCTGCGGAGCCCGCCGCGTCTTTCCGTTTGCGTCGTATCGCCTGGTGGATGGTTGCTGTCGCGAATGCGGGCTTCATCATTCAGGTAGGGCTTGGTTTCGGCTGGCTCCATCAGGCTGGGGTCGAACCCTGGTACTGGGACCGCTTCTGCGGGTGGTCCGACAATCCGAACCAGCTTGCGCTCTACTGCGCCCTACTCGGTCCACTGGCCTTGCATCTTGCCACAACCACCAGCAATAAATGGGGAAGATGCCTTGCCCTATGCAGCCTCATATTCACCGTTTACGTCGGAAGGCTGACAAAAAGCGATACCTACCTTTATACCACGGTCCTGGCTTGTCTGATCCTTCTCGGGCTGCGGGTCCGGGCCTGGCTGACGAGCGACGGCAATAAGGCGAGCCTTTCAAGGCAGCTTGCCGTCCTGTTGGCCGTTGGCTTCCTGCCGCTGGCCCTGTCTATAGCGCCCTATGCCCTCAGCGAGGCCTCCAGCGCCGAAGACTTCGCCAAGAGCCTGACCAAAGACAAGGGCGGGGAAGCGACTGCCCAAACCGCGGCGCTTCGCCTCTATCTCTGGAATGCAGCCTTGGAGAAGGGGGCACGATCGGGATCGCTTGGACTGGGTCCGGGCCCGCACCTAGATAGTCCCCCCGTGGTCAATCAACAGTTTTTGCCGCGGCCCTTCGAGGCGCACAGCACCATCCTGGATCTCTACACTCAGGGCGGCCTGATTTCGGTTCTAGCCCTGATGTGGATCTTCGGCTCAGCTGCGTTGTCCGCCTGGCGGGCGAAGCTGGATGCTCTGGTGGCGCTCGTGGCATCGATCGCCGCCTTCAGTGCTCCGCATTTGGTCATCCGCCATCCGATCGTGTGGTTCTGTCTGACCCTCTGCCTTGTCGCTGGGACGCCGGAAGCGATCCCCGCGATCGTTCGCCAGAGGAGATGCTAGAATGTGTGGGATCGCCGGAATTTTGTTGGCGCCCGATGCACCCAACGCAAGTGCGCTCAGGGCCATCGGACCGATGGCGACGGCGCTTCGTCATCGCGGACCTGACGGTGAGGCCTTCTGGGTGAGCCGTGAAGGGGGGGTAGCCTTCGGCCACCGGCGACTGGCCATCGTCGATCTGTCCGAAGCGGGTCGCCAGCCAATGCTCTCCGCGAGCGGTCGGTATGTCATCACCTTCAATGGCGAGATATACAACTTTCGCGATCTGCGCCGTGAACTGGAAGGGTCGGGCCATCATTTCCGCGGCGCCAGCGACACGGAGGTCATGCTGTGCGCGATCGAAAGCTGGGGCCTTGATGCAGCCCTCGCGCGCTTCGCTGGCATGTTTGCTTTTGGGCTGTGGGACCTGAAGACCCGAACGCTTCAGCTTGCCCGCGACCGAATGGGGAAGAAGCCACTCTATGTCGCCCTGACACGTGATGCGCTCGTCTTCGCCTCGGAGTTGAAGGCGATCACTCGCTTCCCAGGCTTCACCCCGGAACTCGATGTCGATGCGGCGACGACAATGGTTTCCAAAGGCTGGGTGCCGGATGACCGTTGCATTTGGCAAGGCGTGTTCAAGCTGCCACCTGGATCAGTCCTGTCGGTCACTGCGGCGCAATTCGCCAACGCCCGAGGCACCGGTTCGCTTGCGCATCGCATTCACCCTTGGTGGTCGCTGGCCGATGTCGCCTGCAAGGGACAGCGCGATCCGATAGCCGCCAGCGACGAGGACCTCGCGACCGAGCTCGACAGCCTGCTCCGACTGGCCGTCAAGGAACGAATGGTTGCAGATGTGCCGCTGGGCGCCTTTCTGTCGGGCGGGATCGACAGCTCGACTGTCGTCGCCCTGATGCAGGCACAGTCCCGAAACCCCGTTCGGACGTTCACCATAGCGTTCGGGGAAGGTGGGTTTGATGAAGCTCCCCATGCGGCCGCGGTTGCTCGGCATCTGGGCACCGATCATACGGAACTTCATCTCTCGCCGGCTGCCGCGCTTGAGGTCATTCCGGAGCTGCCCCGGATTTGGGACGAGCCGTTTGCCGATGAATCGCAGATACCGACGCTGCTGGTGTCGCGCCTCGCGCGGCAACACGTAACCGTGGCGCTTTCAGGCGATGGCGGCGACGAGTGCTTCGCAGGCTATTCTCGACACTTCCTGGCAACCCGCCTCACAAAGCAGCATGAGCTGCCATTGTCATTTCGCCGGCTGTTGGCATCGGGGGCTGGGTTGCTGGCCCAAGCCTCTCAGAAAGATATCTTCGGCAATCTGCCGCTTTCGGCGAATATGCGGCATGGCTTGCGCGGTGACCGCCTGGCTCGCCTTGCCCGCCTGCTCGCGGCGCGAGATGAGGACGAACTCTTTCTGCAACTGACAAAATCTTCAGCCAACGACCTTGTTCATCGCAAGCCGTCGACAGCACCTACCGACACCACAAAGCTCGACGGCCTGCTCTCGCGTCTCCTATTCGCCGACATGACAGGCTATCTACCGGGCGACATTTTGGTGAAGCTCGATCGAGCCACCATGGCCAACAGCCTCGAGGGGCGATGCCCGATCCTGGACCATCGCGTCGTTGAATTCGCCTGGCGCTTGCCAGCCCGTGCCAAAGTCCGAAACGGGAAGGGCAAATGGTTGCTTCGCCGACTGCTTGATCGTTATGTACCACGCCGACTGGTCGACCGGCCCAAGCAAGGTTTCGACGTTCCGGTCGGGACTTGGTTGAAAGGGCCCTTGCGCGGCTGGGCAACCGATATCATTGCCACGATCGGCCGCTCCGGGGACGGGGTCATCGACCGTGAGAAGGTCGACGCATGCTGGCGCAATCATCTGCATGGAAGCCAAGATAATTTCCGCGACCTGTGGCCGGTGCTCATGTTTCAGGCGTGGCGCAACGAAGCCATGCGGCCATCGACGGTCGCCACGCACCCTTCTTACCATATCGAACTGACAGGGGATTGAGATGGAAGGTTCCATAGCCAACCGCGCCCGGCGTCCGCGCGCCAAGCAGATGGAAGTTGGGACACTTGAAACCAATCTGCGCTTGATGCGGCCGCCACGCGAGCCAACGCAATCGTCACCCTTCCACCAGCTCGTCATCATCCTGGCGACGCGAAAATGGTTCTTGCTTGCCATGGCCCTTCTGGGCGGCATCCTGGCCGGACTGGCAGGCTTCACCCGCCCGGTGCTGTTCGAGGCAACGACCCAGGTCATTATCGATGCCCCGAGCAGCAGTGCTTCGGGCGGCGTGGCGTCCGCCCAGGACTCGCTGGAATCGAACATCGATGATCATCTGACGATGCTCTCCTCGCAAGGCCACCTGCGTCGGGTCCTGGCAGCACTGCGCAAAGCCCAACCAGACGACGGTACCGGAAAGAGCGTCGTCAATGCCGTCCCGCCCGCGGCTGGCTCGTTCCTCATCGATCTCCTGAGCAGGGCCTGGAGACAGGATAACACGGTGGCGGAAAATCCGGACGCAGCGGACGCGCCCGAGTTGAAGGCGCTACGCAACGGAATGAGGGTCGGACAAGAGCTGCGATCGCGCGTCATCACCATCGGCTTCACCGATCCAAGTCCGGCGCGTGCGGCACTTGTCGCGAACACGTTTGCCCAGGTCTACATTCAAGATCTGGTACAAAAAAGCCGGGCATCGGATCAGGTTCATCTGGATTCGATAGTCGCCAGCCTTCCGCAAATACAAAGGGATCTTGTCGAAGCGACAGATCGGCTGGAGACATACCGGCTCACGCATGGCGCCGTCGATCAGACCGCGGCCAACAACGCAGCCAGTGAGACAGCGGAACTCGGCCGGCAGATATTCCTATCGAAAGCCAGTCTTTCCGCGTCGGAAGCGCGCCTTCGCCGTATTGAGGACCTGCGCAAGGCGGGCGCCCCGGTCACGGCCATCGCTGAAGAAATCGGGTCGCCCGTGTTGACGGACCTGGTGACACGCCAGTCGGGTGCCGACGGCGATCTGCGCAACGCGATCGCCCGCGAAATGGAGCAAAGCGTTGCCCGAATCGCTGCCGAGGCAAATGTCTACCGGTCTCAGGCTACGGCTCTTGAAAGTCGCAAGTCGATGCTCGACGCGGCCGTGGCCGACACGGCGAGCCAACTTTCGGGGCTGCGTTCCCTTGAGCCTCGGGTAGCCATCGTGACGCAGCATTACAACGAACTCCTGAGCCGACAGCAGGATCTGATACGTCGCATCGCCGCTCCTTCGCCAGGCGTAGCGGTCCTTTCGACCGCCTGGCCGCCGTCGACCCCCATGACATTGTCGCCAATTTTCCTGATTCCCCCCGGCATGGTCGTCTTTGGTCTCATGGGGGCGGTCATTGTCCTGGTCCGCAACGGTTTCAACCAAACCTTGCGCAGCGAAGCCGAAGCCGAGGCCGAGCTTGGAGTCCCGTGCGTAGGACTGCTTCCCAGGGTTGCGGGACTTAACGCCAGAAAGCTGCGGCATCTGGTTCTGAGCCAGCAGAACTTGCCGTTCAGCCGCGCCGTGACTTCGCTGCTCGTCACTGCGGCGCCAACTCAGGGGAAGGGGCAGCCGCCGCATATCATTCTCGTGACGTCCAGCATCCAGGACGATGCCAAGACCGAGTTGGCATGGAGCCTGGCGCTGGCGGCAACGCGGCTGGGAGGAAGAGTGCTTTTCCTCGATCTCGATCGCAAGGATGTACGGCTCACGAACGGGTTTCGTGGTGAATTCAGCACCGACAAGGCCCGGAACTCCTTCGGCGACTATGTGAATGAACGTTGCGTGCTGAAGGATGCAATTACGAGGATGCCGGAAATCGGTATCGACCTCATGGCCGCTCCAGCACCTTCCGATGATCTCCTGACCCTTCTGTCCACCGTCGACAAATGCCAGTTCACCGAGGAGCTGCGTTCGGCCTACGACGTGGTCATCATGAACGGTCCCCTGGGCCTCGGGGGGCCTGAAACCAGGCTGCTTAAGCGCTGGGCCGATTCGGTGCTTTTTGCCGTTCGCTGGGCAAGGACGAGGCGCAGCATTGCCCGTGGTGCTCTGGATGCAATAGGGACCGGCGGATCCGCCACCGTTCCAGTAGGGAGTGTGCTCACCCGGGTGAACCTGAAGAGGCTAGCCGGCTCCAGGCTCGGAGACAACGCCGATCTTCTGTTGGAGAGGGTTTGAAGATGCGTGTGCGATCTTCAACAGAAGCTCCAGGGAGCGATCGCGCCCCTAAATCGAGCCAGCTACACGATGATCATTGAATTTTTCGGACCTCCAGGATCCGGCAAAACAACCTTCGCACATGCGCTTGCGCAGCAGCTGCGCGGGAAAGGCTATCACGCCAAGGTCGCTCTCAGCTACAAGCCAAGCACCAGGGCCGCCAAATATGATCTCGGAATCTTTCTGTTCATATCACGGATCGTATCGGCGATATTTTCAACAGCCAGAATACTGCTTTTTTCGGCAGGGCGAGCAGATGATATTTCCAATTCATTTGCAATGGTGAGGATGATACCGCCAAGAAACCGAATATGGCGCGCGCGAATCTGGCGATACATCCTGCACCTTTCGCGTTGCTGGAAGTCTGCGGAGCAATCGCCCGAAATTATAATTTTCGATCAAGGATATGTTCAAGCGATTGGTTCGCTTGCGATGTTTAATGGGAGCACCAACCCCGGAGCGCTGGAAAAGGCGCTCAGCCTCGCACCGGCGGCCGATCTCACCGTCAGGCTCTTGGTGCCAGCTGCGGTCGTGGAAAGTCGCCTTCGTCGGCGGATGGAGCTTGAGCCGCCGGCGGAACGGATTTTCGAGGCCGACTTGAACGTGAACATGCGCTCGTTCGCCGTTTTTGAAGCGATGCATGACCTCCTTACAACATCTGGCCGGGAAATCATCTCCGTCGAAAACACCGATGGTCCATCGACCTTTAAAAGTATTTGTCGGATTGAGAGACAAATACTTTCTGCATTGTCGCGCTTCGATAGGGCGGTCGGCGAAAAGCAAATTGAGTTGCCGGCTCATCGCGCAGATGTAACTGGTTCAGCAACCGCGCCGCCGCGCAACAAGGACATGGGCTCGCGGCTCGCTTGGGCAAGCATATTCGCCTTGCTGATCTATATTGGTGGCGCTGGTTTGACCAGTCTTGCCCAGTTGGCAATTGCACGCCTTATCGGACCTCACAACTACGGCATCTATTCCTACGTTCAGGCTTGGACGTCAGTGCTCGCCTATCTGGCAACGCTTGGCTTTAATGTATCATTGTTGCGTTTCCTCCCGGCCTATAGGGCCAGTGGCAGGCTTGATCTGGCCCGCGGGGTGATAAGATTTGCGCTGCAGAGATCGCTGATAGCGGCAACCTTATTCGGGATGATCGGCGCTGCGTCCGTCCTGTTCCTTTCAGATCCAACGGAAAGAGGGCTTGAGACAAGCATCGTGCTCGGCATGATGGCTGTGCCCTTGGTTACGGCCTATGCTCTCGGAGCCACGCTTGTGCGTGCTTTCGGCGGCGTTGTCTCGGCGTTGTTGCCGGAGCGCATCATGCGAGACGGACTCCTGCTCGTGTTGGTAGCGCTCCTGGCATTGTCGGGATTTCGAACAGTGGATGCGCCCTCGGTGACGATGGCGGTGCTTGTGAGTTCCGCTTTCACAGCGGCGCTGGTGTTCATCATCGCAAGGAGGTTTGAACCACCCGGCCTGGGACACGCCAAGCCAAGTTATGCCTCGAGGGAATGGTGGCTTGCCGTCCCCCCGCTCATGCTCATCACTGGGCTCGATGTTTTCGTCAGTCGGGCAGGAGTCCTGGTTTTGGGCTGGACAAGCCATATTGCTGAAGCGGGTATTTTCGCGCTGGCCTTGAATGTCGCGATGCTCGTGGGCCTGTCCCGTATCGCCGTGGCAACCATGTTTTCGCCAACAGCAGCCGATCTCTACGTCAGAGGCGATCGCAGAGGCCTACAACAGCTGTTCGCGCGCGCAACCCTGCTTTCTGCTGGCGGTGCCATCCTGGTGGCCGTCCCAATGATGGTGATAGTCGAGCCGTTCTTGAGCTATTTCGGTGAGGGTTATAGCGCGGGAGCGCCGATCGCACGGGTTCTGATTTTGGGATATGTCTTTGTCGCGCTGTGCGGGCCCCAACAGAATCTCCTGACCATGACTGGAAATGAATGGGCTGCGGCAACGACGATGGTAGCGGGTGCTGTGGCCAATATAATTGCCTGTGCAGCCGGAGTTGCGGTGTACGGCCTGCTTGGCGCTGCGGTGGGTGTGGCACTTGCACTGAGCATCTGGAGCATTGCCATGGCCGTTTATATCCGCAAGCGACTGAAAATCATGCCAGGCTTGGTTTTTGCCTTGCTGTCGATGAGGCCGAGCGCGGTCGATGCCCGTCAATGGCATTGGTTCTTGAGGGCGAGCAAATGAGACCACTGTTTTCGCTACGGTGATCGCCGTCGTTCGGGCAGGAAGTCACGAAGCCCGGATCGCACAAAGGCCATAGGGCTGCGCAGACGCTTCGGCGTATACCTGTTCCGGACACCCGCGTCCCCGCGGGCAGCCGATACTTTGCGGGCGGTGTCCGTCATTTGAAGGATGCATCAGTTTCGGAGGTGCACCACGGTGTGCTCACAATCTGCGGAGCATCCATGGAACAAGCCCGAATGGCGAGCGCCTCGGCGCCTGCAGTGCGCCGTCGCTCGGAGAGATCGACGCCTGTCGAGCGCAGCCAACGCGAAACCCTCACCCAGGTCCAGGTCCTGCGCGCCCTCGCGGCTAGTTCGGTCGCGCTGCGACACGCCCAGCATGATGCGGCCACCCTGGAATTACAGGCCGGCCGCACCTTTCAGAGCTGGAATCCGATACCATGGAGCGCTGGAGTCGATATTTTCTTCGTGATTTCCGGCCTTATCATGGTGCATACGTCGCGACAGCTGTTCGCAAAGCCCGGGGGCGCGCGTCTCTTCATTTCCCGCCGGATCGCGCGAATTGTCCCGCTATATTGGGCGCTCACCTCGCTCTACATTGCGGTAGCGGTGGCCGCCCCAAATCTTCTCAACCAGAGCTACGTCGATTTCAGGTTTGTAGTCGAATCCTACTTATTCGTTCCGGCCAGTCGCCCTGACGGCGTCGTTCAGCCGGTCTACGAGTTGGGTTGGACGCTCAATTATGAGATGCTGTTTTACGTGCTGTTCACGGCGACGATCGTGCTGCCCATGCGGTGGGCAGTTACGGTCCTGCTCACGATCCTGGTTGGGATGGTGCTCTTGGGCGCTCTTGCGGCTCCTTTGCCAGAGCCTTGGGGTTTCTGGACCAATCCGATCATCCTCGAATTCGCTTTCGGCGCGATGATCGGGGTCATGTGCGCCTCGGGCCTGCGGCCTTCCGGCCCAATCAGGGCCTGTGTCGCCGCAACGGGACTGGGTGCCCTGATGCTTGCGGCGGCGTTTCCCGATATCTCGGCCGGCCTTGGTCGCCCTGTCGTGTATGGCATTCCGGCGTCTCTAATTGTTTGGAGTGCTGCCCTGGCAGAGCCGGGTAAACTGAGGCATGACAGCCTGGCGGCGAGGTGGGCCGCTGGCGTTGGCGATGCGTCATACGCTCTTTACCTCATGCATCCATTCGTGATCCGCGCCATGCGCATAATTTTCTGGCGTACAGGCTTGATCTTTGTGCTCGGCCCGTGGGCTTTCATCGGTTCGGCCTTGGCGATAACCCTGGGCGTGGCATTTATCACCCACCGTCTGTTCGAGAAGCCGCTCACCCGCTATGCGCGGCGCCTTTTGGGGGTCGGGCACAGCACAGGGCGGCAGCTTGGGTCCCTTCCATTGCCGGCGTATCCCAAGACAGATTGAAGGCGAGCCGCGACCCTGCCACACCAAGGAAATGCCGCTGTTGTGCTCACTATGCCGTTGCCGTAAGGCCGGCTGGTCGCACCTGTCCGACGGGGCATGCATGGAATTCCCGATACCATTCCACGAAACGTTGCACGCCGTCCTCCAGTGTTGTCGCCGGTGCGAAGCCAACGGCGCGGCGGAGGTCCCTGACATCGGCGCGGGTTTCCAGGACGTCACCTGGTGGTAAAGGTACGTTGACGCGAAGGGCGCGGCGGCCAAGGGCCGTCTCGATGAGCGCGATCAGATGGTTGATTTCTTCAGGCCGATCATTGCCGATATTGTAGAGCCGATACGGCGCCGAGCTGGTGGCAGGATCGGCAGCGCGACCGTCCCAATCGGGATCCTGACACGGTGGTTTGGCGAGCACGCGAACAACCCCCTCTACGATGTCGTCGATATAGGTGAAATCCCGCCATACGCGCCCGGCATTGGCGATTTCGATCGTTCGGCCCTCGGCGATGGCATGGGTGAAAGTATAGACAGCCATGTCGGGCCTGCCCCAGGGACCATAGACGGTGAAGAAGCGCAGTCCGGTTGCGGGCAAGCCGAACAGATGGCTGTAGGAATGCGCCATGCACTCGTTGGCGGCCTTGGTGGCGGCGTAGAAGCTCACCGGATGATTGGCACCATGATGCTCGGAAAAGGGTATGCGTCGATTGGCACCATATACGGAGCTCGACGAGGCATAAACGAGATGGCTGACGCCGGCGTGTCGGCAGCCCTCCAGAACGTTGAGAAACGCGACTATGTTTGACTCCACATAGGCATGCGGGTCCACGAGCGAATGACGTACCCCGGCCTGGGCGGCCAGATGCACGAAGTGCGATGGCTGGAATTCGCAGAACAGCGCTTTCACCAGCGACCGGTCCGCCAGGTCGAAGCGCATCGGCGTGAACCTCGGCTCGGCGCAGAGCCGTGTAAATCGCGCCTCCTTCAGCTTCAGGTCGTAGTAAGGCGTGAAGTTGTCGACGCCGATGACCTCGGCGCCGAGCCGCAAAAGGCGTAACGCAACATGAAATCCGATGAACCCAGCGGCGCCCGTGACGATGATCGGCCCCGTGTGCGTAAGGGTCGACGCAGCACCATCCTGCAGCCCGTGAACGATATCCGCCAGCTTGTTGACCTTCGAATCTGCTTCGGCCATGGCAAGTCACTCCCGTTTCCAGGTTCCGCGTTCCGCGCTATCTCGGCAGCGCTTGAACGATCGGAAATGGCGCCGCCGGCCTTGTGATCTACGCGACAGCGCGCTCAATGCGGGCCGCCGCTGTCTGAATCAAAGCGGATGCAGACAGCAGTCGATTTCTCATGGCAAAACCGAAATGCGCCCCAAAAGAGCCACTAGTTCCGCCTGACGCCTCGTGTCGGTCTTGGCGAACAGCGAGGCGAGCTGAGAGCGAATAGTCGTGCGACTGAGATGCCAGCTACGGGCGATCTCCAAGGGCGCGTCGCCATGGGCCAGGCGTAGCGCCAACTGCGTTTCCGCGCTGGTCAAACCGAACATCCTTTGCAACGTGCGAGGGTTGGCCGCCGATTTGTTATCCCGGTCCAGCAATGCGACGACGGTTGTCCCGTCCGGTGTAACGACGCCCGTCTCGTTCATGGTCACCGGCCTGTCGCCTCTGCTGTGGATCACTACCCATGAGAGTGAGCCCGGCTGGAGGTGGACCGGAACATTCGCGACCAGCCGCCTCAACCCGGCAGCAAGCTCGACGGCTGTATCAGTTGCTTCGCCCTGGCGTGCGAGGGTGTCCCGAGCGGCAGCGTTCCATTCTATTACTTTCTTGTCTCGGTCCAGGACGAGATAGCCGCAACCCATACGATCAAGCATGCCGGTGATGGATTCCAGGCTGCGTCGTCGAGATCCGCCGACCCTTGCGTCCGGCCGGTCCACAAGGCTTATCGGCCTTTCGTGGCGGGTATCGTTCAATACAATGTATTGCCTGCCTGCAAGCGCATCGTTTCGCGTTTCAATCAGTGTCATCGCTTCCACCCAACCCATTGCTACTGACGCAAATCAAATCTGATGAAGTTGCTGCTTCAACTTGAATTTCCACATACTGCGAGAAATCTGCGAATGGTTTTTCCGCAGCGTCTCTTGGATATATCTTTCTGAAGAGCGCTCCTGACACCATGATTTTATTCGCCGGCAAAGTCATGGCAATCGGGCATTGGGATTAGGTGCCACCCCTTCGGCCTAGTCTCGACGGACTAGACCGAAAGTTGTAGTCTTTGCGCATGGGTTCGGACCTGCGCTGGCTCAAATCGAATGTGTCGAGCACTACGTGGGCTCATCTAGCTTCGCTTTTGGTGTTTGCAGCATCGATAGCATTCGAGGCGATAAGTACGGTATATGGCGGCCAGCCGTTGCCGCTTGTTGCGTTTATCCCCATAACCGTTGTCATCGTGTATCTTGAGGGCCGTTTTGTTGCCATCGCAGCAACGCTTCTGATGGCGGTCGCCGGCTTGTGGATGCGACACCTGTTGGACGGTCACCTCACTGGTGGAGACTGGACCGGGGCCGTCTTCCTTCTGGGTTCGGGTAGCCTGATCGCAGCTGTGTTCCACCGCCTGCGACAAGATCTGCATGGTGCGCTCAGGGTGGCAGAAGCGAGGCTCGGTGCCATCGACGCTGCCGCCTTGGGCTTTGCTAATACCAATCGCCATGGCGAACTGCTGCAGTCGAATAGACGGCTTTTGGAGATGACCGGCTACGCGCACAAGGAACTTGCCCAACTCAAGCTGGAGGAACTCATTGTCCCCGACGATCGAGGTACTGTGCGGAAACTTTTGGAAGATTTGGGCAATGGGACCGCGTCTGCTACGGATATCCGCGTTTTGCGCAAGGATGGCACGGCATTCTGGGCTCACCTGGCCCTGTCTTCGTCGCGGCCGGAAGAGGCGCCAAATGAGAGCGTATTCGCGGTGATTGACGATATTTCCGAGCGACAAGCGGCACGCGAGGCCCTTCGGGCTCAGAAGGAATGGCTCGATCTCGCCGTATCTGCCGGGCGCCTGGGCACATGGCAAATAGACATTGAGGATGGGACAGTCGCCGGCTCCGGCAAGTTCTGGGACATCCTTGGTCTGCCTCCGGCCCCAGTCCGCCGCTTGGAAGAACTCTCGGCCGTAATCCATCCCGTCGACTGGCCGAAGTTGTCCGCCTCGGCAAAGCCTTCATCGGCATTGAACTTTGACGTCGAGATTCGCGTCCGGCAAGTGGATGGTCACACACGCTGGATTGCATTGCGTGGACGGCAGGAAGAGCACGGCGACCGCAAAATGCGCATCGGGGTGGCGGCGGATCTGACCGAACGTCGACAAACAACTTTGCTTCGCGCCGCCGTAAAGAGACGCGAGCGCATAATGCGCGAAGAGCGCCATCGGTTCAGCAATGTGTTTCCAGTGATTAGAGCTCTGGTCAACATGATCGATATTCCCGACAATGATGTTGCCAAATACAAGGAGATGTTGATCGATTGGATTCGAACACTGGAGGCGACCCATCGCATCCTTTCTCGTCATGCCAACCTGTCAGGGATGCTCCATGAACTCGTGGACCGGGAATTGCAGCCCTTCAAGGAGACACGCGACATTACGATCAGTGGACCTTCCCTCACTGTGCCAAGCGGCGCCGCCGAGGGCTTGGCGATGATCCTTCACGAGTTGACGACAAACTCGGTGAAACATGGTGCGCTGGGTGACCCGAATGGCAAGGTCGAAGTTAAGTGGCGATTTGCATCCGAGGACGAAGGTGACGACCTCGTGTTCGATTGGGTGGAATCGGGCCGACGGAAGAGTTCAAAAGTCGTACGCCGCGGGTTCGGGTCACTGATAATCGGTGTGGACAGCACGCCGCTTGTCGGGCATTCCCCGAATATGGAAATAACCGAAGATGGCCTTCGATATTCGCTGCGTGTATCGCGCAAAGAAATTGAGGAATTTGGATTGCAATAGAGCCCCTCCAAGTCGAAGCCGAATTGGCCAATTAACCGATGGTGTGGGCCCTTTGCTGCGATTTCCTGCAAGCAAACTCGGGCCGGTTCGAGGGGCATACGTCAACTCGCCTGTCTCGTCAGCCAGCTTTGGAGCAACACAGCTGCTTCGGTACGGTTTCTAACCCCAAGCTCACGCAGCACGGCTGCGGCATGGATTTTCGTTGTCGCCTCGGCAATGTCCAGATTACGGGCAATCTCCTTATTCGAGTACCCCTCTGCCATCAGCTTGAGGACGTCCTTCTGTCTAGACGTCAGCCTAGCGACGTCGCCCGAGCCCTCGTGCCGGCGGCTGGGATTTTGAACCGGAGGTGGGGGGGCATGCGATCTCTGGTCGGCAGACGTTCGAGATAGCAGAGATGGCACATAGATCCGGCCAGCGAGGATTTCGTTTACAGCCAGCACGACTTCTTCGTCGCTCTGCGATTTGACGATATACCCGTGAAGTCCGATCGAAAGCGCGGTCAGTATCTCCGAGCGGGAATCATCCCCGGAAACGATCGCAAAGCGAGTGTCAGGATAGGCAGCCATAAAGTCGCTGAGCACTTCCTGATGGAACAGCCCAGGCATGTTCAGATCGAGGATCGCAAGATCGATGGAAGCCTGCTCCTCTAGAAGATTGACCGCGGCATCGAAACACGAAGCTTCGAATATTTCGGCGCTTGGAATTCCAGCCATGAGAGCCAGCCGGAGACCACGCCGATATAAGCCGTGATCGTCGGCAATGACGATCCGAGCCATGCAACTACCCCAACGCGTTACTCGGTTCCCGACGAGAAAACCCGCTGGAACCTCCCATTCGCCTATGATCGACAATCCGTGGTGGTCCTAAAATGGCGGCCATCCACTGGTCAACGCATCACAGTGATGTCCGCAGCGTCCCATCCACGCACATCCAGAACGTCTAATATAATACTAAATTGCGAAGCTCATCCATAGATTTTTAACCCTGGCGTGCGGTGCCCGTCCGCAAAACGATGCCGGTTTCCCATTTCTGGGTCCAAAGCCAGCTGTTCAGGACCATCGTAATCATGTGACATCTGTTATGTCGCCACCCGCTGTCGCCGGACCTGTAGGCCGGTCCGCCCCTGGCGGATCGCAGCTTTCTTGAAAGCAATTGCTTTCGTTTTATCGGCGTCATGATCAGTGCCCAATCGCGCTTCTATCGGCTGTTGATCTCGTGGCCATCTAATACCTTGAACGTTTTGAATCCCTACCATTCGAATGCACGACGACAGCCGCCCCGGCTGTCACATACCTTTTCGCATATGATGTTCGGATTGCCGCCGAGGTTTGGCCGGATTTGAGGGTGTGCCCTGGCCGGACAATGGAACACCGATCCCGAACAAAGCCAACTGCAGATCAGGAGGATCGAATGAAAGCGGTGATTCAATGTGGTGGGATGGGTACGCGCCTTCGACCGTTTACATCGGTCCTGCCGAAACCATTAATGCCGATAGGGGCCAGGCCTGTTCTTGAGTTGCTTTTGAAGTGGCTGCGGCGCAACGGCATTGAAGAGGTATATATTACGACAGGGTATCTAGGACATTTGATCCGGAGCGTCTGCGGCGACGGATCGCAATGGAACTTGAAGATCAAATATACCCAGGAAATGGAGCCACTCGGCACCGTCGGACCTCTCTCTCTGATTAGGGATGAACTGAACGAAACATTTGTCGTTCTGAACGGCGATGTCCTCACAGATCTAAGCCTGAGCCGGTTTGTAGCCGCGCACCGCTTGCATAGGGATCCCGTTACGATCGCCACGGCGTGCCGTCATATCAAGATGGACTTCGGGGTCATCGACGAGATCGACAATACCGTCCAGCTCTTCCGGGAAAAGCCGACGCTTTCCCATCTCGTCAGCATGGGTATTTACTGCATGAACCCAGATGTCCTGCGGTTCATTCCGTCCGGGATCCCATTTGGGTTCGATGACCTGATGCTGCAGATGATGCAGGGCGGCACGACCGTGCATGTTTACAAGCATGACGGTCTTTGGCTCGACATCGGTCGTGTCGATGACTTCCAGAATGCACAGGCAATTGCCTGGGAAGATCAGTCGTCCTCAATCGAGGTCGCGGCTGCCGCTGCAGCCGCATGAAAGTCTGATGCAGAGGTCTAGCCACTAACAAGGCTTTCAGGAGGTCAAGATGCTCTTGGTGAGCGCCCCGATCCTAGGCGTGCCAGAGAAGGCAGCCCTGTCGCAGGTGATTGATAGCGGCTGGCTTACGATGGGGGACAGGGTACGAGAGTTCGAACAGGCCTTTGCCAGCATGCATGGCGCGCGAGATTGCGTCGCGGTTGGTTCCTGCACCGCAGCGCTCCATCTTCTCCTCCATGCTTTGGGCATCGGCCCTGGCGACGAAGTACTGGTTCCTTCGCTGACGTTCGTGGCGACGGCGAATGCGGTGCTGTATGTAGGGGCGACGCCGGTCTTCGTCGACATCGAGTCCGTCGACGTGCCGTTGATCTCGGTTGCGGAAGCCGAAGCGCGGTGCACGACGCGCACGAAAGCGGTCATTCTCGTTCACTTCGCCGGGTATCTCGCCGATCGGGAACAATGGCAGCGGTTCGCCCGGCTTCGCGGGCTGCATATCATCGAGGACGCTGCGCACGCGCCCGGGCTTAGGGAAGTCGGGACCTTCGGCGCCGCGGCCGCGTTCAGCTTCTATGGCAACAAGAACATGACAACGGCCGAAGGGGGCGCCGTGATTGCACGTGACCCCGATCTGCTCGACAGGGTTCGCCTGGCCCGCGGGCACGGAATGACCACGGGGACGCATCAGCGGCTGAACAGTCGTACGCCGCAATATGATGTCACGATGCTCGGGTTCAACTACCGAATGGACGAGATGCGAGCGGCAATAGGGCTGGTTCAGTTGCAGAACCTGCAAGAGTGGAACGAAATCAGGCGTATCATAGCTGTCTTGTACCGACGCCTGATCGCGGACCGTTGCCCAGCCATTGTCATTCCATTTAGCGAACCCCGGACGTCGGCTTACCACATCATGCCGATCGTCCTGCCGCGCTACGCGAGCCGGCAGGATGTCATCGACGAGCTGCGGACACAGGGCATACAGACCACCATCCACTACCCGCCGGTGCACCAAATGACGTTCTACCGCGAGCGCCTTCCCGGCGTGAGTTTGCCCCGAACAGAGGATTTCGCTGAGCGAGAGCTCACAATTCCGCTGCACCCCCAGATCACTTCCGCCGCCGCCGAATCAGTCGTGGCTGCCCTGGCAGCCGCGCTCAAAACAGGCGCGCTCAAAGCAGGCGCCCAAAGAGGAACTGCTGCATGAATGCGTTAGACCCTGCCTTTCACCGGATGTTCGTTCCCAATCCTGATCACGGCTTTGCGAGACGCGCAATCGATCTTGCGGTGGCGGGCATCGCTACCGTCGCATTGGCGCCATTGATGCTGCTGATCGCCGGAGCGCTTCTGCTCGAGGGCGGTGGCTCGATCTTGTTCGCTCAGACCCGCATCGGGGCCGGCGGCCGAACCTTCCGCATGTACAAATTTCGCAAATTCGGTGTGAACTGCGGCTCTCAAGGCCTTGCGCTGACGGTCGTGGGCGATACACGCATGACCACCGTTGGCCGCTTTCTCGCAGCGACGAAGCTGGACGAACTACCGCAGCTGTGGAATGTCCTCAAAGGCGAAATGGCGATCGTCGGCCCACGGCCCGAGAGCCTGGCTTTCGCCGATTGTTTCCGGGGCGAGCTTAGGGCCGTGCTGCAATACAAGCCAGGCCTGCTGGGACCAGCCCAGGTCGTTTTTCGGCACGAAGCGCATTACTTCCCCCAATCCGTAGATCCGATCGTGTTCTACCGGGAGGTCATGTTCCCCGCCAAGGCAACACTGGACCTCTCATATTATCCGCGACGCACCATCGTCTCCGACCTCGCGTGGATGGTGCGGGGAGTGCTGGCAGTGGTCGGTTGGGTTCCGGTACCGCCGATCGACGTTTGAATATCCAAGGGAAGCGTTCCAAACAGCCAAAGGAATGCGCAGTGATGAGCTACAATGGAAAGAAAGTCCTGGTGACCGGCGCGGACGGATTCATCGGTTCGCATGTCACGGAGGCGCTTGTTCGCAACGGGGCAGATGTCACAGCCCTTGCCCTTTACAATTCCTTCGACAGCCATGGATGGCTAGACGATCTGCCGGACACCATCCGCAGCCAGTTGAGGCTCGTCCGTGGTGACGTCCGCGACAGTGCGTTCCTTAACCGGATCATGCGCGGCCAAGCCGCGGTTTTTCATCTGGCGGCGCTTATTGCGATTCCATACTCCTACGCCGCTGCCCAGTCCTATGTGGAAACCAACATCTTAGGCACGGTGAATGTCCTCGAAGCGGCGCGCCTGTGGGAGACGGAGCGGGTGATCCATACCTCGACGAGCGAGGTCTATGGAACTGCCCAAACCATGCCGATCGGCGAAACACACCCCCTGCAGGGACAGTCACCGTATTCGGCGTCCAAAATCGGCGCCGACATGATGGCGGAGTCCTACGCCAGGTCGTTCGATGTCCCTGTGGTCATCATGCGACCCTTCAACACGTATGGCCCGCGCCAGAGTGAACGCGCCATCGTGCCGACCATTATCCGGCAGGTCCTCGACCCGAAATGTCCTGCAATCATGATCGGGGATACCAGCCCGATCCGCGACCTGACCTATGTCGAAGATACCGCGACAGCGTTCCTGACCGCAGGTCTCGCCCAGCTCGAGTTCGGCCACGCCTACAACGCTGGCAGCCAACGCGCTGCGACCGTCTCGGACGTATTGGCCATTGTTCTTGAGTTGACCGATTGCAAAAAGCCGGTCCGTCGTGATGAAAGGCGCCTGAGGCCGCAAAATTCCGAAGTTCGCGCCTTGCTCGCCGACTCCTCGCGCTTTGAACGCGAGACTGGATGGCGGACACAGACCAGCCTGCGCGATGGGCTGGAGCGAACAATCACGTGGTGGCGCGAGCGCCTTAGTGAAGGCCGGGTACGGCGCGAAGTGGGTTACATGACATGACCCTGGGCGGCCGTCATGCGTTGGCGCTGTTGCTGGCTGCCGGTGCCATATCTCCCAACATCTACGTTGCCGGTGGCCGTCAAAGCAAGGCAGCGGAGGCGGCGGCCACTGCGGTCCTGAACAACCTGCCGGGCTATGTGCGCGAAACAAGGGATCCTTGGTCTGGCATGGTTTTCGCACGGATCACCAGACCGGGCGTTCTCGGCCGGGCGGGTGTATGCGGGAAGAAGTACTGCACCCACCGTTACTCAAGCGCACAGGCTTGGAATGCCGACCAGAGCCTGCTCCTGATCGCGAATGGCTGCGGTGGCCTGTGCTTTCTCGACGGACAAACCTACTTGCCTTTGTTCCACCGCAACCGCGCTACCGAATGCGAATGGCATCCCACTGATCCCGAGTTGATGATCTGCGTCGGGGGCCGGCAGATTGCGACATGGGCGCCACGTACCGATCATGAGGACGTCGTGTTTGCCTCCGCAGCGTACTCCAACCTCAAATTTGGACCCAACAAAGGCAATCCGAGCCGCGACGGCAGCCGGATTGCGGTGCGTGCAACGAACAATGACGGCAGAGCGGTGGTCTTTGGCTACGATCTAAAGCAACGGCGGAAATTCCCGGATATCGATCTTGCCGAATTACCGGGAACAACCGGCTCCTGCTCGATCTCACCACTCGGAATCAACATAGTGTGTTCCCAGCAATTACCGGACGGAATCGAAGCGAGTTTCGTCTTCTCCATAGACGGCATATTGCGCCAGAAGTGGATGGAGCACCATCGACCGGGCCATGGCGACATGACGGTCGATTCCGACGGAAGCGAAATCTATGTCGGGATCAGCAAATCGGATCCTGACAAATATCAGGTGATCAAGCGCCGCTTGGCTGATGGCAAGGCTACCTCGCTGATGAAATATGGCGAGGCCATGCATGCGTCACTCAGGTCGCTCGGCAGGCCCGGCTGGGTGTTTCTGAGTTATGGCGGCACGCCAGCCGAACTATCGCAGCATCCCGACTGGGCGCCTTACGCTCAGCAAGTCATTGCGCTGCGTCTAGACGGCAGTGGAGAGGTCCGCCGTGTCGCAGACACGCACAACGCGCCCTTCGACTACTGGAGCGAGACGCATGCCTCTCCGTCTCCAGACGGCACCCAGGTGGTCTGGTCCAGCAACTGGGGCGTGCCCGGTGGCCCGGTATACGATTTCGTTAGTCGTGTTGAATGGCCTTTGAAGCCGGTGTTCGACCGGAAGGAGATTGTCGCAAATGACCTTCAGTAGACGATACGTTCTTGGCGCAGTCGTGATGATGTCGCTAACCTCGATGGCTTGCGCAGGCGAGGTCGAGCCCTATCAACTCTCACCTGGCGATACGGTCGAGATAGGAATAGCGCCGATCCCTGATCGGACGCAGCGCGCCGTAGTCCAGATGGATGGCAATATCGCCCTTCCGGAGGCTGGAATGATCATGGTCGCAGGCCTGACGGCGTCCCAATTGCAAAGGCGCATGCAAGAGGTCTTGCCAAGCAAGATTTTTCACGTGCGTCTGACTGATGGGCGGGAGCAGACAGTTACTGTCGAGCCCGACGATGTCACAGCGATCATAGCGGACTATCGCCCGATCTATGTAACGGGCGATGTGCTCACCCCGGGACAACAGGCCTACCGTCCGCTCATGACTGTACGGCAGGCGCTGGCCGTTTCCGGCGGCTTCAGTCTTTTGCGATCACGGGCGGGCCAGGCCGGGCCTGATCCGGTCGATCTCAAGCGCGATTACGAAATGCTCTGGGGAGATTACACGAAAGAATACCTTCACGCCGCCCGCATTCGCGCCGAGCTTCAGGGCCAGGCGGATTTCGACAAGAAGACACCACAGGGATCACCTCTTTCGCCGAGCGTTGTAGCCGCGATGGCTCAGGCTGAAGCAGAGGCGCTGAAGGTTGCGCTGAGTGATTTCCGGCAAGAGCAGGATTTTCTGGAGAAGGGCCGGACGGACGCTGCCGAGCAAATTGGCGTTTTGCAGAAACGCGAACGAGTCGAGGGCGAGAGCGTGAAGGCGGATGAGCAAGATTTGGCGCGAGTGACGAAGGCATTCGATGCAGGCAATCTGACCAACACCCGGCTCGCGGATGTCAGGCGCGCGTTGCTTCTGTCTTCAAGCGGCGCGCTTCAAACCTCGGTCGAACTGATGAGGGCGCGGCGCCAGCAGGAGGACTTTGTCAGACAGCACGAACGCAACGACAATCAAAGGAGGATTGGCCTGCTGACGGATCTGAAGGACACCAACGCCCGGCTGGCGGATGTCACCGCCAGGCTCCATGCCGCCAGCGAGAAGCTGCAGCCGACCGGAGCATCCACACAGCCATTGCCGATTGCCGGCGAAACGGTACGGGCCCAGGTGACCATTGTGCGCAAGATCGGCAATGAATGGCGCAAGCTGTTGGCTGACGAAGATGCGATTGTGCTGCCGGGGGATACTCTCGAAGCCAGATTCAGCAGTGAACTGCAAAGTGTGGCAGTCCAATAGGGCGTCAGCGCAGTCCGTGCGGAGCTTACTGTTCTATCGGGGGGGCAACCCAACTGAACGGAGATCCAAGGTGAGGCGCATTTTCAACCAGGGAGCGACCCTGACACCCTCAACGAACGCGGATCAGATGACGCAGTCTGCAAGTTATGCTTCCCATATGCCGTCAGCGCGAATTGTGCGGTCCAGGTCGCGCGCCGGTGAGTCCGGAAATTGGCATGAATTTACGTCCAGCAAGGAGAGCAATGCGCAGGGCGGCTGGGTGTCGGACGGCTACAGGACCAGCCATTGCGCGCCCGGCTACGGCCTACATTACAACAAAACGCACAGTTCCGGCTATTATGGCGCGCTTTGGGAGAACATCGAAAAGCCCCTGATCCTCGACGTTCTTCGCCCCTTGAGCGGAGCGAGCCGAAACTGCCTCGATTTCGCATGCGGAACAGGTCGCATCGCCGAGGTAGCCGCCGGCCTCTTCAGCGAGGTGGTTGGCGCCGACGTTTCCAGAACTATGCTCGACAGCGCTCAAGTACCGCCCAATGTGAGTTTGCGTCACGTCGACGTGACAAGGGAGCAGTTGGGTATGACGTTCGATGTGGTAACCGCATTTCGTTTTTTCCTGAACGCAGAGGATGAACTGAAATGGCATGCACTGAAAGCGATCAATGAGCACCTGAAAGATGGCGGGCGGCTTGTGTGCAACGTTCACATGAATGCGACGTCGCCCGTCGGCCTGGCGTGCCGGCTGCTCAATCGAGTGTCTGGACGCACAATTCGCCACACGCTGAGCGCGGCGAGGTTCAAGGCCCTCCTGACTGCCTCGGGATTCACCGTCGAGCAGACGATACCGTACGGTTACCTGCCTCGGCCGGGAAACCTGTTGCCAGGGTTCTGTGAAATGATGATGCAGCCTGTCGAGAAGGCCTGCAGAAGGCTTTGCGTTCCTGGCCAGCTGGCGCAACACTTCCTGGTTGTTGCGAGGAAGCGCTAAATCCCGAGAAAGCCCCGAAAACGGCAGGCAGCGGTTTTCTTGGGGTGGCTCGCCCTGCATGAAACCCCGTCTAAATACGGTGGAACGGCAGTTTTCCCCCGATTTGACATGTGGGTTCCGGGTTTCTAAGGGCAGCGCCACGATTTTGCTACATTTTGACTAAAGTCCAATCATGTTAGTGGGGCGTAATATTAGAAGGCTAAGGGGATACGCTCCTGAACAGCAAGAGATTGTCCGTGCCCAGTGGGGCCAGTGAGCTTGCGCAACGATCTCTCACGGGAGGTCGAAACCCATGAACCCTGGTGGAAGGAGTTCGTCGGATCTGCGAGGCGCAATGCTTGGGACCGTGCCTGGCCTGGTAGGCGTCGGCGTATTCTCGGCAGTCATAAACCTTCTCGCCCTGACCGGCTCGGTCTATATGCTGCAAATTTACGATCGCGTTTTACCTTCGCAGAGCGTTCCGACGCTTGTCGGGTTCACCATCGGAATGCTGGGTCTTTACGCTGTCTACGGGCTGCTGGATTTCGTGCGGCTGCGCCTGCTGGTTCGAGTGGGCAATCGTGTCCATAGGAATTTGAAGCAGAGGGTGTTCGGCCTCTCGCTGTCCTTGCCGCTCATTGGCGGGCAGGATGCGAACCGGATACAGCCCCTCCGTGATCTCGATCAGCTACGCGGCTTCCTTTCCGGAATGGGGCCGACTGTCATCTTCGACGCTCCGTGGATTCCATTTTACCTGCTGATCATCTATTTCCTGCATCCCGCGCTCGGTCTGTTGTCCACAAGCGGTGCGATCATTGTCGTGCTGCTCACGGTCATGGCGGAAGTTCTTGGCCGCACATCGGTGACACGCGCGTCCGAGACGCTGGTGTCGCAGCGCAATCTCGCCGAATCCGGACGCCGCAACGCGGAGGTCGTACGCGCGATGGGCCTTTCCGCACGGCTTGCCCACCGCTGGGGCGAGATCAATAACGCATATCTGAGGCACCAAGAGAAGCTTTCCGACGTCGTCGGCGCCACCGGGGCACTCTCTAGGGCACTGCGTTTGGCCTTGCAGTCCTGCGTTCTTGGACTGGGTGCCTACCTGGTGATAGGAGGCGAAGCCTCGCCAGGTGTGATCATCGCATCCTCCATCTTGCTGGGCCGCTCATTGGCTCCTGTTGACGCCGCTATCGCGAACTGGCGAGGCTTCGCCGCGTTCCGGCAAAGCTATTCGCAACTGGCAACGGCCCTGGCCGCTTTTCCTGACCGGGACGAACATATGGAACTTCCGCGCCCCCAAGCGGAGCTTGCGGTCGAGGACCTGACTATAGCGCCACCGGGCCAGCAAAAACCGACGGTAGCCAATGTCAGCTTCCGCCTGGCTGCAGGGACGGGAATGGCCGTTGTCGGCCCGAGCGGTTCTGGCAAAAGCACGCTTGTGCGCGCGCTGGTGGGCGTCTGGCAGCCACTTCGCGGCACGGTGAGGCTGGACGACGCCTCGCTTGACCAATGGGACCAAGAACGTCTTGGCGCACATATTGGCTACCTGCCCCAGGACGTCGAACTGTTTGATGGAACGGTTGCCGATAACATTTCGCGATTTGGCGGGAAGGGCGACGCCAAGGGCGTGCTTGCAGCTGCCAAGGCAGCGGGCGTCGACAAAATGATCCTGCGATTGCCGAACGGTTTTCAAACTCGCATGGGCGAGGGAGGAACAGCGTTGTCGGCTGGACAGCGGCAACTCGTAGGGCTTGCCAGGGCACTTTACGGCGATCCGTTTCTCGTCGTTCTGGACGAGCCGAATTCAAATCTGGACGTCGATGGCGATACCGCCTTGGCCGGCGCGATCCTGGCAGTGCGCAGACGTGGAGGCATCGTCATCGTAGTTGCGCACCGTCCTTCTGCCCTTACCAACATCGACAGGGTACTCGTAATGTCCAATGGGATGCTTCACGCCTTCGGCTCACGCGAGGAGGTCCTGGCCAACGTCATCCGCCCCTTTGCTGCGCCTGTTGAACGCCCGGCAGCGGCCGTCGCGATGCACAAAGGGGTGAGCGGTCATGCATGAGGGATATTTTTTTGTCTGAGGCGACGATGGCTCCATCGGCCCCGATCGGCAATGGGAGCCGGCGCAACGCGATGATTTCGGGCACGCGCGATGGAATCAGGGCCAACCTGATCCTGGGGGCGGCGGTCACGGTTACGTTAATTGCCGGCGGCGGGCTCTGGCTCGGTCTGACCAAGATTGCTGGCGCGGTAATTGCGCCTGCGACCGTGGTGGTCGAGAGCAACATAAAGAAGGTCCAGCATCTGACGGGCGGCACGATAGGGGGCATCTTCGCGCAAGATGGGGACCATGTACGGGCCGGCGATGTGATGGCACGGTTGGACGACACACTGACACGGGCCAATCTGCAGATAATTAGCAAGGATCTTGATCGGGCAACGGTTCGGCTTGTGCGGCTGGAGGCAGAGCGGCAAGGCCTGTCGGAGATGCAGCTTCCGTTCAGCCTTCAAGCGCGAATGGGCGAGCCGGAGCTGGCTGCGCTGGTGAACGGCGAGCGCACGCTGTTCGACAGCCGCGCTACGGCCCTCAACGGGCAGAAGGCACAGTTGCAAAGCCGCTCAAAGCAACTCGAACGCCAAGTTGAGGGCCTCAAGGCGCAACAGACCGCGGAAGAACAATCCGTGGTCCTGCTGGATGGCGATCTTGTCGATGTACAGGCGCTTTTTACAAAGAAGCTGGTGTCCAAAGAGCGACTTAGCAACATCAGACTGGATGCCACCCGGGCGCACGGAGAATCAGGGCGCCTCGCGGCGGCGGTTGCCGAGGCGCAGGCCAGGATCAGCGAGACCGAACTGCAGATACTTCAGCTCGATGAACAAAGGCGTAGTGACGTAACGAGCGAACTTCGTGAAACGGAAGCCAAGCAGACCGAACTCAGCGAGCGCAAGGTTGTGGCGCAGGACGAACTGGCCAAAACCACCATCCGCGCTCCGCAATCGGGAACGGTACAGGAATCTTCCATTCACACGATCGGCGGCGTGATTGCCGCGGGCGAAGTTCTGATGATGATCGTCCCTGACACCGGCAACCTTGTGGTCGACGCGCTGATTGCGCCGTCGCGCATAGATGACGTTCGTCCAGGTCAGCGGGTCTCGATCCGGTTTCCGGCTTTCGACGCCGGTACCACGCCTGCCTGCCAAGGGTCTGTCAAGCGCATCTCGGCGGACCTGATAAAAGATCAACAGCGCCAGCTTTCTTATTTCTCGGCGCGCATCAATGTCGAAGACAAGTCCACATGTCTGACCGATGCCAAAGTGCTCAAACCCGGTATGCCAGCGGAGGTTCACATAAGTACGGACGAACACAGCGTCTGGTCTTATCTGCTGAAGCCACTTACCGACCAGATGTCGAGGGCTTTCCGGCAATGACATGGCGGCTGTGGGCGGTCGACCGCGGGCACACTGCAGGCGTGCTTGCTGACATACTGGCTGGTAGGCGACGTGATGCCGGACAGGGGTGACGCCGGCGGACGACGCGCGAGCTCGTCTGGGACATTGTCCCGGCTACAAGGCCCCAACAGGATTTTCCTGGCCGCCTCACCAAGTCCTGCTCCGACAACAGCGTTAGCGTCCTGTCATCTTTTGCGCAACAAAGAGCGCATACCGTTCCACGATCATCGACAGGGGCAATTGCCTCACGAGGAGAGGTTCTTTGCCCCTACGACGCGGCGAGGGCCCTCCGGCGGACACGGCGTGCGGCATGCACCGTTCGGTCTGCAGTCACCGCTACATTTGCCACGTCAGATGTATGCGGCAAGGCGTTCGCGCTTCCATGCGACCTCTTGTAGGGCAGCAATTCCCTGACCCGAGCATTGACCGAGGCAATTTCGACCCGCAAGTCCTCACATTCCTGCCGTCTCACATCGAGTTCAATCTGATCGGATGCCTGCTGCATGGACAGTTGTGCAAAATCTGCGGTGATCTTGGAAAGGTTCACCTTGTTGGTTTCGGCCTCCTCAGCGAGTGCGGCCAACCTTTCGTCAGTCACCTGTTTTTCCGCTAGGGCGTCGCTCCATTGTAGCTGGAGCCTGGCGATCTCGGCCGCGGCCTCGTTGTTTGCGATTGAGGCGAGTTCGAAGCGCGATTGGAGGCTTTGAACTTCTGAGCGCAATCCTCGGTTCTCAGCCTGGCAGCGTTTAAGCTCGCCATCCATGTCCGCCTGCATAATCCTGGCTGCTTCGGTCACCTCCCATAACTTCGCCTGCGCAACCTCGAGTGAGGTGTGCAATTTGATTGCCTCTTTTTCGCTCTTGCCGAGCGCACTCAGCATTTCGGAATTTCGCGCAGCTTCGTTGGCATGGATCGTCGAGAAGGCATCCAGCCTATGCCGTGCCTCTTCCTCCCGCTTCATGGCCTTTTCCAGGTCAATAGACAGGCTCACATTCTTTTCACGCAGCTGTTTGTTCTCTCGGGAGCGCCTGTCGGCCTCGACATTTGCGGCGGCAAGCATGTTCGTGAGGTCGCCAAATTCCGCTTCGTTCTTTGTGGTGGTGTTCGCCGCTTCGACCAGCTCCAGCCTTGCCGCGGCCAACGCGCCACGGAGCACTTCACACTCCTGAACAAGGCTTGCCTGGCGCTGCTGCAATGTCTCGATGGTGCCTTGACGCTCACAGTACCGTCTGTTCAGGTCATTGAGTGTTTCCGACAAGTTCCTTTGATCTGCGATCAGATTTTGATTCGCCAGCTCCAGTTCGTTCGCACGGAGAATGTCCGCGTGAAGGATGTGAAAAAACTCGAACGTCAGTTGACATGTGCTTGTAATTTCGGAGATTTTTGCGTTGATCTCCTCGAAATGGAGCTTGGCATCGTGGAACAAGCCGTTAAACGAGCTCACGGCAGCAATTCGGCTCTGCGTATGTGAGGTCATCCGATGCGCTGGTATCGGCGAGCTATCATCGTCGTCGCCGGCACCGTCCTCGCTTGGTACGCTGTCATCCTGTTCGTTGTTGTCGCCTGCCATGTTTGGCACGTCGGCGACATCCTCCAAATCGAGGCACTGGTCGACAGCGTTAGCCAAGTCAGCTTCGAGATCGTCGAACGACCTCTCCACATTGTCCTCGGCGCGTCTGATCAAATCCCTGAACTTCATGACTTCATCCCCTGCAGCCGCATGCCCGGAACCATTGAGGCACGAGGACTGAGATGCTTTTGTATCGAGAGCTCAACTCAGCGTCTTCGTTCAATCAAACGATGCCAGGGCGCCGGCGCCGCGAGGAGCCGAGAGCTGCGATTGGAAGGCCCTACATCGGTCTAGGTGCCTGCTGACTTATTCTTGAGGACTGCGCGGCTCCCCTTCTTGCCATCGTCTTGGCGTCAATGGTGTGTTGCCTGGGCACATTAACGCTCAGGTGCAGAAGCCCCGACGAACGGCCCGGCACAGCCTCTTGTGGGGCGCATCAGGCGGCCGGGCCTAACCGGCGGTTGAGTGTTTTGGTTTGCCGGCTGACTCACCATGCGACATTGGCGAGGCAAGCGCATCATTCGAACGAATTGGGGACCGGCCGCCTGGCCGCTCAATCACACTAAGCTTCCGTTGCCGGAGCTGGCGACGAGGTGCTTTGCCTCGAGCCTTGGTATCTACATACGAAGCGGCAATACGCGCCGATGGAGCAGTGGTCCGACCCGTCAAACTATCGCTGCAAAATGCGCGGCGGAAGGCATCCGAGGATATTCTCCGTTCAGCGGTAGGAGATCGAACGCGGGCGATCTTGCTGAATTCCCCAAACAATCCCGGCGGATATGTGTTCGGCAAGGAGGATCATTGCCACATTTGCCGAGCGGCACAATCTATGGATCATCAGCGATGAGGTTTACCGCAGCACAGTGTTCGACGGCGAGTTCCTCTCAATAGCATTCCCGGAATGAGAGAGCGGACGATAATTGTGAACAGCCTGTCGAAGTCTCATGCAATGACCGGCTGGAGGCTAGAGTGGACGCTTGGGCCGGTCTCGGCATCAGTTCATCTGGAAAATCTTGCGCAATGCACGCTCTTCGGATCGCCGACCTGTATTCAGGATGCCGCTGCGGTGACTCTCGATGAGGCGGTGACGCAGAGATGCGTTTCTTTTCGGACGCCCTTCTGCCGTTGATGTTGACCATTGCTGTGCGGATGTTCGCCGGGATATGCGTGAACCTTATCGTCCGCTGCGGCGCTCAATTTGCTTGGGGTTCTTGGAACCGTTCCGAACTTTCTCCTTGCGCCTCCGATCGAGTTGCGCGTGCTCATGCGGGGCGCTGAGGTGTCTCGATCCGCGGTGGCGCGGCCATTATGCGACGAAGCCTATTAGCTTAGTTGAAATTTGTCCCCAGCGGACGGGAACGACGCTTGGCCATGTTAGTTGATGTGAATGGAGCAGCTAAGAAAAGATCTGGCATTGCTTACGCGACCCGGCTTCTGGATAGCTTTCGGCATTTTGTTGCTGCTTTACGGGATTCAGGTCTTTTTTCTAATTCGGGCATGCCAATGCCTTTAGCCTGGAACATCGATCCCCCTAGCTGGAACGCGGTCTGTCCATCTCCCGGCGGCTGCGCCGATAGCGTTGATCAACGATATATTCATTTATAAGCCTGCTATTCCCGGGGATGCCGAGGTTGGCAGCGCCTGCATCGTTGAATACGCACGTGGCGCTCCTCTCAAGGTAGGTGGTTACCATTCTCGCGCAGCCGGTGAGCATTGGAGCCCGCACTGTGTTGGACGTGCGCTCATGCGTCGGGAAATTTCTTATAGACAGGGGAGGGTCTGTCAGGCTGGAAAATCACAAGCTGCCCCGCGAATGAGGAAGCAAAAAAGGTGCAAGACCAGATCGATTTCTTCCGGGCAACTCGGTCCTCGCATCATCGCCGATCAGCGGCCGTACCGTCGAGAACCAAAATGCGCACGATCTCAGCCGGTCGGCCTCGCCAAAACATCCGGACTTCCGGACGGGACAGTCGGTGCCGCGTCTCGTCCTGTGGCCCGCGCTATGCTGACGCTCCTACGGTATCCCGTTCACCGCCCGCGGCAGGAGGGCGAATTTCCTCCGTCCTGCGCGCGACAACCGTCCACTGTTGCGGCCGCACGCAGGACTGCGGCTTATACGCCGTTCTTCCTTTGAGCGGCGTCCAGTTCGCAGGGCTAAATCACCATTGGTATGCAGACGAGCCTCTCGGCGTCTGGACAGAGATCAATTGCGCTTTGCACCAGGGTTCCTGGATCGTAAGCTCCAAACACGCTGCAGTCGCCTGATATGGTCCACTACGTTGGCCGGCTCATACGGCTTCGCAAGGTGCGGGCCTTGCTGACAAAGGTCGCCCGCCGCGATCGCAGTTCGTTCTACTGCGGCAGAAAGCACTATTTTGACCTCGGGCTTGTTCTCGCGAACCCACTTCGACAGTTGGAACCCGTTCATGTTGCCCGGCAGGTCAACGTCACACAAGACGGTGTCCACACCGAACTCCGCATAGTTCAACGCTTGCTGCGCCTCACGTGCGAAATGGGCCTCAATCACCCTGTAGCCACAGTGGCGGAGATAGTCCGCGATGACGCATCGGGCGATGACGTCGCCGTCAACCACGAGGATCGTTTGGCTCTGTTGGTTCGGGGCTTCCATTGACGGAGAACGGTCAGCAACCGGCAGCGTTCCAAGCATCATGACCTGCGCGGGATGCCGACCGAAGATCGCGGCGAGATCCTGCACGAAATGATCCCTGCCGGCGGGCGCATTCAATTCAGCGGAGCGATGCCGCACTGGTGACGCCGTTTGCCACCTGGTCGACGAGACGGGCTAGAAGGCATGGTCTCGAAGCTCAAGGGCAGTCCATATCGCAGCGGCAAACGAGCGCTTGGCGCAAGATCAAGTGCTTTGAGGAAAAGGAAATGCAAATCACGGTGCACAGCGCGAGCGCGGCAAAGCTACCCAGGTGATCATGGCTGAAAAGGGCCTCTACAAAGGCGGCGCACTCGTCAACTTCAATGCCGATGAGCGGCAAGCGCTTTGGGATCGTGTCCAGGGCAAGGTTGGCGGCCCGGTCCCGAAGGGACATAAAAAGGAAAAGGCCGAGTGGCTGAAGCCCGGACTGGTTGGCTGGGTCGAGACCCTCAAAGGCGAAGAGAAGCTGCGGCACGCAAGGCTGCTGGATTTCCGGGAGGATGATGCAAATGGCCATGCCTAAGAAAGATCAGGAACGCGCCACCTACGCCTGGATGTACGGCGCCCAAGCGCGCAAGGATGGCAAGGAGCGTGAGGTGCCAGCTTACTGGCAGGAACATGCCGACGCGTGGCTGCAGGGCTTTGACGGTGTGGCGATGGACGGTTTTGGCAAGACCAAGACCGTCAACGACGAGATGGAGGCCGAGGTCGACGAAGCTGCCGTCGAGCGCCCCGACGAATAGCCATTTTGCCGTATGCCGTATGGTCGTTTTTAATTGGAGAAGGGTTTCGTTGGGCCTATAAAGATTGCGTTTACCATTGCCTTTTTAGGGAGAATGCGATGGTTGCAACGCCCATAGAAATCGCTCAAGCCGCTACTGCGACTACGGCCACCTTGCTGAAGTGGCAGAAGTCCATGGAGGAACGCGCCACGTTTCGTCAGAACATGGATCAATCGCGCAGGGCGATTCAAGCCTCACGCGATCTGCTGAAGCGCCTTCGCCAACGTCATCGCGACGACATGGCGGAAAGTTCGGAAAATGCCAACCCGTCTACTGTGCCGATATCGCAACGCGCCGGCAGCTAGCGGGAGGCGACCAGAGCCGATGTGAAGGAGAAAGTTTCAGTGGGCTGTTCCTGGGGTCGGCAACGAAGTTTAAGCCTTGTCAAACAGCGACTTTTTTGGCCCGCGTGGAAGTGCCACATGTCTTTCGACAAGGCGCACGTGCTCGGCCTCGACAGTCACCAATGGCCGGAGGCTGACGGTTACCTTGTCCCCGTCGATGCGTGTGACAGGGCCGATCAATTCCATATGCTGGCCAATCACAGTCTTCCAAGTCGAATCGACAACAGAATGCGGGAAGTCGTAGGAGGGGATCGTCACGCTCATGCGATCGGGCGTCACCCGGCCGCGCACAATCGCCGTGACTGCGACCTCGTCGCCAACTTTGATACTTCCCCGAGCGATGCCCAAGACCTTGGAGCAGCCGGCGCCGGCGTCAAGATGAGGGCGAGCTAATAAAACCCCTCCGCGCCGCGATTGTGACGCGGGGCGATCCGATCGCCGCCAGCGACTTAGCAGACCAATTGACGACAGCGGCCGAGAAGCCTGGCATCCCTGCCGACCAAATCAACGGCGAAATCGAAAGCGTCTTCGAACTGTGAGAGAGGGCCGGGGCTGTGGCCGGCTGGCTTGCGGTTAATATCGACCACAAGCTGAATGGACGAGGCGACGAGGTCATCAGCCTTGCTGGTTCCGACGTCGACGTGCTTGTGATCCCCACGGATGAAGAGAGAGCCGTGGGGATCCAGCTGCTATCTGTGCGCCCTCAAGCTTTGTCGCTCGTGCCCTGAGCGCCGAACCTGATGCTACTCGCGCGGCGGGTGTCTCGACCTGTCAGGAGTTCGGCGGCAGCAGCATGGTCCGATAGCCGGCCATCAAGGCGATCAAGGTTGCTGCAACCAGCGGCAACCAGAACTTGGTCGGTCCGGCAAATACTGCCAGCGATGCGCGGCGATGCCGTCAGCACCGTCAGGAACCAGACCTCCCACGGGTTGAAACCGCCCATGGGTCAATCGTCCGGTTGGCAACAAGGGCCAAGATGATCGCTGCCGCAGCCGTGCGGCAAGACATTTGCGGCGGTGTTCCTCCGGCAACGACTTGTTTCAGCTAGTTGTGGAGGTGCGACAATTGAAATCCGGGCTGGCGTTCGACGCCGGATAACAGCGATTCCGCCGATCGGAACATGTCCTCGAATTCCAACTCGTTTTCAAACACCACGCCGCCGACGCTGATGGTCAGCGTGTCCGCGGTTCCTTTTGGCGCGAAATAGGCTTGGGCCACGCGCGCCCGGATACGGTCGCCGATCTCCCTGGCGTCGTCTTCTGTCGCACCGGGCAGAAAGACCCCGAACATGGAGGTTCCGATCCGGCCCACCAGATCTTCCTTGCGTACCGATGACTGGATGGTCGAGGCTATGAGCCGCAAGGCTTCGTCACCCCAGCCAAGGCCGAAGCGCAGATTGATGGACCTGATGTGTTCGGGATGAATGACCAGGAAGGCGCCAGATCTTGGACCAGACGATTCCGGCCTGGTTGCTCTCCTTTCGACCATCGACGTGAAGACTGTCCGGTTGAGGCAGCCTGTCAGGCTGTCAAAGGTCGCCGACTTGTTGAGTTCTCTTCGATAACGGACGAGCTCGGTCCGCTGCAGGCCAATGAACAGCAAAAGCGGGCCACCGACGATGACCGGCAACAGGATCGCTGTGACCATGCTGCGGCCGAACGGCGTCAAGGCTTCCGAGAACAGAAGCAGATAATTTAGGCCAACCGAGAGGAGCAGAATTCCCGCCGATCCCAGGGCAGTCAGCCATGCGATATCTTTCCATTGCCGGGGCGAGCTATTCGCCATTGGTGTCATCATTAGCCAATCTCCCGCCTGATCGGCTGTCATAAGGCCAAGGTGCTGCACTTTCAGTTTCGAGGAAACATACAATTTTAGTAATGGCGCAATCACCTACCATCGGCCCGAAACCAGGCTTTCAAAAGCAAGGCTACGGCGGTAAAAGCGACGACACCGAATTATCGGCTATTGCGGCGGGCCGAATATCCCCATCTGCGCGTCTCTGGCCACTGCCTCCGCCTTGCCGTAGATGCCACTCGCCAGGGCCGTCGCCCAGCCATTGGAAACAAGCCACGCGCCGACATCCTGCTTGCCCAAGCTGCACGGTGCTCCAATGGCAAAACGATCGATTTCCGGCGGCACGACGCATTTCAGCGCCCGGCCGCGCAGCCAGGAATTGAACGTCGCGCGCGCACGCTGGCCGCAAGGCCAGGCGATGCCACGAAAGGAACAGGTCTCATCCAGGTCAATGCCTTGGATCCCGCTGATGGCTACCTTGCGCCCCATCGATTCGAAGGTTGCCGACGAGGTGGCAACCGGTTGGTACAGCAGGACCTCTTTCCAATCCTTTGGCATCCGCATCCCTGCAGGCGCGGCCAGACCAAGGTCGCTGAGCGGCAGGCGCGGCTCGACCCGTTCGATTTGCGCCGGATCAAGCTGTGGCGGCGCGATAAGGTCCTGAGCAATCTTGCGTGCCCGTCCTCGCCATGGCGTATTGGCGACGGTCGCAGTTGGTCGCAGTGGCTGGCTATCGTCGATGGATTGACGCGACGCTGGTATCGGCCGATCGATGGGAAGCAGATCGGCGGCCCGCATGATCAACAAGACCCCGGCCAGGAGGAGCAGGCTTCCGAGCGCTATCAAGCGATTGTGCCTCAGCCAGCCCATCAACTCAAGCAAGGTTCCTTGCCCCTCAATACCCCGATGTCGATTTGGCGACCAGCTTGAGTGCGCCTTTTCGAACCTGGTAGAAGGGCATGGATCGCTCACTGGAGCCATCCGCCCGAAACCGGAACAGGCCGGTCGATCCGCGAAATCCGCTCCGATTTTCGAGCACCTGCTTGCTGAAGCCGTCAGGCCCGGCCGAACTTGCAATTCCTGCTGTCAGGGCGACCATATCATAGGCGTAGGCGACATTGGCGTCGGCTGGATAATTGTAGGTCGTCTTGAAGCGGTCGGCGATCGGGCCGGTTTCGGTTGGGTCGAGCGTGGCGATGTAGGAGCCTTCAAACAGCGGCTCCATCGGATGTTCCAGCCAGCGGTTGGTTCCAACGACGGCAATTGCTTTTCCAGGAATGCCTTTCGTTTTGAGCGCCGCAAGGATCTGCGCCGGATTGTCGTCGCCGCTGGCGATGATGATGGCATCGGGAGCCTCGACCAGCGAGCCCATATCATTGACCACTTTGGTGCCGCCATCGCCGGCCGGATACGGAATGGTGACGGCGAGCGTCGCGCCATAGATGCTGAGGCTGTTGGCGACCCGCTTTTCAACCGCGCCGGCATTCGCTCCTGCCGCAACGAGCAACACGAACTTCTTGCTGCCTTTGGCCGCCAGGCCGGCTGCGCCCGCGGCCGCGCTGTCGGCCTCGTTGAGGCGCACCGCATAGACGCCCGGGCCGCCGGCGAAATTGTCGGCCAGCGCCAGCACCGGCGGCCGCTTCGATCCCGACAGCTTGGCTATGTGCTGCGCGGCCGCGAGTTCGACCGGGCCGATGACGATCTTGGTTCCAGTGGTGATTGCCTTCACAGCCAATTCGCTGGCGTGCGCGCTGTCGCCCTTGGTGTCCTCGACCGTAACCGTGAGCAGTGCGCTGCCAAGGTCGGCCATTGCCAGCTTGGTCGCATCGAGCATCTTCCGGCCGTTTTCGCCGGCGTTGCCCGGGGCCGACAAAGGCAGCAGCATCGTGACCTTCGTCGATCCCGTGCCGAGCGATTGCGTCGCCTGGGCGGGACCGGCAACGGCGCCGGTGACCGGCGCTCCAGGTGCGGCGATCGCCGCCGGATCGAGCGCGTCCGAGACGCTGCCTTTCGACTGGCAGCCCGACACTATGCCCGCGAACGCAAAGACGATCGCCCACGTCCACGAACCGTGTCGCTGCCGGCCAGAATCCATGATGCCTCCCTCATATCCCGCCGGGTATTTGTCCCGGTCTCATCCGTTCATCTTACGGCAGACTTGCCTCGCCGTCTTTGCAATTGCTGGATTATGGCTCAGCCGTCGAAAAGTTTTGCCCGGAGCGCCTTGATCATTCTGGCTTGCCCGGCGCTTCGATAGTCCGTGCATTTCATGTATCGCGGGCCCGGCACGAACAGTCGGCGCACACAAATCCGCCTCGCCGGGGCAGGGGCACCATCGTCTCCTGCTGTCGGGAATGCGGAGAATCCGAACGTCGCCACCGGTAGCGGGCCGGCCACCGCAAAACCTTCTCTCGCCAGGATTGCGCGCGCATGCCGGCAGTAGCGGACCGAAAGTTCGGAGAACCGGGTTTCACCGTGCCCGGCGCGATATTTCATGACGGTCGTGCAAAGATCGCCTTCGGCAAGGCTGTTTGCCTGCGCCAGATATCTGACGCCGAGCGCGATGTTGGTCGCAGGGACCGCGAGTTCGTCGAGCGAACCGCGAAAGCCTAGCATTCGGGCCGTCGCGGGCATTACCTGCATCAACCCGACCTCACCATCGGCGCCGTGCACATCGGGATCGAATCCGCTTTCGATCTCCATCACCGCATGCGCCAGCACCGGCTCCAGGCCGTAGAGCGATGCCTGGCACGTCGCGAACGCCTTGAATGTCTCGCGCGTCCATTCCGGAGCGACATCGCAGCGAACCGGCCGCGTCAAGCCGGACGGAGCTTGCTGCTCGAGGGCAGGTCGTTCCAGCCAGTTGGCACGGGCTTCAGGGGCAAAAACGGCCAGTGCGATCGCTCCGGCAATCGCTCTCGACAATCTTCCACGGGCGATCATCGTCAGCCTGTCGGCGCGACTTGATCCCTTTCGGTCAGTTCATGTACTCGACCATGCGGTCGTGGAAGCACTCGCACTTGTTGAGCGTGTCCTCGTCCTTGTAGTTCGTCTTGAGGTAGCCATAGGCCATGCCGCAGGCGACCTTGGCTTCCGACGCCCAGACGAAGGCGGGGCGGGACGAATTGATCCATTCCGAGCTGTTGGCGACGGCCACCGACTCGTCCATCAGCTTGACCACCTGGACCTTGAGATCGACGATGTTGTCGTTCAACACCAGGTTCGATGTGCCGACGGTCCGGCAATAGTCGGCCACCGGCCCGTCGATGATGTCGGCGGCCTGAAGTCCTGTCGCGCACATCGACAGCAGCCCGGCCCCGAAAGCCACTCGCAAAATTCTGTTCATGCTCCTCACCCCGTCCCTTTCGCCCTTGTCATTTGTTCTGCCGCATTTATGCGAACGCCAAATGTTCCCATTTGGCTGCAAAATGCTAGGCCACGTCCGTCTTGGTGCCGTGGCTGTCATCGTAGAGTATTTTAACCGCATCGGCGGCGCTGTGGAATGTGTAGTTCTCCAGCACGGCGACCGTATGATAGTTGTCGCCGCCGCCGTCGGTATCGACCTTGACCTCGGCATTGGCCGCATTGGCCGAGGACTGCGCGATCTCCACGAAACCGCCGCCTACGAGATCGGTGACGCCGGCAAGGCCCTTGAGCAAGGAGGAAAGATCGATCTTGTCGCCATCGTGGAAGTCGGCGATCAGGTCGGCGACCTCCAGCGAGCCGATGGCAAAGGTCTTGCTGCCGTCGGAAGCGATGGCCGGCTGCGCCGGGGCGGCGAGCGAAGTGTCGAGCTCGACCTCGACATAGTTGCCGGTCGTCCCGTCGGCCATCTGGAAGGTTCCGTTGCCGGTCACGGTCTGCCCATCGATTTCGCCGACAGCGGAGGTCGTTGTCGTGCTGATCGAAGTAATATCGTTATGGGCGAGGTTCGACAACTCCCCGGCGTCGCTTATGCCGTTGGCGTTGGCGTCTTTCCAGATCAGCAGGCTGTCGAATGCCGCGTCGCTGTGGTCGATGACGCCGTCATGGTTGCTGTCGAGCGAGGCAAGTGCCGCCGCGCCGCTGGCGAAGTTCCGGCCGCCGAAGCTCGGCGTGAACAGCTCGGTGCCGTCGTCGACCTTGCCGTCATGGTTGAGGTCGATGGCCAGCATGCCATCGTTCGACGTGTTCCAGGCCACCTGGTCCTTCGTTCCGTCGCCGTTGATGTCGAACTGGACACCGTGGTTGAGGTCGCTGAAGGCGAAGCCGTCATGGTTGAGATCGAGGATGATGGGATCCACGGCACCATTCGTGATGAGCGTATTGAGGTTGGTAATGTTGGTGATGCCCGTCAACTGAACCAATGTGCCACCCGCGTTGGTGGTGGTCTGCTCATAGACATAGGTATTCCCGTTGCCAACGAAGGCCACGGTCGTGCCAGCGCCGCCAATGTCATTCGCCATCAGATATTGAACTGCTGCGGCCACGCCGCCGGCTGTGTTGAGGCTCAGCGCATTTGCGTAAGTGTCTGCGTCATCGAAGGTGATGATCCCGTTCGCGCTGATTGCGTCCGACTTGATCGTTTGCCCGCCGAACGTCAAGGCCGAGTCGGTGCCGTCGAAGCCGCTGATCGCGATGGCTGCAATAGGGGCGACACCGAAGTCGAGCTTGTCCGCCGTTCCGCCAAAGCCCCAGTCGATGATGGTGTCATAGCCTGAGATCGTGCCGGCATTACCCGACCCACCGATGACAGGCGTCGAGTCGCCAGCTCCAAACACGAAGGTATCGGCGCCAGCACCGCCTGTCAGCGTGTCAGCGTTCGCGCCACCGACAAGGGTGTCATTGCCGCCGCCACCGATAAGGGTGTCAACGCCGCTGCCGCCATACAACTGGTCTGCTCCCGAGCCACCATTGAGAGTGTCATCTCCGCGCCCTCCGGCCAAAAGGTTCGACTGACCATCAAGACCGGTAAGCGTATCATTGCCATCAAGGCCGAAGAGGTTGTGGATCACGGAGGTGGCAATGAGAGCATCGCCACTGTTCGTTCCTTCCAACGTCGCTGGATCAGGTGTCAAACTTGCATTGACGGTGGCGGAAATCGGGTCGCCATCACCATCGGTGCCAATGACGGGAATGGCAACGTTGAACGGCGAGGCCTCGTCGGTTGTCGTGAACTGGGCCGGACCAAGTTTGAAGTTATCGCTTTGCGATGTCGCAGGATTGTCCACTCCAGTGAATTCGATAGCACTGAATGCATCAGTCGTAGCAACAACCTTGATGATGTCGCCTTCTTCCAACCCGGTAACCGTTGCAATTCCGCCAGCATACGTGACAAGCGGCGTAAGTGAGCCGCCGGCGTTGGTGACAAAAACCACGATACCCGCAGCCGTCGTATCACCAGCGTCACCAAAGAACGCGGTGTCACCGTCCGCGTTCACCCCGCGGATAGTCATAATCGGCTCCTTGTTGGTCTTTGTTATACTTGTAGTGAAGCTTGATGCCTCGTAGTATCCGCCAAATATTTTCGACGAACCATCCGTCGAGGCGTTTTTGACGAAGTCAAAGCGAACGGTTTCTCCTCCGGCGATACTTTGCCCGCTGCCTACGCCGAAGTTACCTGTAGAGGTATTTACCGTGTTCGAACCGTTCGCGGTTACGAGAAGATCCTGGGTCCCAGGGAAATTGAATGCGATTACCTGGTTATTGCCCCCTGATGGCGCAACGCTGGCAGTGTTCAGAGGATTTCCGGCGTAGAGCGTTCCTGCCGGAGTGAACGACCAGGTGCCGTTAAGCGGGTCCAACGTTGCTGTGAACGCCAGATCATTACCATTGGCAAGTGATGTCCGTCCTTCAATCGTATGCGGGTTCACGACGTGGTAAAGTACCTGCTCTCCGTTGAAGAATATGTTCTGGCCGGTAAGGTCAGTCACGGGTGACAACTCGGTCACGTTGAAAACGACATCTCCAACGCCATCGGCGCCGGCCGCGTTAGCGAAATTCAGATTGCCAACAACTGCGGACACGTGCGCCACATCTTCAGCAAAGATCGTATCCGGAGTGAACGGCAGCGGAGCGTCGTCCAGAACCGTCAGATTGACCGAGCCGGAAACATGATCACCGCTGGTGTCGGTGGCCACCACCTGAAGCCCGTTGATGGTGACGTTGCCCGAGCCGGCAAGATGCTGGAGCTGGTCGGTCAGTGTCGCGGTAACGACGGGTGTCAACGAACTGTTGGCGCCGGCGTGCGTGTTTGACAGCGCCAGATAGACGAATGCGCCGAGGTTCACGCTGCCGGCCGTTTGTATCAGACTGCCGACGAGTTGGTTGCCGACGAGCGCCCAGCTGATTGTGTATCCAGAGGCTAGGCCAGAAACAGTCGGCGCCACCCAGTTTGGATCGCCGGTCGGGTTGGCGAATGCAACATCAATGGCTTCGCCGGTCGTGGTGAAGGTGATGCCGCTGATTGCTTGCGCCGTCTCGCCGCGGCTGCCTGGGTTGGTGCCGGTCACGGCCCCGGCTTGGAGATCCGCAGGCGCCGAAGCATCGAGCGTGGTGTCGAGCGCGGCTTCGTTCAATGTCAACGATGCAGTCCCGCCACCCGATGGAACGGTGTTGGTCTGCACATTCAGGGTCACCGTGGCCGTCGAAGTGTCGCCGTCACCGTCCTTGATCGTGTAGGTGAAAGAGTCCGAGCCGACATAGATGCCCGTCGGCGTGTAGGTGAACGTTCCATCGTTGTTGTAGGTGACGGTGCCGTGAGCACCGTTGGTGGCGGTCACCTGGCCGCTGACCGGATTGTTGTCGGTGTCGACGCCGTCGGCTCCGAATTTGTCGTTGGCGAGCAGGTCGATGAGAACTGTGGGGCCTGTAACCGTGGATGCCCAGGTATCGTTCGCAGCCGTAGGCAGGTCGTCGTCGATGACCACGGTGAAGGAGGTGGTTCCGGTTGAGCCGTCGGCGTCGGTCACCGTGGCGGTGACCGTGAACGGTGCGGTGTCGTCCTCGGTGCCGGCCACTGTGTGCTTGACCGGCTGCAGCAGGGTCATGGTGTAGTCGGCGCCGGTATCGTTGACGCTGCTCACCGCGATGGTGAACACCTGGTTGGCGGCCACGCTCGGGTCGGTGTTATGAACGTAGCCGATCAGCTGGCTGCCGACCCATGTCGTGTCGACCACAGCGCCGGCCAGCGTCTGCAGGCCCGTCGCATTGCCGGCCG
>NZ_JAMYVM010000024.1:0-95391 GCF_040324035.1 Mesorhizobium sp. M0016 | reverse complement strand
CGGGAATCAGGTGACGTGAACAATCACCAGCCTGCCATGACCGCCCCCTCTCAGCGAATTTGCAGAACTCTCAGCACACTACCCTCGATGCCTTCCCCGCCGGCGAAAATGCCGCCGAAAGCCTAGGTGTGCCAGTGGCGGGGACGCGCATGACGACCTTTCTCCTCGCGGCGTTCTCGACGGCAATTCACGTCACGGTCGGGAGGTCATCCGCAACCGTTATTGACTGTGCCATGACCGCATCTGCATGGCTGCCATCCCTCTTTTTTGGCTCTGGCGCAATGCGGCGCCTTGAATAGTAAGCACGCTTATAATATATACCGCTCATGGTTTCCGACGGCATTGATAGATTGGGCTTTTTGATCCACGACGTGCAGCGCCTCATGCGCAAGCGCTTCGAGGCGCGCGCCAGCGGTCTTGGCCTTTCCTCGGCACAATGGCGGCTTCTGGTTCGCGTCGCCAAGGAGGCCGGTGTCGCCCAGGCTCGCCTCGCCGAACTTCTCGAAATCGAGCCGATCAGCGTTTCACGCCTCGTCGACCGGATGGAGGAGGGCGGCTGGATCGAGCGGCGCTCCGACGCAACTGACCGGCGCGTGCGCATGATCTTCCCGACAGCCAAGGCAAACGCGGCCTATGCCGAGGTCAAAAGCCTTGCCGGCGAAGTTTATGAGGAATCGCTGGTCGGGGTTTCGCCGGACGATCGCCGCGTCCTGATCCGGGCGCTGGACACCATCGTGCAAAACCTGGCGGACGGCGAGACGTCGTCCTTGAAGAGTACGGAAGGGGCAGCAGCATGAACGCGGCAGTCAAGATAGACGAGAATGTAAGCAAGCTCGACACGCCGGCGCAGCCGGTTGCCGCAGCACCTGTCGCGGTGGCTCCCCCGGTGCAGCCCACTCCGGCTCCGGTCAAGAAGCGCCGCCTCGGCCGCTTGCTGCTGATGGTCGCCCTGCCGGCCGCGCTGGCCATTGGTGGCGGTTATGTCTGGGTGACCGGCGGCCGCTATCAGGAAACCGAGAACGCCAATTTGCAGCAGGCCAAGGTGTCGATCGCCTCGGACACCGCCGGCCGCATCGTTCAGGTCGGCATCTCGGACAATCAGCAGGTCAAGCAGGGCGATGTGCTGTTTGCCATCGACCCCGAGCCCTACCGGATCGCGTTAGCCCAGGCCGACGCGGCGGTCGCAGTCGCACGCGTCGGAATCGAACAGCTGCGCGCCGCCTACAGCCAGGCGCTGGCGCAGGAAAAGTCCGATGCCAGCCAGGTCGACTACGCGCAGTCGCAGTATGACCGCGCCGCCGACCTTGCCCAGAAGGGCATCAACGCCAAATCGTCGCTGGACGAGGCCAAGAACGATCTCGACAAGGCCAGGCAGCAACTGGCCGTTGCCGAGCAAGGCATCATCAGCGCCAAGGCGGCTCTCGCCGGCAATCCCGATATCGAGACCGACAAGCATCCGACGGTGATGGCCGCACTCGCCGCGCGCGACAAGGCCGCCTACGATCTGGCGCAGACCACGGTCAAGGCGCCGGCCGACGGCGTCATCAGCCAGGCCTCCTCGTTCAAGGTCGGCCAGTATGTCGGTTCCGGCACGCCGCTGTTTGCGTTGGTCGAGACCGGCGACACCTGGATCGATGCCAATTTCAAGGAAACCCAGCTTACCCACATGAAGCCTGGCCAGAAGGCCGAGATCGTCGTCGACACCTATCCGGGCAGAACTTTCGAGGCCACCGTCAAGGCGATCGGCGCCGGCACCGGCGCGGAGTTTTCGCTGCTGCCAGCTCAAAACGCCACCGGCAACTGGGTCAAGGTCACGCAGCGCATTCCGGTGCGCCTGGAGCTGACCGATGCCGACGCCAAAATGGCGCTGCGCACCGGCATGAGCGCCTCGGTTACGGTGGATACCGGCGTTGCTCGCGGGTTCCCCGCTATCTTCGGCCACGCCACCGCAGGCGAAGCACAATAGACTGTGAATGGACCGTGATCTCGAAAAGCAGGATCACGGCCCGGCAGAACGCCCGCCGCAGGCGAGGTGAAGTTGAGATGACAGGATCGGTCCGACGGCAGGTTGAACGAGGGGTGGATTGGACCGGACCGCATCGCGGCCTGCCCACAACCTGGACCATCTCGGCGCCCATCCTTCGGACCTTGGATTTCCGGGCGGCAAGCGCCTGATGTGTCGAGACCTTCGATCGATGTAACCCCCACATCGATAGATCGCGTCCCACCGCGATGAGGGTCTCTTCACCAGAGAAGGCCTCGCCGCCCGGAAACCTAATGTACACGTTTTTGTTACCTGTCGGAAGTTCCGCATCATGACCACACCAGAACCTTTCAAGGAAGTGCCGCATCGCGGCCTGATCACCGTGGCGCTGATGCTGGCGACGGTCATGCAGGCGCTCGACACCACGATTGCCAATGTCGCGCTGCCGACCATGACCGGCGACCTCGGCGCGTCGCCCGACAACATCAACTGGGTGTTGACCTCCTACATCGTTGCCGCCGCGATCATGACGCCGGTGACCGGCTGGCTGGCCGACCGCTTCGGCCGCAAGGAACTGTTCCTGGCGGCGGTTGTCGGCTTCACCGTGTTCTCGATGCTGTGCGGCATTGCCTGGAGCTTGGAGAGCATAGTGTTCTTCCGGCTGATGCAGGGCGTGTTCGGCGCAGCCATCGTGCCGCTGTCGCAGACCTTCCTGCTCGACATCAACCCCAGGGAACGCCACGGCCAGGCGATGGCCATCTGGGGCGCCGGCATCATGCTGGGGCCGATCCTGGGTCCGACGCTGGGCGGTTGGCTGACCGAGAATTTCAACTGGCGCTGGGTGTTCTTCATCAATTTGCCGGTCGGCATCATCGCCTTCATCGGCATGGCAGCCTATTTGCCGGTCGTTGCCCGGCGGATCCGCAGCTTCGATTTCTTCGGTTTCGCCATGATTTCGCTCGGCGTCGGCGCGCTGCAGCTGCTGCTCGACCGCGGCGGCGAGGTCGACTGGTTTTCCTCGGTCGAAATCTGGATCGAGCTTGCTCTTTCGATCACCGGCTTCTGGGTTTTCATCATCCATACACTGACGGCGGAACGTCCTTTCATCGACCCCAAGATCTTCCTCGACCGCAATTTCGTCACCGGTCTGGCTTTCATCTTCGTCATGGGCGTGCTGATCCTGGCCTCGATGTCGCTGCTGCCGCCAATGCTGTCGACCATCTTCGGCTATCCGACCGTCACCATCGGCGTCGTCCTGGGGCCGCGCGGTGTCGGCACGATGATTTCGATGCTTGTCGTTGGACGGCTCATGAGCAGAATCGACGCCCGCATCCTCGTCGTCATCGGCTTTCTGCTCACCGCGCAGTCGCTCTACACCATGTCCTCCTTCACGCCGCAGATGGACAATTGGCTGATCCTCAGCTCCGGCGTCATCCAGGGTCTGGGCATGGGCATGGTGTTCGTGCCGCTGTCCACGGTGGCCTTCGCCACGCTCGACGTGCGCTTCCGCACCGACGCCACGGCCCTGTTCAGCCTGGTTCGAAATCTCGGTTCGTCGATCGGTGTGTCGGTGGTGACGGTTCTCATGGTGCGCAACACGCAGGTCAATCACACCGAACTGTCGGCTTTCATCAACCCGTTCAACCCCAATTTGTGGGCGGCCTCGCCGGCGGCAGCAGGCGGCGATCCGACGGCACTTTCGCAGGTGGACCGCATGGTCAACATCCAGGCGATGATGATCTCCTACGTCAACGACTTCAAACTGCTGATGGTGATGACGCTGGTTGCCATTCCGTTTGTCTTCCTGCTGCGCAAGCCGAAGACCGCTCCGGCCGGCGCGGCCGCTCCTGCCGCGCATATGGATTGAGGCGGGCGCCGGTAGCGCTGGCAGCAAGCTGGTTGCCCCTGATGATTGTTGCTCGGATGATCGTCAAAACCCCGCGTGTGCAAAAGAATATCGATAATGAGCCGTTGGAAGTTGATTTGAAATGACATTTGCACCTTTGGTATCTGGTTGCTGACGCCTCCAATTCCGTTACAGTTCATCTTGAATTAGCACATCTGTAACATTGTCAGTCGACTTTCGTCTGGCACGACAGAGGCCCTTTCTTGTTTCAGGTGCCAAACCGGAGGAGGTCTGTTTGGTCACGAAGTCATCCAGAAGATCCGTCGGGGCGCGCGGGCCGGTGGGCGTAGCCGCATTGGCAAGACTGGCTGACGTTTCCTACGATACGCTCGAGGGAGAACTTCGCACGACCATTGCGGGTCTCGAAGGGCAGACCCTGCGCTTCGAGACTGCGATCGAGAATATTTCGCAAGGCATCTGCTTTTTCGATGCCGATGAACGGCTGATCCTGAGCAACCGGCGCTATGCGGAAATCTACCGCATTGCGCCCGAGGAATTGCGGCCTGGCGTGACACTGAGCGAAATAGTCGAACGCCGCGTCGCCGCCGGCACGGCGGCGACGGCCGCCGACACCTATCTCGCAACGGCTCGCTCGATCAATTCGGGCAAGGCTTCGCGGCTCTGGACCGCCAAACTTGTCGATGGTCGCACAATCCAGATCCGTAACCAGCCCATGCCCGATGGCAGTTGGATCGCCACGCATGAGGACATCACTGAACTCCTCGCCAATCGGCAGATCGTCGACGAGCGCATTTCGCTGCAGGCGCTGATCGACTGGGTGCCCGATTATCTCTGGGTCAAGGATACGCAAAGCCGTTTCGTCGTGGTCAACAGCGCCCTTGCGACCGATAGCGGCCGCAACAAGACCAGCGACATGATCGGTTTGACCGATTTTGATCTCCACCCCCCGGAAGTTGCGCGGAAATTTCGCCTGGTCGAGCAGCGCCTGCTCAAGAGCGGACAACCAGTGATCGACGCGGAAGAGTTTGTCGTCGATGCGTCGGGGAGCGGCAAATGGCTTTCGTCGACGAAGGTGCCGTTGCGCAATCGCCAAAATGAAATCTTCGGCCTGGTTGGCATTGCCCACGACATCACCGCCCGCAAGCAGGCGGATGTCCTTCGCAGCGGGCAGGCGCAGATCCTCGAAATGATTGCCACGAGCGCGCCGCTGGAGGACGTGCTCGACCGCCTCATGCGCTTCGTCGAGGCTCAGTTGAAGGGGATATTCGGTTCCGTCCTGCTGCTCGACAAGGACGGCGTTCATTTGCGTCACGGTGCGGCGCCGGGCCTGGCGAAAGCCTATACGAGCGCCATCGATGGGGCGGCCATCGGTCCCAAGGTGGGATCCTGCGGAACCGCCATCTACCGGCGGGAACCGGTCATTGTTACCGATATTCTGCAGGATCCGCTTTGGGACGATTACCGCGAACTGGCGGCAGCCCATGGCTATCGTTCGTGCTGGTCAACCCCGATCCTGTCGCATCGGGGCGTCGTGTTGGGCGCCTTTGCCATGTATTCGATGACCGTGCGCGAACCCACCCATGCCGAGACCCGCCTGATCGAATTCACCACACACATTGCCGGCATCGCGATCGAGCGCAAATTGGCGGAAGACCAGATCCACTTCATGGCCAACCATGATGCGCTGACCGGCCTGCCCAATCGCGCTTTGCTGGAGGATCGGCTTTCCCAGGCGGTCCTCTACGCGCAGCGATACAATCGCTGGATGACGGTGGTGTTCATCGATCTCGACAATTTCAAACTGGTGAACGATACGTTTGGCCACAATGCCGGCGACGAACTCCTCAAGACCGTCGCCAGCCGTTTGGTTGGATGCGTGAAGGCCACCGACACCGTCGTGCGGCTTGGCGGCGACGAATTTGTCATCGTCCTGTTCGACCAAACCACCAATGTCGATGTGGTCTCGGAAACCCTGCAGACGATCAGGGATGCGATCGCGGAACCGGTTCTTGTCGGAGAGCATCGGCTGAGAACGACGGCCAGCATCGGCATCGCAAATTACCCGAAGGACGGGACCAGCCCGGATACGCTGTTGGCCAATGCCGACGCCGCCATGTATCGCGCCAAGGAATTCGGCCGCGACAATTTCCAGTTCTATGCCCCGGAGTTCAACTCAACGGCACATGAAAAATTCCTGCTTCAGGAGGAATTGCGAAACGCGCTCGCCCGGTCGGAATTCGCTCTGCATTATCAGCCACAGGTGGATCTGCGATCGGGGCAGGTTTTCGCCGTCGAAGCGCTGGTGCGCTGGAACCACCCGACGCGAGGCCTGGTTTCGCCGGCGATGTTCATCCCGACCGCCGAGGAGACCGGGCTGATCGTGCCGCTCGGTGACTGGATCCTGCACGAAGCCTGCCGGCAGAACAAAGCCTGGCAGCGCGCCGGTCTGTCGCCCGTAACCGTCTGCGTCAACGTGTCGGCGCGGCAGTTCCGGGAGAAGAACCTGATCGACCGCGTCGTCAACGCATTGAAGGAAAGCGGCCTGGAGGCGAGGTATCTCGAGCTCGAAGTGACGGAAAGCCTGATCATGCAGGATTTCGAGCTGGCGGTCGCAACGATGAACGGGCTGCAAAAGCTCGGCGTGCAGATATCGATCGACGATTTCGGAACAGGCTATTCCAGTCTCAGCGCCCTCAAGACGTTTCCGGTGGCGCGGCTGAAGATCGACAAGTCCTTCATCAACGATCTCGCGACCGACGAGAACGATCAGGCGGTCACTGGCGCCGTGATTTCCCTGGGGCAGAAGTTGAACCTTCGGGTGCTGGCCGAAGGTGTCGAAACGGAAGACCAGGTCGCCTTCCTGCGCAAGAACAATTGTGACGAGGTGCAGGGCAATTATTTCAGCGAACCCCTGTCGGCTGGGGATATCGGCGAGCTGATCGCGAAAGGCTGACGGCTGGCTCGCGCCGTAACCGCTGGCTGCTATTTTCCGAGCACCAGGCTCCAGTAGCGGATGGCGCTGTCGCGTCCGTCGCGTACATAGGCGAGGCCGAAGCGGCTGAAATCCGGATCGAGCATGTTGCGGCGGTGGCCAGCCGAATGCATCCATATGTCGAACAGTTTCTGCTGGTCGAAGCGGCCCTCGGCGATGTTCTCGGCGGCGGCGCCCCGCACGCCATTGTCCTTCATCCGCGACGCGAAATCCTTTCCCCAGCCCGTCGTGTGGCTCATGCGTTCGCGTGAGGCCATATAGCCGGCCTGCTGCCGAGCGGCCTGCTCGAGCTGGGCGTCCGGCACCAGCGCCGGCAGTCCGGCCGAAGCTCGGATGCCGGCCAGCGTCGCGGTGGCCGAGGACGACACACCGGCGCCTTCGCCGGTCGGCACCGAGACCGTGCTGCAAGCAGCGAGGCCGGCCATGGCTGCAAGGCCGATCAGCAGCAGGCGCCTGTTTGGTTTTGGACTTGCTGCGCCAGAGCGGGTTTGCGCGAGCGGGTGATTGGTGCTGCAGATCATTGTCATGCGAGCTGACTTAGCGGCGATCATGGCTTTTGCCGGGCAGGGCCGCGAAAATCTCAATCGCTGGCCTCCGTGCGGGTTCGGCCGATCGATTCGAATGGGAAGGTCGGCGGCCGATGTAGTCTCGGCGCGTTGCCTCCGATCAGCGTTGCGCGTCGGTCGCCATTTTAAGCGCCAGCCCGGCAAGCACCGTGCCCATCATCCAGCGCTGGATGACCATCCATAGCGGCCGTCCGGCAAGGAAGGTCGCGATCGAACCGGCCGTTACCGCGATGATGGCATTGACGGTCAGGCTGATCGAGATCTGCGTGGCGCCGAGCACCAGAAGCTGCGACAGCACATGGCCCTTGCCCAGCGAGATGAACTGCGGCAGCAGCGACAGATAAAGCACCGCCACCTTGGGGTTGAGGAGATTGGTCATCAGGCCCATCGCGAACAGCTTGCGCGGCCTGTCCTTCGGCAGTTCGCGCACCTGGAATGGTGAGCGCCCGCCGGGTCGCACCGCTTGCCAGGCGAGCCATAGCAGATAGAGCGCGCCGGCAATGCGCAGTGCGTCATAGGCAAACGGCACGGCAAGCAGCAGCGCGGTGATGCCCAGCGCAGCCGATACGACATAGAACAGAAAGCCGGCCGCCACGCCGCCGAGCGAGATCAGCCCGGCCTTGGGGCCTTGCGACAGCGAGCGCGAGATCAGGTAGATCATGTTCGGCCCGGGCGTCAGCACCATGCCCAGGCAGACCAGCGCGAAGGCGAGATGGTTGGCGGTTTCGGGCACGGGCAGTCTCCGGGAGGCGGTGACGATACCGAGCACGCGTTTTGACTCACCGCAAGAGCATGATGGCCGGAGACTTTGCGCCAGCGTCGAAAAATGTCGAAAGCGGCGAAGCCGTCAATTTCCCCCGCAAGGGGGAAGATCAGCAGCTTCAACCCTCAGCTCACCACGCGCAGGTTCGAGAGCTCGTTTGCGATTTCCTTGAAATTGTCAGACAGCGTGGCGCCGGTCGCGTTCCAGAACAGTTTTGCAGGCTTGCTCGGGTCGGTCGGATCCTTGCGGAAGCGCGAGTCCGACGAGCACGTCTTCAGTGCCTCCATCGCGCTCTTGTCGCCGGCGTCGGTCGTCGACATGTCGAGCGCCACCGTCATCACCATGATGTTGGCCGCCTTGGCGTTGTTGCACAGCGTCGCCATCTGCTCGTTTAGCGCGGCGGTGTAGTTGCTCGACGAATAGTTGAGCTGGCCGATGGCGCTCGACGTGCCGCCGAACAGGCGGGTGACCGCACTGCCGTTGTAGCCGACGCCGGTATAGCCATAGCCGGCATAGGTCGACTTGTTGCCGGCGGGGTCGGAACTCACCGTCGAATAGGTGTTCTCGCCGTCGGTGAGCACGATGACCACCTTGTCATTGCCTCGTTCCGTCTCAGGACGTCCTCCTGTGAAAGGCTCCGTGCTGGAGACGGTGCGCCAGCCCCAGGCCATGCCTTCCGGCACATTGGTGTTGCCGTTGGGCGCCATCAGGTCGATTGCTGCCTTGATCTTGGTCAGCCCGGCGGCGTTGGCGACGTCGGTCAGCGGTGTGATCGGCGTGGTGGTGCAGCTGTAATTCGGACCTGCACCCGTCCCCAGCACCGGAGCATTGATCGGCCGTGGCTGGAAATACTTGGCCATGTTGGACTGCCTGGTCTTGCCGGTGGTGCTCGCCGGATCGTCGTTCCACCAGCTGTTGGCTGCGCCATAGGTCTTGGGGGCCACCTCGTCGGGGTCCTGCGTTATGTACCAATGATTGCCCGGCTCATCCGGCGCAAACATCGGCACGAACATGGTCGCGGGATCGCCGACGCCGGTGCCGGTGTTGTTCGGTCCGCCGGAGGCCGGCGCGTCGTTGACATTATAGGGATAGGGCCGCACTTCGACGCAGCCCTGCCAGCTGGCGAACGGTCCGTATGTGTCGTTGTAGTCGTATTCGTTGTGGCTGTCCGAGCATGTATGATTGGCGCGATATTTGTCGCAGACCACGCGTTTGCTGCCGACGATGCGCTCGTGGCTGGTGACCACCTTCATGTCGCGGTAGAGCGAGAAGCGGGTCAGCATCTGCCCCTCCTGCTCACCCCAGCCAGTGCCTTTCTTGTACCAGATGCCGCCGATCTTCTGGGCATATTTGTCGGCTGCGTTAAGCGTGGACCAGGCGAAATTCTCATTGTGGATGGGCGACAGCCCGTAGGCGTCGATCCACGACGCGTTGTCGTTGCTGGCGCCGACATTGACCGAGGCGGCGAACGGCACAAGGCTGAACTGGACCGGCTTGTCGATCTGCTTGATCATCGCGGCCTGCAAGGCAAGCGTGTCGACGAGCTGCTTGGCGGCTTGCTTGAGAAGGTCGATGCGCTTTTGTCCGGCACCCGTGCCCGTGTTCGACATCGACCCCGAATTGTCGAGCACCATGGCCACTTCCAGCGTGTTCTTCAGCCGGACTTGCGAACACACGGAGTAGGTGACGTTTTCCGACGTCCTGCCGATCAGCATCGCCGCTGCCGGCAGGAAATAGGGCTTGTAGACCAGGCTGGCGCACAGCTTGACGATGCCGCCGCCGGTCGTGCTGCTGGGCAGCGTAACGCTGAGCGTCGTGTCGGCGGGATCGACGTCGTTGAGGTTTGCCTTGAAGAAGTCGAGCGCATAGGCCCGCAACTGGTCGTCGGTGGCGCCTTCCACCAGCCGGCGCGCGGTGGCGAAGTTGGCGGCGTCGAGCGCGTTGACCACCCTCTGCTTCTCGCTGACCACGCCGGTGTAGTCGACGGCCATGGCCACGCCGCCCATCAGTGGCACCATCGCCACAACTGTCATCAGAGCGTAATTGCCGCGGCGGTCACGCCAGAAGTCACGCCGGAATGTGCGCCAGAGTTCACGCATGTGATGTAAGCGGCCCCGCCTGCGGATTCTTCAATGCCGCCACAGTTTCACAAAACGTTGAAGGACGGGTTTGGGAAACTGCTCGATTGCGCGGATAGCGCTTCACCAGGCGCTAACCAAATGCGCCAGCTGCCGAACGCAAAACGCCCCGCCGAGGCGGAGCGCCTTGTTCGAAAGATCGCGCCGATCAGCTGACGATGCGCAGGTTCGACAGTTCGTCGGCGATTTCCTTGAAACTTTGCGACAAGGTGGCGCCGGTCGCGTTCCAGTACAGCTTCGCCGGTTTGCTCGGGTCGGTCGGATCCTTGCGGAAGCGCGAATCCGAGGAGCATTTCTTCAGCGCATCTATGGCAGTCTTTTCCGCCGGCTTGGAACTAACAAGGTCGAGCGAGACGGTCATCAAGAGAATGTTCGAATTCTTCGCATTGGCGCAAAGGGTTTGCATCTGCTCGTCAAGCGCGGCCGTGTAGTTGGTCGCCGTATAGGTTGTCTTGGCGACGGTCGTGTTGACGAACAGGCGGGTCGCAGGCTCCACTGGCTTCGGAAAATTAGGGCCGGTGTAGCCATAGGCGGCGTAGGTCGATCCATTCTTGGCGTAGTTGCTGGTCATGTCGTTGCTGGGGCCGATGCTATAGGTGTTTGCGCCGTCGGTCAGGACGATGACCACTTTGTCGTTGCCTCTTTCGGTGTTCGGCCGGCCTTGCGTAAAAGGCTCGTTGCTCGACACCGTCCGCCAGCCCCAGGCCAGCCCTTCCGGCACGTTGGTGTTGCCCGTCGGGGCCATGGCATTGATGGCATCCGTCAGGATTTTCTTGCCATCGGTGGTGGTTATGTCCTGCAACGGCGTGATCGCGGCGGTCGTGCATGCCGAATTGGGTCCATCATCGGCCGCAGCGGCTGCTGCGTCCCAGGGCTTTGTCAGAAAATACTTGCGCATATCCGCCTGGCGTTTGGGGACAGTCAGCGTGTCGGAATAATCGATCCACCAATTGTTGGCGTAACCCCACGTCGATGTGCTGGTGCGAGTTGTGTCGGTCCAGAAATTGCCAGCTTCGTCCGGCGCGAACATCGGCACGAACATGGTGGCGGGCGTCCCAGTGGTCGGCGACGTGTCGTCGTCATTATAGGGATACGGCCTCGCCTCCACGCAGCCCTTCCAGGCTTCGTATTTGGCGACGACGGAGGTCTTGCAAGTGCCGTTCGAGTTTTTCTTCGTACAGGTCGTTGCCATCATGTCCTGATAGAGGGTGAAACGCGTCATCTCCTTGTCTTTGTCTGTGCCCCAGCCCGTGCCGCGCTGGTAGTAAACGCTGCCTACTTTTTCAATCCATTTGGTGGCATTTGCCGCCGCTGTCATCGTCGACCAATCGAAGTTCTGATGATGGATCGGGGAAATGCCGGTCGTGTCCAGCCACGTCGGCAATGGAGCCGGGGGGATCGGAGCGCCGACATTGACCGACGCAGAAAACGGGACCAGCGAGAACTGCACCGGCTTGGTCACCTGCTTCATTTGTGCGGCCTGGAGCGCCATTGTATTGACAAGCTCGGTCGCGGCCTTCTTGAGCAAATCTATTCGCGGCTGGCCGGTGCCGGAGCCGTTGATGCTCATAGAGCCGGAATTGTCGAGCACGAGAGACACTTCCAGCGTGTTTTTGAGGCGGATCTCCGAGCATGCCGATGTTGTGACGTCGGCGGCGGTTCTTCCGATCATCATGGCCGCTGCCGGCAGGAAATAGGGGTGGTACGTCAATTCGGCGCACAGCTTCAGCGTGCCACCACCTGCGTTGTTGTTGGGAAGCGTCACCGTCAGGGCCGTATTGGCTGCTTTGACGCGGCCGAGATTGGCTTCGAAGAAATCCTTCGCATAGGCCTTGACTGCCGTGTCGGTCGCCCCGGTGACGATCTGCTGTGCCGTGGCAATCCCGGCGGCATCCAGCGCGTTCAGCATGTTCTGCTTTTGGCGCAAGAGATCGGTGTAGTCGATGGCAAGCGCCAGCGCGCCCATCAAGGGCACCATGGTGATCACTGTCATCAAGGCATAGTTGCCGCGTCTGTCGTTCAGAAATCTGCGGATCATGCCTTCAGCACCCCTGCCAGGACCCCAATATCGGTCCGAAGATGCCCACAAAATCGTTAAATTTCAGGTTGCTGAAATGCGTTCAACATAGGCCCATCTTTTCAAGGCTCGTTAACCACTCGGCCCTGGTGATCAGCGGTGCGACATTGTTTCGATAGACCGAAGCTCGGAGAAGGGTGGTTCCTGCCTGTGCAACCTTCGATCAGCCCGTTGCGCAACAGCCTGGCAAGTGCCGAAAAGCTGGTGACAGGATGAAACGCTTCGGTTAATGCGGGGCCGGTTGCGGCGGACCGTCGGCTGCAGCTCTCGCAATGATCGTCACAGCAGGTAAACGGCATGGCGGATTCGCCTGATATCATCGGCTCGCTCGCGGATTTGTCGGGCGCCTACTCGGCCATCCTGTGCGATGTCTGGGGCGTGATCCACAATGGCGAATGGCATTTTCCGGCGGCTGCCGAAGCGCTTGCCGCCGCGCGTGCGGCGAAGGTCCCGGTCGTCCTGATCACCAACTCGCCGCGCCGCAATGCCGATGTGGTGGCGCAGATGAATGCGATCGGCGTTCCCGCCGCCGCCTACGACCGCGTCGTGACCTCAGGCGATGTGACCCGCGACCTTATCGCCGAAGGCCCACGAAAAATCTTCCATATCGGCGCCGACCGCGATTTCACCCTCTATGACGGTCTGGACGTCGAGCTCGTCGAGGAGTTCGAGGCCTCCGGCGCGGTCTGCACCGGGCTGTTCGACGACGAGGTGGAAACGCCTGAGGATTACGCCGATCTGCTGCGCCGGCTGCGCGCCAGGAACCTGCCTTTCATCTGCGCCAATCCCGACATCGTGGTCGAACGCGGCGAGCGCATGATCTGGTGCGCCGGCGCCTTGGCGCGCGACTATGCCCAGCTTGGCGGCCGCACGCTGATCGCCGGAAAACCTTATGCGCCGGTCTATGACGTAGCGCTGCGGGAGGTCGCCGTGCTTCTCGGCCGAGACGTCGCGCGCACCGAGGTGCTGGCCATCGGCGACGGCATGATGACCGACGTCAAGGGCGCCGCCGACAACGGCATCGACGTGCTTTACGTCTCGGGCGGCATTCACGCGCGCGACTATGGCGATCCCATGCAGCCGGACCCCGCCAGGCTTGCAGCCTTTCTGCAAAAGCACGGCTACCGGCCGGTCGCCGTCATTCCGAGACTGCGGTAGGGTTGCTGCATGAGCGCAGCTTTCGAACACATTTCAGCAACCGCGCCGCTGCCGCCGCATTTGCGCGGCGGCGTGGTGGCGATCGGCAATTTCGACGGCGTCCATCGCGGCCACCAGGCGGTGCTCGATCGCGCGCTTGCCGAAGCCGGGCGGCGCGGCGTGCCGGCGCTAGTGCTGACCTTCGACCCGCATCCGCGCAAGGTGTTCAGGCCCGATATGCCGCTGTTCGTATTGACGCCGCCGCCGATGAAGGCGCGGCTGCTGTCGCATCTGGGCTTTGCCGCACTCGTCGAACAGCCGTTCACGCGCGCCTTTGCCGGCCTGTCGGCCGAGGCTTTCGTGACCGATGTGCTGGAGACGAACCTCGGCATCACCCATGCCGTCACTGGCTTCGATTTTCACTTCGGCAAGGACCGGCAGGGCGGTCCTGCGTTTCTGATGGCGGCAGGCGAGCGCCATGGTTTCGGCGTCACCCTGGTCGACGCCTTTCGCGACGAGGGCGCCGAGGTGGTGTCGTCGAGCCGTATCCGCGAGCTGCTCTGCGAGGGAGAGGTCGCCGAGGCCGCAGGCCTGCTCGGCTACCGCTTCACCGTCGAAAGCGAAGTGATCGGCGGCCAGCAGCTCGGCCGCACGCTCGGCTTCCCGACAGCCAACATGAGGCTTTCGCCGGAAACGACTCTGAAGGAAGGGATTTATGCCGTCCGCTTTCGCCGCGCCGACGGCACGCTCTATGATGGTGTCGCCAGCTTCGGGCGTCGCCCGACTGTCGACGACAATGGCGCGCCGCTGCTCGAAACCTTCGTCTTCGACTTTGCCGGCGATCTCTATGGCGAGATCTGCGACGTATCGCTCTTCGGCTTTTTGCGTCCCGAGGTGAAGTTCGATGGGCTCGATGGGCTGGTGGCACAAATGAAGCGCGACGAGGCGGAGGCGCGCGCGCTGCTGGCCGGCGTCAGGCCGCTTTCGGATCTGGACGGCGCCATCGCTTTTTGAGCCTTCCGGCCGCTTACCTCTTCAAGCCCCTACTTCTTCAACGCCAGTCCGAGAGCGATGAAGCTCCAGCCCTGGAAGATCAGGTCGATGGCCAGGAACAGGCCGAGCACCCACAGGCTGTTGACCGGCCAGCCCATGGCGATGGTCAGCCCCGCCAGCACGCTGATCAGGCCCGCCGCGACGACCCAGCCCCAGCCCTTTTCCGGTCGGTGGCTATAGCCGACCCAGGCCCTGAGCGCGCCTGAAGCGACCAGCGCCACCGCCAGCAGCAAGGTCAGCACCGTCGAGGCCAGCAGCGGATTGTCGAAGGCAAAGAAACCGGCAACGGCATAAAGTAGGCCGCTGAGCAGCCAATAGAAGAAGCGACTCCAGGTCTTCACGCCGAAGGGATGCACGATCTCGATGATGCCGGCCATCAGCATCAGCCAGCCCACGACATAGACCGAGGCGACGGTGGCGATGAACAGATTGCCGAAGGCAATGCCGCCGAAGATGAGCAGCAGCACGCCGAGCGCGACGAACCACCCCCATTTGTCCCGTGTCCGGCCGATCGCATCTTTGAGGGTATCACCGTGCAGGGTCATGGCTGCATCTCCTCGAAATCGCCTGGCACCTTGCCGGGAGGTTAGCCCCGGCTGTAGCGGACGTCCAGCCGATGGCGACGGCTAGCAAACAAACAAAGCGTCGGTGGCTTGAGGTTCGCGCGTACGTGTCAATTTATGGCAGCCCACCCAGTCACAAGGACGAGGACAAGCGTGACGATCGCTCCAGAGACGTAGACGATCGTTCTGACACTGCCACCCTTGGCGGCATTGCCGCCGCGTAGGTAAACCCCCAGGTGAAGCAGGCGTATCGCCACATGAACCCAGACAATGGTCGCCAACGTGGCCGACCCAACGCCAACCATCATGGCCAGCACCGCCGGGACGACAAAAGGCGCCAGCGCCTCGACCGAGTTCATATGCACGCGGTCGATCCTGTAGAGGAGATTGGCGTCGTCGGCCGGGATCACCGGACCGGAAAGCGCTCCGGCAAATCCCTTGGACGAACCCGAGTAAACCGCCAGCGCGACTGACAAAAGACAGAGGATCAGTACACCGAGGATGCTTAGCCGATAGGGTTCCATAATTGTGCTCCTTCAGGTCACCTTGCTGGCAAAAAGATCTTGGAATCGCCTGAGATACAGCGGCCAGCCTCGATCACCGTCAATCCCAAAGCGCACGCCTTCCCAGCCTTCGCCATGACGTTCGAGATTGCGATGCTCGATCTCGACGCGGGTCCGGCTATTCGTCTCCGCCGTAAACCGGACTTCCCACTCGCTGGTCCTGTCCGGATTGGTCTCGATCTGCCATTGAGGGCTGATATCCCAACTCAGAAGCAGTCGGTTCGGCGGCTCGTAGGCCAGCACTCGTGCCCAGCGGCACTCGCTGCCATCCACACCGCGGTCGTAGACGTGACCGCCAACGCGGGGTTCGAAGATCGTCTCCGCGATCGGCACCGCAAGCAGGTTATGCTCTTTGGGTTTGAAACTGCCGAAGTCCTCGGTGAAGACCTTGAAGGCATGTGCGATCGGAGCCTCGACAAGGATGGAGTGCCTCACGGGCGGTTGATGTGTGCTCATTCCTGCTCCTTCAAGGGCTGTTCGACGACCACTTTGTAGGCCGCCAAGGTCTTGCTCCAGAACCGGTCGAGTTCGGCGCGCAGGCTGGCCAAGCCTTCCGGTTCGACCCGGTAGATGCGTTGCTTGCCTAGCCGTGTGTTGGCCACGAGGCCGGCGTCCTTGAGCACCTTCAGGTGCTGCGAGACCGCCGGCCGGGTGACAGGAAGCGCACGAGCCAATTCCCCGACCGAACAGGGTTGTTCGACCAGCAGTTCGAAGATCGTCCGCCTGGTCGGGTCGCCAAGCGCGGTCCATGTGTTCATGTTAGTCTGCACTAACGCGAATTTAGGCAACCTCGCTATTTCTGTCAAATCGCCACAGGCCCGGCGGCGCCCTGTTCAAATGGGCCACAGCGCAAAAAAACAGGGTCGCAGTTGCCGCCACTGCTGTAGATTTTAAGTCAAATTTTACCGAACCGGCGCCATGGCTTTGGCTGCCGGGTGTTCTCTCCGTTTGTTTCGCGTATGGGGTGATGATGCGTATTGTCTGGACGATTCCGCTGTTTCTCGCCTCGGCGCTGCTCACTGTGTCCACCGCCAATGCGGGCGAGGGTGCCTTCGGCTGGATGTCCGGCGACTGGTACCTGACGCTTGGCGCCACCGGCATGGTCGCGCCGAAATTCGAGGGCTCCAACAGCTATCTGCTCAGCGCATCGCCGATCATCTCGCTGGGCAAGGCCGGCCCGGCCGCGCGCTTTACCTCGCGCAACGACAACATCTCGCTGGCGCTGGTCGACGATGGCGGCGTCCGCGCCGGCCTGACCGGAAAATTCCTGTTTTCGCGCGACAGCAAGGATGAGCTCAATGGCCTCGACCCGGTGCGCTGGGGCGGTGAGGTCGGCGGCTTCTTCGAAATCTATCCGACGGACTGGCTGCGCGCCCGCGCCGAACTGCGCCATGGCATTCGTGCCCATGATGGCTTTGTCGCCGACATCGCCGCCGATGCTTTCTACGACGTGACGCCGACTGTCAGAATTTCGGGCGGACCACGCGTGTCCTTTGCCTCGTCGGGCTATTTCGACTCTTATTATGGTGTCAACGCCAAGGAGGCTGCGGCCTCGGACCTGAGCGAATACCATCCTGGCGGCGGCCTGAAATCGACCGGCCTTGGTGGCGCCATCACCTGGAAGGTGACCGATCCGATGACCGCCAGCCTGTTCGGCGAATATGCGCGCCTGATGGGCCCGGCCGCCGATTCCAGCCTGGTCAAGGAGCGCGGCGACCGTAACCAGTTCACGGTCGGCGTCTCGACCACCTATCGCTTCGACTTCGCGATGTAAGTGAATCGAACAAGAGACGCTTTATTCCTGCGGCTTTCTCGGCTAAAAGCCCGGCAATGACGAGCTTTTCACGCCTTCGCGCGCTGACGATACGAATTACAGGCCCGGTGTTCCGGGCGGCCTGAGCGCCGCCGGAGCCGCCGGGAGTTTTGCGCGCCCCCTCGCGCTTTTCCAAATCATGATAGTTCACGCCCGAGCTTTTACGCCCGCCGGGCAATGCACATGGCAGACCAATGACCGACACTGTTGAAACGATCGACTATTCCAAGACGCTTTACCTGCCGCAGACGGATTTCCCGATGCGCGCCGGCTTGCCGGAAAAGGAACCGCTGCTGGTCAAGCGCTGGCAGGATATGGACCTTTACGCCAAGCTGCGCGAGGCGGCCGCCGGCCGCGAAAAATACGTGCTGCATGACGGCCCGCCCTACGCCAACGGCAACATCCATATCGGCCACGCGCTGAACAAGATCCTCAAGGACGTCATCACCCGCTCGTTCCAGATGCGCGGCTATGACTCCAACTACGTGCCCGGCTGGGACTGCCACGGCCTGCCGATCGAATGGAAGATCGAGGAACAGTACCGCGCCAAGGGCAAGAACAAGGACGAGGTGCCGGTCAACGAATTTCGCAAGGAATGCCGCGACTTCGCCGCGAACTGGATCACGGTGCAGGGTGGCGAGTTCCAGCGGCTCGGCGTCGTCGGCGACTTCAAGAACCCCTATACGACGATGGCTTTCCACTCGGAGTCGCGCATCGCCGGGGAGTTGTTGAAGTTCGCCATGTCGGGCCAGCTCTATCGCGGCTCCAAGCCGGTAATGTGGAGCGTCGTCGAGCGCACCGCACTGGCCGAGGCCGAGATCGAATACCATGATTATGAGAGCGACACGATCTGGGTGAAGTTCCCGATCGTCGGCGCTGGATCAGGAAGAACTGTCACGACACCCGAGTTGGGTGGCGCTTGGGAAGCTATCAAGGAACTGAGGGATGCCCACGTCGTCATCTGGACGACAACCCCGTGGACGATCCCCGGCAACCGTGCCGTCAACTATTCGTCACGGATCGGCTACGGCCTTTATGAAGTTACCGCAGCCGAAAATTCGTTCGGTCCACAGCCCGGTGAAAAGCTGATCTTTGCAGATGCGCTTGCCGAAGACTCTTCGGCCAAGGCCAAGGTCACCTTGAATCGCCTTCGCAGCGTTTCGGTCGAAGAGCTTGGAAGCCTTACACTTTCACATCCCTTCGAAGGTCTCGGCGGCGGCTACGAATTCGCCGTGCCGATGCTGGCCGGCGATCATGTCACCGACGACGCCGGCACCGGCTTCGTCCACACCGCGCCCGGCCATGGCCGCGAGGACTTTGATGCCTGGATGGATGCGGCATCGGATTTGCGCGCACGCGGCATCGACCCTGCCATCCCCTTCACTGTAGATGATGCCGGCTTCTTCACCAGGGACGCGCCGGGTTTTGGCCCGGATCGCGAAGGCGGGGCGGCGCGCGTCATCGACGACAACGGCAAGAAGGGCAATGCCAACCAGGCGGTCATCGACGAACTGATCAAGCGCAACGCGCTGTTCGCGCGCGGCCGGCTGAAGCACAGCTATCCGCACTCGTGGCGGTCGAAGAAGCCGATCATCTTCCGCAACACGCCGCAATGGTTCGTCTATATGGACAAGGACCTCGGCGACGGCACGACGCTGCGCAGCCGTGCGCTGAAGGCGATCGATGACACACGCTTCGTGCCGGCGGCCGGCCAGAACCGTATCCGCGCCATGATCGAGGAACGCCCGGATTGGGTCTTGTCGCGCCAGCGCGCCTGGGGCGTGCCGATCGCCGTCTTTGCCGACGAGGACGGCAATGTGCTGAAGGACGATGCCGTCAACCAGCGCGTCATGGACGCATTCGAGAGGGAAGGCGCCGACGCCTGGTTCGCTGCCGGCGCCAAGGAGCGTTTCCTCGGCAATCACGATGCCTCCAAATGGAAGCAGGTGATGGACATCCTTGACGTCTGGTTCGATTCGGGCTCGACGCATGTCTTCACGCTGGAAGACCGTCCGGACCTGAAATGGCCGGCCGACGTCTATCTCGAAGGTTCCGACCAGCACCGCGGCTGGTTCCACTCCTCGCTGCTCGAAAGCTGCGGCACCAAGGGCAGGGCACCTTACGACACCGTCGTCACCCATGGCTTCACCATGGATGAGGAGGGGCGAAAGATGTCGAAATCGCTCGGCAACACCGTCGTGCCGCAAGACGTCATCAAGCAGTCCGGCGCCGACATTCTGCGGCTATGGGTGGTGACGACGGATTATTGGGAAGACCAGCGTCTCGGCAAGAACGTGCTGCAGACCAACATCGACGCCTACCGCAAGCTTCGCAACACCATCCGCTGGATGCTGGGCACGCTCGCCCATGATGATGGCGAGGAGGTGCCGCTGGACAAGATGCCGGAACTGGAGCGGCTGATGCTGCATCGGCTGGCCGAACTCGATGAGGTCGTGCGCTCGGGCTACGACGCGTTCGAGTTCAAACGCATCACCCGCACTTTGCTCGACTTCATGGTGGTCGAGCTGTCGGCCTTCTATTTCGACATCAGGAAGGACGCGCTCTATTGCGAGGGACCCGCCAGCGTGAAGCGCAAGGCCTCGGTACAAGTGGTGCGCCACCTCTTCGACTGCCTGGTGAAATGGCTGGCGCCGATGCTGCCCTTCACCACGGAAGAAGCCTGGCTCGACCGTCATCCGGATGCTGTCTCGCTGCATCTCGACCAGTTCCCCGAGATTCCGGCCGACTGGAAGAACGAGGCACTGGCTGAGAAATGGCGCAAGGTGCGGCAGGTTCGCCGTGTCGTCACCGGCGCGCTCGAGATCGCACGCGCTCAGAAGGTCATCGGTGCCTCTCTGGAAGCCGTGCCGGTCGTGACCCTCGACGATGCCGCGCTTGAAGCCGCGATCGCCGATGTCGACATGGCCGAGATGGCGATCACCAGCGATCTCGTCATCGCCCATGGCAAGGCGCCGGAAGGCGCCTTTGCGCTCGACGATGTCAAAGGTGTCTCGGTGGTGGTCGAAAAGGCCGAGGACCGCGGCTTGGTCAAATGCGCGCGTTCGTGGCGCTATACCGCCGATGTCGGGCAGGACGTGGAATTCCCCGACGTGTCTGCCCGCGATGCCGCCGTGCTGCATGAACTCAAGGCTCTGGGACGTTTGTGAGTGCTCAAAGCCGGTGCACAAATGCCACGGCGGGCGGGTGAAAAGCGCCCGCGCGTTGCCCTTAACGAGTGGTTGAGATAAACACGCGAAACTCCGGAAGACAAATTGTCGCCGGAATTCCGTCGCAAGAGCGTGGACGATGGGGACCGGGCCTTCGGCCGGTGACGATCGAGAGGCTGTCTAGAGTGGGACTTTTTGGCATGACCAAGAGAACTTATGCGCGCGTTGCGCTGCTGGCGCCGTTTGTCGCGTCCGGCCTCGCTCTGTCCGGCTGCATGGGTTCGCCGACCTACGGCACCGACAAGACGGCTGGCGAGCAGCTTGCCGGAGACCTTTCCGGCGCCTTCGCGATCACGCCCAAGCACAAGGAACAGATCGACTACAGGCCGCGTCCGGAGCTGGTAAAGCCGGCGCCGGGGCAGAAGGAAGTGCTGCCGCCGCCTCAGGAAAGCATCGAGACGGCGAGCACCGATTGGCCCGAATCGCCCGAGCAGCGCCGCGCCCGTCTGCGTGCCGACGCCACTGCCCACCAGGACGACCCGTCCTATCAATCGGGGATCGTCGATGACGTGCAGACCGATCCGGCTTCCGTGAAGAAGGCGCTGGCGGATTCGGGCTCCAGCCACCCGCCGGCCTGGTCGCCGAAGGATTCAGACAAGGGCCGCGCCGCGGAGATCCAGCGCCGCACCGCAGAGCAAAAGCAGGGCGATCCCAACACTCGCAGATATCTGAGCGAGCCGCCTCTGGCCTACCGAGCTGCCTCCGACACGGCGCCGCAGGGCGAACTCGGCGAGGATGAATACAAGAAGGAACGCCGCCTCAAGAAGGAAGCGGCCGCCAAAGGCAAGAGCGGCGGGCTCTTCGACTGGCTGCCCTCCTGGTAGGAACGCCGCCTTCGGTAGCTGAAGGCTCTACGTTTCGCGTCTTTCCCGAAAGAATTCCCTGAGCAGCAGCGCCGCATCGGCCTCGGCCATGCCCGGATAGATGTCGGGCGTATGGTGGCAGGTCGGCGAAGCGAAGAAGCGCACGCCGTTGACCACCGCGCCGCCCTTCTCGTCGGCCGCGCCGAAATAGAGCCGGCGCAGCCTGGCGAAGGAAATGGCGCCGGCGCACATGGCGCAGGGTTCCAGCGTCACATAGAGGTCGTGGCCGGTCAGCCGCTCGCTGGAGAGCGTTTGGCAGGCCGCGCGGATGGCCAGCATTTCGGCATGCGCCGTCGGATCGGCAAGTTCGCGGGTGCGGTTACCGGCGGATGCCACCACCGTGTCGCCGCTGGCGATGACGGCGCCAACCGGAACTTCTCCGCGCAAGGCGGCGGCTTGCGCCTCTTTCAGCGCCAGCGCCATGAAATCCGGCCGCTTCACGCGGTTTCCATTCCGATTATCTCCTCGCCACTTGGCGGTGATCCTGTTATGGAGCGCGTCAACCCGAATATCGGAACAGATTTTCGGAAATGATCATGCGCCAAATCAAAGTGCTATAGCGTCCTTTGCGCGTCCGAAAGGATGCGCCACGCTGTAGCAGCGCAACAAGGCAAAGGCCACATGGACGACAACGACAAGAAATCTCCGCGCCACAAAGGCCCGGGCAAAAGCGGCCCTGGAGCCGCGGGGCCGCGCCGCGATGGCGCCGCCGGCAAAAGCGGCAAACCCTCCTTCGGGGCCAAGAAACCCTATTCACCGCGAGGCGCCCGGCCCGCAGCGGCTGAGGGCGAGCGGCCCAAGCGCGATTTCAAAAGTGGCGACCGGCCATTCAGCAAAGGTCCGCGTTCCGAAGGCAAGCCCTTCGAAAAGCGCGAGGGACCGCGCAAGCCATATGCACCACGCGGTGACCGGCCGATGGCAGCCGAAGGCGAGCGCAAGCCGTATGAAAAGCGCGAAGGGCCGCGCAAACCCTATGCGCCGCGTGGGGATCGCCCTATGCCGGCCGAGGGTGAACGCAAGCCGTATGAAAAGCGCGAGGGGCCGCGCAAGCCTTATGCACCGCGCGGCGATCGGCCGGTTGCGGCCGATGGCGAGCGGCCAAAGCGCGATTTCAAGGGCGGCGATCGGCCATTCAGCAAGGGGCCGCGTCCCGAAGGCAAGCCTTTCGAAAAGCGTGAAGGGCCGCGCAAGCCCTACGCACCGCGTGGCGATCGGCCTGCTTCCGCCGAGGGCGAAAAGCGTTTTGACCGGCCAAAGCGCGATTTTGGCGATCGCCCGCAGCGCGACGCCGGAGATCGTCCCAAGCGTGACTTCAGCGATCGCCCCAAGCGCGATTTCGGTGGTGACCGGCCGCAAGCATCTGGCGGCGCCTTCAAGCCGCGCCCGCGTCCGGCAGATGCGGAAGAAGCCGGCGAGCGTATCGCCAAGCGGCTGGCCCGCGCCGGCCTGGCGTCGCGCCGCGACGCCGAAGACCTGATCGCGGCGGGCCGTGTCAAGGTCAACAACCGGGCTTTGACCTCGCCGGCCTTCAACGTCATGCCGGGCGACATCATCCATCTCGACGGCATGGAGATCCCGCCGATCGAGCGCACCCGCCTGTTCCTGTTTCACAAGCCGGCCGGCGTCGTTACCACCAACCGCGACCCCGAGGGCCGCAAGACCGTGTTCGACGTGCTGCCGGCCGAATTGCCGCGGCTGATGACCATCGGCCGCCTCGACATCAACACCGAAGGCCTGCTGCTGCTCACCAATGATGGCGGTCTGTCGCGCGTGCTCGAACTGCCTGCCACTGGCTGGCTGCGCCGTTACCGCGTGCGCGTCCATGGCAAGGTCGAGGAAAGCATGCTCGCAGGCCTGCGTGAAGGCATTGCCGTCGACGGCGTCTTCTACGGCGCCATCGAAGCGACGCTCGACCGTGAGCAAGGCACCAACGCCTGGCTGACGATCGGCCTGCGCGAAGGCAAGAACCGCGAAGTGAAGAACATCCTTGGATCGCTCGGCCTCGACGTGACGCGGCTGATCCGTATCTCCTACGGACCGTTCCAGCTCGACTATCTCGCCGAAGGCCATGTGCTGGAGATCAAGGGCCGCGTCTTGCGCGACCAGCTCGGCGAGCGACTGGTCGAGGAATCCGGCGCCAATTTCGACGCCGAGATCATCAAGCCGTTTTCCAACCAGCCGGTGCGGCGAGAGCGTGACGCGGAGCCGGAACGGCCGAAAGTCACCCGCGAGGGTGACCATCGGCCGATCGGCGAGGGCGGTCTGATCAAGAACCGCAAGCGCCGCGAAGGCAGCCGCGACGAAGCGCTCGGCAAGCTGTCGACCAGTCCCGAAAGGGGCGCGAGGCCGGAAAAGAGCTTTGGCGAACGCGGCCCGAGACCCGAGCGCAGCGAGTTTTCGGACAAGCCGCGCAGCGAGTTTCGCGAAAAGCCGCGCGGCGATTTTGGCGACAAGCCCCGTGGAGGCTTCGGCGACAAGCCGCGCGGCGCCTTTGGTGACAAACCGCGCGGCGGCAAGAAGCCCGAGCGCGAGCAGCGGCCGATCGATCCGCCGGGCCAGCGCAAGGCTAATGTCTGGATGGCGCCGGGCGCGCGTCCGATCGGCAAGGGCAGGGCGGAAGCCGATGCCGCCAAGGCGGCCGAGGCCAAGGCGCGCAAGGCGTCATTCAAGCCGTCCTATGGCAAGCCGGCCTATGGCAAGCCGGGCGGAGCCAAGCCGTTCGGCAAGCCGGGTGGCGAGCGTCCGGATGGCGGTCGGGGCGGCGAGCGGCCACGCAACGGTCCCAAGGGCCCGAGGACCAGATGATGCCGGGACTTAAATGAGATCCGGCCTTAAATGAGACCCGGGCATAAATGAGAATCGTCGGCGGCCAATTTCGCGGGCGTCCGCTGGCGACGCCGCGCGACCATGCCATCCGCCCGACGACCGACCGCGCCCGCGAGGCCGTCTTCAACGTGCTGGCGCACCGCTTTGCCGACAAGCTCGACGGCGCGCGTGTGCTCGACCTTTTCGCCGGCACCGGCGCTCTCGGCCTCGAAGCGCTGTCGCGCGGCGCTTCCTATGGCGTCTTTATCGAAGAATCGGCCGAAGGACGCGGCCTGATCCGCACCAATGTCGAAGCTTTTGGCCTTACCGGCCGCACCAAGATCTTCCGCCGCGACGCGACCGCCCTGGGTGAGGCCGGTACGCTTGCGGCATTCGGCCTGGTCTTCGCCGATCCGCCCTATGGCAAGGGCCTTGGCGAGCGCGCCCTGCGCTCGGCCAGGGATGGCGGCTGGTTGCTGCCCGGTGCGCTCTGCGTGGTCGAGGAAGCCGCCTCGGCGCCCTTCGAGATTGGGCCGGAATTCTCGGTGGTTGATGAACGAAACTACGGCGAGACGGTGGTCCGGTTCATCGAGCTTGCGTAAGGGTGGAGCGACCGGCGCCTTCAAAATGACGCACAATTCACTTTGCCTCCGCGGCTAACCTTGCCTATCGTCGCGCGATAACAACCGGAGCCATCAATGACATTTCATACTGAATGGCTGCGGAGAGCCTTGCTCGCCACCGCGCTGACCATGGCCGGCCCGGCCCTGGCCGCGGACGATGGCAAGGTGGCCAACTTCCTGCTCGACAATGGCATGGAGGTGGTGGTCATTCCCGATCACCGCGCCCCCATCGTCACCCATATGGTGTGGTACAAGATCGGCAGCGCCGACGAGCCGCCAGGCAAGTCCGGCATAGCGCACTTCTTCGAACACCTGATGTTCAAGGCCACGACCAACCACGCCGCGGGCGAGTTCGACCGCGCCATATCGGCCATCGGCGGCTCCAACAACGCCTTCACCTCCTATGACTACACTGCCTTCCACGAGACGGTGGCGCCCTCGGCACTCGGTGAGATGATGAGCTTCGAGGCCGATCGCATGCGCAACCTCATCTTGACCGACGAGGTCATCAAGACCGAGCGCGACGTGATCCTGGAAGAGCGCCGCGCGCGCATCGACAGCAATCCGCAGGCGGTGCTCGACGAAGAGGTCGACGCGACGCTCTGGCAGAACCAGCCCTACCGCATTCCGGTGATCGGCTGGATGCAGGAGATGGAGCAGTTGAACCGCACCGATGCGGTTGCCTTCTATGACAAATACTACCGCCCCAACAATGCGGTGCTGATCGTGGCCGGCGATGTCGAGCCGGAGGTCGTGAAGGCGCTGGCCGAAAAAACCTATGGCAAGGTCGCGCGCGGTCCCGACCTGCCCCCGCGCATCCGCCCGGTCGAGCCGGAGCAGAACACCAAGCGCACGGTGACGCTCACCGATGGGCGCGTTTCGGTGCCGAGCTTTTCGACGCAATGGGTGGTTCCGTCCTACCACACGGCAAAACCCGGCGAGGCCGAGGCGCTCGACCTGCTGGGAGAGATCCTTGGCGGCGGCAGCCGCAGCAGGCTCTACCAGCAACTCGTGGTCAAGCAAGGCATCGCATCGGCGACCGGCGCCTTCTTCCAGGGTACGATGCTCGACGCCACCAATTTCACCGTCTATGGCGCGCCGCGCGGCGACGCCAAGCTGAGCGACGTCGAGGCGGCCGTCGACGCCGAGATCGCCCGCATCGTCAAGGACGGCGTCACCGCCGATGAGCTAGAGAAGGCCAAGGCCCGCTATATCAGGGCCATGATCTTCGCCCGCGACAAGCAGGACGAGATGGCCAATCTCTACGGCGCCGAGCTCGCCACCGGCGGCAACGTCAGGGATATCGAGGAATGGCCGGAACGCATTCGCAAGGTCACCGCCGATGAGATCAAGGCGGTCGCCGCACGCTATCTGCTGCTCGATCGTACGACGACCGGCTATCTCTTGCCGCAGCAACAGGCGGGGAATTGATGATGACGAGATTGAGCGTTAGCGCTGCCCCTCACCTGCCTGCCGGCATCCTCTCCCCCTATAGTGACGGGGAGAGGGGCGCTGTCATCGTCGATTTCGCCAACCATCAGCGTCGTAAGAAGAGCGCCAGCGTCGCGGCGAGACCCCTTCTCCCCGTCACTATACGGGGAGAAGTGCCCGGCAGCGCGATGAGGGGCGGAGCTGACCTTGGCGATCAATGGCCTGATGGGATTACTCATAGGCGCATCGCGGTTCTCCACGTCTTCGCCACACTGTTCCTCGGCATCTTCTTCCTCATCCTGCCGGCGCTTGCCGCGCACGCGATGGACATTCAGCCGGTGACCTCATCGAAAGGCGTCAACGCCTGGCTGGTCGAGGACCACTCCATTCCGATCGTCGCCATCCGCTTCGTCTTCGATGGCGGCTCGACGCAGGATCCGGCGGGGCGGGAAGGGCTGGTCAATCTGATGACCGGCCTATTCGACGAGGGCGCCGGCGACCTCGACAGCGAGGCCTTCCAGATCAAGCTTGACGATGCCGGCGCCGAAATGGGCTTCGAAGCGGCGCGCGACGGCACCTATGGCGCGATGCGGATGCTGGCCGAGCAGAAGGATGCGGCCTTCGACCTGCTCAGGCTGGCGGTCACCAGCCCGCGCTTCGACCAGGCGCCGATCGACCGTATCCGCGCCCAGATCCTGTCCGGCATCATCGCCAATGAGCGTGACCCCAACACCGTCGCGCAAACCAAATGGCTGCGCGCCATCTATGGCGAACATCCGTATTCCAGGCCCGACCAGGGCACCAAGGACAGCATCGCCACCATCACGGCGGCGGATCTGGCTGCCTTCCACAAGGCCAATTTCGCCCGCAGCGGCCTGCATGTTGCGGTGGTCGGCGACATAGATGCCGCGACGCTGAAACGGAAGCTCGACGAGGTCTTCGGCGATCTGCCGGAAAAGCAGGTGCTGCAACCGGTTGCCGATACCGAGCTGAAGCTCGGCCAGCAGCTCGAGGTCGACTACGACCTGCCGCAGACCTCGCTGCAGTTTGCCTATCCCGGTGTGAAGCGCGATGCGCCGGATTTCTTCCCTGCGGTGCTGATGAACCAGATTCTCGGCGGCGGCACCTTCACCTCGCGCCTCTATGACGAGGTGCGGGAAAAGCGCGGCTTGGCCTACTCCGTCGATTCCAACCTGGTCGACCACCAGCATTCCAATGCGCTGATCATCACCACGGCGACGCGTTCCGACCGCGCCGCCGAGACGCTCGGCATCGTCAAGGAGGTGGTCAAGAAGATGGCGCAGGAGGGGCCGACCGAGGCCGAGCTGGACGCGACCAAGAAATACATGGTCGGCTCCTATGCTATCAGCAATCTGGATTCTTCCAGCGCCATTGCCGCGACCCTGGTGGAATTGCAGCTCGACAATCTCGGCATCGACTACGTGCAGCGCCGCGCGGCGCTCATCAACGGCGTGACGCTCGATCAGGTCAAGGCAGCGGCGAAGAAGCTGCTGACGCCGGCGCCCGCGATCATGAGCATCGGGCCGAAGCTGGAGGCCAAATGACAGGTCCGACTTTCGGTATCGCCTTTGGCGGCGGCGGCGCGCGCGGCCTCGCCCATATCCACATCGTCGAGGCGCTGGACGAGCTCGGCATCAAGCCCGTGGCCATCGCCGGCTCCTCGATCGGCGCCATCATGGGCGCCGGCATGGCCTCGGGCATGAGCGGCAAGGACATCGAGGACTACGCCCGCTCGATCCTCGGCCGCCGCGCCGAGGTGGCGGCGCGCATGTGGCGCTCGCGTCCCGGCACCATCGCCGAGGCGATGCAGGGCGGCATCCGAGTCAGCCAGTTCAACATAGAGCGCATCTTGAAGGCGTTCCTGCCGGAAGCCATCCCGGAAACCTTCGCCGAGCTGAAAATCCCGCTGAAGGTGACGGCGACGGACTATTTCGGTCACAAGCTGGCCGTCTTCGACGAGGGCGACCTGCATTCGGCGCTCGCCGCCTCGGCTGCCATTCCCGCCGTGTTCCGCCCGGTGACGCGCGACGACCGCGTGCTGATCGACGGCGGCATCTACAATCCGGTGCCGTTCGACCTCATCGAAAACGACGCCGACATCATCATCGCCATCGACGTCGTCGGCGCGCCGAGCGAGGCCGAGCGCAAGCACCCGACCACGGTCGACCTGATGTACGGCGCGACGCAATTGATGATGCAGTCGATCATCGCCCACAAGCTGAACCAGCGCCCACCAGACATATTGATCCGCCCGCCAGTGTCGAAATACCGCGTGCTCGATTTCATGAAGATCGACACGCTGATGGCCGAGACGCAGGAGGTCAAGGACGAACTGAAGCGCGAGGTGGAAAGAGTGGTCGAGGCGCGTGCCAAGGGCAAGCGGGGGAAGAAAGTAGGGTGAGCTGCCGATCTCCCCCCTCGAGGGGGAGATGGCCGGCAGGCCAGAGGGGGTCGTCTCGCGTGAAGCTAGACCTCCTACTGTCGATAGGAGGTTGCGTCAGGACGGACCGACCGCCTCTGTCGCCTTCGGCGACATCTCCCCTAAAGGGGAGATTACCCCACCAGCGTCTCACACCCTCCCAGCCGCATATTCCAGCGCCACCACGCCATTGCTGAACTGTACGGTCGAGATCGGCTCCAACGCCACCGGCATATCGGGCGGGAACAGCTTCTTGCCCTCCCCGACGGAGCCAGGGTAGCTCAGCAGCCTGACGCGATCGACCAGACCATGGCGCAGCAATTCCCGCGCGACGCTCAGGCTGCCATGCACATAGATGTTGCCGCCGCTGCCTTGCTTCAGCGCCCGAACCGCTTCCGGCAACACACCCTTCAGCAACTCGGCCGGTTTCCAGTCGAGTGCCTTCGGGCTTGTCGACGCGACATATTTCGGCAGCGCATTGAACCGGTCGGCGAAGTCTCCGGTTTCCTTGGGCCAAGAGCCGGCAAAAATCTCGTAGGTCGTGCGCCCCAGAAGCATGGCCCCGCTGTCGGCAAGCTCGTCCTCCTTGAACCTTTGCATCTCATCGTTCCAGGTCACGCTGGGCAGCTTCTCGACCTCGGCGATGCCATCGATGCTGATGAATTCGGTGACAATAAGGTTTCTCATGGCGCTCTCCTTCTTCTGTCAAAGGACGAACCGTGTGAGCCTTTTGCGACCGCTCTGCGAAAAAAAAGCGCTTTGTTGAGCAGGCGTTGCTGTCGGGCGCTGGCCCATCGCGCTTAAAGGGGGGCGCTTCGGACACCATCGACAAACGCCAGAACGACCACACACGGAGCAACGCAGTAAACCAGTCTCGCTCTGCGGCCCGTCTTCGTCACAGCGTCGCTTGCGTCGAGATCGACGGTGATGTCCTCATAGCCCAGCACTTCGCCATCAAGCGGGTAGGCGGCCTTGTAGACAGCTTCCTTGGCGGCAAAAAGGATGCGACCGGCAAGATACAAGTCGGTTGCGTCGATCCGGTCAGCGGGGGCTGCAACCAGCGCGAAGATGTCGTCGGGCAGGGGCAAAGCGGGCTCGATATCGATGCCGAGCGAGGCGACGTGGGAGAGCGGCGCGACGGCCGCCACGGCCATCTCGTCGTCGTGAGCCAGCGACCCCGTTACTCCATGAGGCCATACCGGTGCGCCGGAGGAGCCGCGGAGGATAGCGACGTCGTTCAAGCCCATATCCGCCAGCAACTCGTGCGCGATCCACCGCGCCGCGCCACTCGCCCGCCGCATCAGCGGCAGGCGTGACGGGATGGAGCGTGCTTCCTGCGGCAGCAAATGGTTCTCATCGCCTTCGCGGATCGTGCGGCATCCGATCCGAACGCCGGCGGGTGCCATGGCGGCCATCGCCGCCAGCAACTGCGCCGACAGGCTGGCGCCGGCATCGAGCGGGCGCGTCATGGCTGTTCGCCCCGCAGAGCGAGGTCGGCGATCATTTCCCCGTCCTCGTCGGGCCCTTCTTCGACGAAACCGGCAGCGCGATAGAGGCGGCGTGCCGCTTCATTCTCAGGTTCGTAGCAGATCGAAACGTGGCTGATGTGGCCGAGCCGCATGATTTCATCCAGCACTTCGCGCAAAGCGGCCTTGCCGTAGCCTTGGCCCTGATGGACGCGATCGATCATGAAGCGGTAGATCCGCGCCTCGTCGTCGTCCTCTGGCGCCTCATACATCAGGAAACCGACGACGCGATCCCCTGCCATGACGACGCGCGGCCGTGCGTCCCCGTCGGTTTCGGCTTCGTCCAGCGACTCCGCATTGCTGGCGACAAAATCGATCTGATCCGCGGCCAGTTCCAGAGCCGCGACCAGGGCCCGGTTGGCCGCAGTCACCGAAACGAGACGGACGTCTGCGCCCATCAAGCCGTTGCCTTGACGCTATCCTCCGGCAGCGGCTCGACGAAGCGATGCAGCTTGGCCGGGTTGCCCCGCCAGATCGAGTTGGGCTCCAGCTCTTCGCCCTTCATCACGAAGGAGTCCGCGTCGACCATCGAGCCTTTGCCCATCACCACGCCGTAGTGGACAAAGGCGGAAGGCCCGAGCGTGCAGCCATCGCAGATGCGGATGAAATCGGACTTGAACGCGCCTTCTTCCAGCGAATGGGCCTGGATCACGCAGCCCTCGTTGAGCGTGACGTCGTCGCCGATCTCGACCAGCGAACGCTCGGTCAAATTGCTGCCGCCGTCATAGACCCGGCTGCCGACCTTGACGCCGAGCAGGCGCAGGATCATCGGCCGGAACGGCGTGCCGGCGAACAGGCGCACGATGGGCGAATCCGCCAGCTTCCAGTGGCGCTCGTGGCGCCAGAAGGCGACGTCGTAGATGGTCGTCATCTGCGGCTTCAAGCCGCGGAAACCAAGACTTGCCCGCTCGACCAGAATGTAGAACGGAATGGTGATCGCCGAGGTCAAGATGACGGCGGCGAACAGCGCCACCTCCGCCCATTCCGTATAGTAGTTCAGCGCCCGGTCCCAGATCGCCAGCGTGACGAACAGCATGACCCATTGCGTTGCCAGGAACAGAAGAATGGTCACCAGGTTGTGGCGGTTCTTGAACGGGATGCGCCGGCGCCGGTCTGCCTCGTCGACGCCCGCGATAAGCTCCTTGTCGCGGTTCACCATGCGCGGGATTTCAAAGGCGGGCGAACCGAGAAGGCCGACATTCTCGCGCAACGGCCCGTCGATGGGGATCATCACCTTGGTGCCGAGCAGGACGTTGTCGCCCGTGCGCCCGTCCGGCGGATAATAGATGTTGTTGCCGAGATAGTTGCGCTCGCCGATGCGCGTCGGCTCGAGCCTGAAGGCCGAGGCGGACTTGTGCATGTTGATCATGAACAGCCCGTCCGACACCATGGTCTCGGTGCCGATCTCGCACAGAAGCGGGTTTTCGTGCTGCTGGTTGGAGCCGAAATTGGAACCGGTCTGCACCACTCTGTTGAGGTTCCAGCCGATGGCGCGCATGTAGTGCACGATCGCCGAGCTGTCGCCGGCCAGGAGCCCGAGCACGCGGGAATTGCTGGCGAATTCGGCGACGGTCTGCAGCCAGTAGCGGAAACCGTAAAGCGTGTAGGTGCGGCCCGGCTTCAAGATCAGGCTCGTCAGGCGCGGCACCAGCGTCGCTGCCAGGAAAGCCGCCGCGATATAGCCGAAAAGCGTGACCGTGGTGCCGATTGCGACAAGGCCGATCGTCTCCTGATAGTCGTCGCCGACATATTCCCAGTAGCTGTGGAACAGGAGCGGCAGCGGGGTGACGAGGCCAAACAGGCCGACCAGCTGCAGCGCTTCATAGAGGAAGCGCCGGACCTGGTAAGGATTGACATTGCGCACCTTGCAATAGTCCGCCGTGGTCGGCACCGCCGGCGATCCATGCCAGTGCTCGCCGTCGGGAATGCTTTGCCCGCGATGCAGCGAGGACGAATGGCCGAGCTGGGCGCCGTTGCCGATCCTGGTGTCGATGTCGAGCGTGGAGCCGACGCCGACGAAGGCATCGCGGCCGATGGTCAGCGGCCCGGTGTGGATATAACCGGACTGGGCCCTGAAGCCGAGGATCATCGATTCCTTGCGCAGGATGGTGTTGGCGCCGATGGAAATAAGATCCGTGCAGACGGGCACGGACTTCGATTCGATGACGGCGTTTTTCCCGAGTTTGGTGCCGAGCAGCTGCAGATAGAGGCTGTAGAGCGGGCTGCCGCGGAACAGCACGACGGGTGCGGTGCGGATCAACGTCTTGACCACCCAGAAGCGGAAGTAGCGCACGCCCCAGATCGGAAACGCCTCGGCCTTCCAGCGGCCGATGAGCACCCATTTCGCCAGGACTGCAAAGCCCGACATGCCGAAGAACACGGCGGCCGAGAGCGCCACGCACCGGATATAGAGCTGCAGCGGATCGTCGAGCGCGTCATACATCCAGTTGAGGCCGTCATTGATCGCCCAGAGCGCCACGTAGCTGTAGAGGCCGTAGAACGAAAGCTGCGCCGCGCCGCAGGTCCAGTAGGCGAAATTCGAGGCCCGGCGGGTGAGGACCGGCTCGTTGGTTGCCGTCGTCATCTCCTCCGCTACCCCCAGATGCAGCGCCAGGCGCGCCACTGTGGGATAGAGATAGATGTCGCGCATCGACGTCGTCGCCCATTCCTTCCTGGTGCGCACGCGCGCGCAGAAATGCGCCATCAGCAAGGAGTTGGCGCCGAGATCGTCGAAGAAGTGATCCTCGACCGACACCGCGTCGAATTTCAGCACCGTGGCCAGCGCTTCCGCCAGGAAACGCTCGTCCTCATTGGCGGGCGGCACCATCGTGCGATCGGCCGAAAGCCGGATGCTCGTCGGCTTCGGCAGCTGGCGCAGGTCTACCTTGTTGGAGACGGTCATCGGGATGGCAGGCAGTTCCTCCAGATAGGCGGGCACCATGTAGTCGGGCAGCCGCCGCTTCATCGTCTGGGCGAGATCCCCTCGGGAAATCGCAGCTAAGCCGGTTTTAAGCGCGTAATAGGCAACCAGTTCGACGCGGCCGGGCTCGATCTCCCAGGTGGTGACGGCGGCCTGCGCGATCTCGGGCTGGTCGAGCAGCACCGCCTCGATCTCGCCGAGCTCGATGCGATATCCGCGAATCTTCACCTGCGTGTCGATGCGCCCGGCATACTCGATCTCGCCGCTATCGTTGATCCGGCCAAGATCGCCGGTGCGGTAGATGCGCTGCGACGGGTTGTTCGGCAGGCCGACGAAATCGGCGATGAATTTCTGGTCGGTCAAGTCCGGCCGGTTCAGATAACCGACGGCGAGCCCGATGCCGGCAATGCCGATCTCGCCCAGTTCACCGGGCTCGGCAAGTTGCGGCAGCGAAGCGTCGAGAATGACGATCGAGTAAGTCGGCAACGGCGCGCCGATCGTGACGGGACGGTCCGGCGTCAGCGCCCCCATCGTTGCGGTGACGGTCGCCTCGGTCGGCCCGTAGGTGTTGAGGATCTGCCGGCCCGGCTTCGACCAGCGCACCACCAGATTGTGCGGGCAGGCCTCGCCGCCCACCAGAAGCGTGCGCAGGCTGGGAACGTCCGATGTCATCGATGACAACAATGTCGGGCTGCAGGCCATGCAGGTGATGTCATGGAGGCGCAGGAAATCCGCCAGTTCCTCGCCCACCAGCGGCATCTGGCCAGGTGCCGGCACCACCGTCGCGCCGGCGACGAACGGCACCCAGATCTCTTCGGAGGAAAAGTCGAAGGCAATGGTCATGCCCTGATACACCCGGTCGCCCGGCCGGTAGCCGTAGGAGGCGGCCGCGACGTGTATGAAATTGACGAAACTCTGGTGCGTGATGACCACGCCCTTGGGCTTGCCGGTGGTGCCCGAGGTATAGAGGATGTAGCAAATGTCGTCCGTCGCCTGCTGCTTCAGCGGCGCGGGCGACTGTGCGGAGATTTCGGCGGCGGCGCTGTCGATCAGCACATGGGGAACGGGCAGTTGACCGGCGCGCGACGCATAGGCGGCGATGGTGACGATCATGCTGACGGCGGCGTCTTCGATGATCAGCGCCATCCGCTCCTGCGGAAACGCGGTGGCCAGCGGCACGAAGGCAGCCCCCGCCTTCATCACCGCCAGCAACGCCACATAGGTCTCCGCCGACCGGTCGAGAATGAGCCCGACCCGGTGGCCCGGCCGCACGCCGTGCTTGATCAGCATGCGGGCGCACTGGTTGGCACGGCTGTTCAGCTCCTGATACGTCCAGACGCGCCCGTCGGAGATCACCGCCGGCAACGTGGCGAATGTCACGGCGAGCTGCTCGAACACCGTATCGAGCCGCTCACCCGGCTGCAGGGCAAAGTCGGCGCCCGTCAGGACCTGGCCGTCCCTTGCCGCGGCGCGAGCGATCCTTGCCAGCGCATCGATGCTTGCCAGGCTGCCGATCGCCGTTGCCGCGTCGCTGTCCAGTTCGGCGATATCGTAGTCCATGTCCATACTTTCTCGTCCTCGCCGGGCATTGCCCGGCTGTTCATGCCGCCGCTGGAGGAGGCACTGCGCCGCCGCTGCGATTTTGTTGGTGGAGGGCTTCCAAAAAGGAAGTGCCCGGAATCCCGACCGGGAAGCTTATGCCACCCGATCTTTTCGCCGGTTTTTCCGAACTGTTGAATTTTGTTTCTGGAGTGTGTCTGGGCGGGGAGCTTGGCCGGCCGCTCGCTGCACCTTGCGGGGGAGGGTTCAGCCTCCGTGGCAACCCGGAAAGAGACTATGAGCGAACCTCATGCGGACGGCGCCGGCGAGCTGTCTACGATGGGGCGTTACGGCGACCCAGCAGCAGAGCGATGCCCAACGCCGGAAGCGTTGCCGCCGCAACGGCGAAGAAGACGAATTGCAGCCCGGTCGACGCGGCGACCAAGCCGAGCGCCGGACTGCCGAAGCCGAGCGCCACGTCGAGGAAGACGGTGTAGAGTCCCATTGCCAGGCCGCGGCTGCGCGACGGAAGACGGCCTACGGCCTCGGCGCCGAGGCCGGGATAGACCAGCGAGTAGCCGAGGCCAGTCAGACCCGCTCCGATCGCGGCGACAACAGGCCCGGTCGCAAGCCAGATCAGCATCAGCCCTGCCGCCTCGACCGCGACGAAGATCACAGCGACGCGTGCGCCCCCAAGCCTGTCGGGCAGGTGGCCGAAGCACAGCCTTGCCACGGTCAGCGACGCGGCATAGGCCGTGAAGGGAAGCCATACCGGCTGCCAGCTCCGCTCGGCGAAGAGCAGGGCGCCGAAGCCCAGAATAGCACCATAGCCGAGGCTGCTGAAAGCAGCTCCGACGCCAGGAAGCCAGACCGCTTTCGCCACGCTCCTCCATGACTGCGGCGCGCTGCTCGCGACGGCGCTGGTGCCGCGCATCGGCAGGATGGCAAGCAGCGTCGCCAGCGGCAGGATGATCGTCGCGAGTGCGATCGCGGTGAAACCGCTCGCTGCATAAAGCGCAGATCCGGCCGGCGCCCCTAGCGCGAGCGCCGCAAACATCGCCGTGCCCACCCAGGCTATGACTTTTCCGGAGTTCTGTCCGCCCGCAACGGAGAGGCCCCAGGCGACGCCGCCGGTTATGATGAAGCTCTCGGACGCGCCCAGTACCGCCCGTCCGGCGAACAGCGCCGATGCGGACGCTACCGGCCGGTCGAGCAATGCCAGCGAGCCGAGGTAAAATAACCCGGCAAGGGCAGCGGCAATGAGGCCGACGACGACGGCGCGCTTGCCGCCGCGTCCATCGGCATAGTTTCCAGCCCCGATGCGCGACAGCATCGAGGCGACGAACTGGCTGCCCGTCACCAGCCCGACTGCGAAGGGGCCGAAGCCGAGCTGCTGGTGAAGATGCAGCGGCAGGACGGGTAGCGCCAGTCCGATCAGCAGGAAGCCGGCGAAGACAGCCGCCATGATTGGCACCAGTTCCGCGATGACGCCATTTCGGTCTGACATCCGCGCCATTTTGGCCTTCGGTAACCCAACTGTTCGGATCAGTAGCGTTCGTAGGTTACGCGCCAGCCTTCGGCCGGGTTGTCCGGCGTGAGGACCAGTTCGTTGTCCGAGACCTCGAATTTGCGTTTCATGCTCTTCCCGACAAGGTTGCGGACCAGGGAGGACTCGATGGTGATGACGAAGGTCTTGTCCTGGTCGTTGATGGCGACCGGCCCGTAATAGGCTTCGTAGCCATTCGCCGTGTAAGGCGTGTCCGGCGCCTTGGGGTCGGGGTTCTGCGCCTGCACCGAGAGGGTGCCGGCCTCGGTGAAGATGACCTGGCCGGAATAGGGCACGGGCTTCAGGTTTCCCTCTGCCCCGGCCTCGAGCGAAATCATCCGCCATGCGCCGATGATCGCGGACTCTTGCGAGAAAGCCGGCGTGGCGACCGAAAGCGCAAGAGCAAGGGCGGCAATCTTCAATCTCATCGTCATATGTCGTTGTTCCTTTTCTGAGTTGTGGGAGCGCACAGACCGTCCGCCCGATCTTGCTCACACCGAAAGCATGACCTTGATGGCGCGACGCTCGTCCATGGCGCGATAGCCTTCAGCGACCTCGGCCAACGGCAGCTTGAGGTCGAAGACCTTGCCGGGCTTGATCCGACCTTGCAGCACACGGTCCATCAGGTCGGGCAGGAAGCGGCGCACCGGCGCCGGGCCGCCCAGCATGCGTTTCTGGCCGAAGAATAGTTTTTGGCCGTCGAAGTTCACGCCATGCGGCACGCCGACATAGCCGATGGTGCCGCCGGGGCGGGAGCAGGCCAGCGCCTGGTCGAAGGATTCTCCCGTGCCGACGCATTCCAGCACGGAGTCCGCGCCGACGCCCTTGGTGAGTTCCTTGATGCGGGCCACGCCTTCCTCGCCGCGCTCGGCGACGATGTCGGTGGCGCCGAACTCGCGGGCGAGCTTTTGGCGGCTGGCGTGCCGGCTCATGGCGATGATGCGCTCGGCGCCCATCTCCTTGGCCGCAAGCACGCCCATCAGGCCGACCGCACCGTCGCCGACCACCACCACCGTCGATCCTTCGCGGACCTCGGCTGCGTCGGCCGCATACCAGCCGGTGCCGAGCACATCGGACACAGCCAGCAGGTCTGGGATGAGGTCGGCCGGCGGGACCTCGGTGGTGGCGACCAGTGTGCCATCGGCCAGGGGTACGCGAGCGTAAGGCGCCTGCGCGCCCGACATGAACTCGCGCTGCACGCAAGACGACTGGAAGCCGAAGCGGCAATGCGGGCAGGTATTGTCGGAGAGGCAGAATGACCCCACGACGAACTGGCCGGGGCGGACCGTGCGCACCTCTGCGCCGACCTCGACGACGATGCCGCAATATTCGTGGCCCATATGCATCGGCCCGGCGACCGGCTGCAGCCCGCGATAGGGCCACAGGTCCGAGCCGCAGATGCAGCTTGCCGACAGCTTGATGATGGCGTCCGTCGGCCGCATGATTTTCGGATCGGCGATTTCCTCGCAGCGTATGTCGCCCGGTTTGTGAAGAACGGTTGCAAGCATGTTGGTTCCTTCCGAGGGGAGAAGATCAGCCGCCGTAGTCGGCGTCGCTGACATGTTCCAGCCAGTCCACGACCTTGCCGTCCTTGACCTCCTGGAGGGCGATGTGGGTCATGGCGGTCCGAGGCGACGCGCCGTGCCAGTGCTTTTCGCCGGGAGCGAACCAGACGACATCGCCCGGATGGATTTCCTCGACCGGGCCACCTTCGCGCTGCACGCGACCGAGGCCGGAGACGACGATCAGCGTCTGGCCGAGCGGATGCGTGTGCCAGGCGGTGCGGGCGCCGGGCTCGAAGGTCACCTGTGCGCCTTGAACCCGCTCGGCGTCGAAGGGATTGAAGAGCGGATCGATCCGCACCGTTCCGGTGAACCAGTCAGGCGGTCCCTTGCCGGAAGGCCTGGTGCCGGCGCGAAGAATGTCCATGGTGATCTCCTTTGCGTCCTCAAATGCGTTCGATGCGAAGCGGGAATTTGCCGCGAATGTGCAGGGCCTGCTCGCCCTCGTCGAAGCGGCCAAGCCTGATCAGCCCCGGATGGCGGTAGTCGGCGTAGAACATGGCCAGGTTGCCCCACGGCATGAAATAGCACAGGTCATAGGGCTGCTCGTCGGCGAACGGACCGCTTCCCTCCTCGGTCAGCTTGCGCGGCAGATAGGCGATCTTCTCGTTATGGGCGTAGTCCTCGATTTCGAGGTCGAGCGGCAGCATGGAGAAGAAGTCGTGCGCCGACGGATTGTCGTAGAGCGTGGCGGTCATGGTGCGGCCGTTGAAAACCATCCTGATCTTCATGTCGGTGGGCTCCTGGCTGACGGGAGATTGGCCTTCCTGGCCGGCGGCTGTGCGAGGCAGGGCCGCCGCCGCGAGCGCGGCGCCGAGCAATGTCCGGCGACTGAGCGGCGCATGTTCGATCGTCATGGCAAAGACCTCCGGGCCATATGCGCTGCGGCAAGGGCGGCGAGCGCCGATCCGCAGAGCAGCACCGCGCCCAGGGTGAACGGTCCCCACCAGCCGACCGTATCGAACAGCGTGCCGCCGATCGCGGCGCCGCCGGTGATGGCGAGCTGGATGACGGCTACCTGCAACCCGCCGCCGGCCTCCGCGTCGTTCGGCAATGTTCGGCTGAGCCACGTGCCCCAACCAACCGGCGCGGCCATGCCGAAGAAGCCCCAGGCAACGAGCAGCAGCGCTGTGGGACCCGGGAGTGCACCGAAGGCGATGAGCGCGGCGGCCAGCGCAGCCATGACCAGCGGGATGACGGTGAGGATGCTGAACAGACGCGTGCGCAAAAGCCGGCCGACGCACCATGTGCCGAGCACCCCGGCCAGCCCCATCGCCAGCAAGACCGCCGAGAGGGCGGCGATGTCGAGCCGCGTGACGTTCTCGAGGAAGGGCCGCAGATAGGTGAAGAGCGCGAAGTGGCCCATGAACAGCATCATGATCGACGCCATGCCGGTGGCGACGGGAAGACGGCCGAGCAGCGTCAGCGGATTGCCGGCACGCTTCCGCCGGCGCGGCGGCAGCGGCGGCAGGCTTGTCCACTGCCAGGCCAGCGCCAGGAGACCAAACGGCACGACGAGGAAGAAAGCGCCGCGCCAGCCGACATAGGCGCCGAGAAAACTGCCCAGCGGCGCGGCGATGGTGGCCGCAATGGCATTGCCGGCGTTCAGCATGGCGAGACCCTTCGGAACCATGTCTTGCGGCACGAGGCGCATGACGATCGCGGTCGACATCGACCAGAACCCGCCGATCGCGATGCCGAGCAGCGCCCGGCCGACCATGAGCAACGCGTAGTTCGGCGCGAAGGTGACAGCCAGACCGGACACGATGAGGAGGAGGGTGAAGCCGGTCACGACCAGTCGGCGGTCGATGTGGCGCGTGAGGCCGGCGACCAGCAGGCTGGTCACGACGGCGAAAGCGCCCGAAATCGAGATCGCCTGTCCCGCGCGGCCCTCGGTGATGCCGAGATCGGCCGCTAGCGGCGACAGCAGGCTGACCGGCATGAATTCCGATGCGATGAGCACGAAAACACACAGCGCCATCGACAACACCGCGCCCCATGCGGCGCGGTTTTCAACAAGCCTTGTGTCGTACGTGGTTTCCATGATTGGCATCCTGGCAAAGCGACCGGACGGGTCAGCCCGCAAATTCCCGTCGCTGCCAGAAGGTATTGCAGGGGAACCCATTTAAGTAGACTAAGCAATCCGCATGGACTTATCTGCTCATGATATGAATGTCCGACGGGAGGTGCCCTATGCAGCGCGATGGCATGAAGGATCTGCTCTGGTTCGTGGCGGTCGCCCGGGAGCGCAGTTTCACCAGGGCGGCGGCAAAGCTCGGAACCTCGCAGTCGACCCTGAGTTCGACAATCAAGGAGCTTGAAGCTCGCCTTGGCGTCCGCCTGCTGACGCGTACGACGCGGAGCGTCTCTCCGACCGAGGCCGGCGAGCGACTTTTCCAATCTCTCGTTCCCCGCTTCGAGGAAATCGAATCCGACCTCGCAAGCCTGGTGGCGTTTCGCGACAAGCCCTCCGGAACGGTCCGCATCACCCTGTCCGACCATGCGCTCCAGACGACCGTCTGGCCGAAGCTCCAGCCCTTGCTCAACGACAATCCTGACGTGCGCGTCGAGCTCTACAGCGACAACGGCATGAAGAACATTGTGGAGGAGCGCTTCGACGCAGGCGTGCGGCTTGGTGAGAGCATCGACAGGGATATGATCGCAGTGCGCATCGGGCCGGATTGGAGGCTCGTGGCCGTGGCTTCGCCGGACTACTTTTCCCGCCATCCGGCTCCGACCGCGCCCCAGGACCTGGTCGATCACGATTGCATCAATATGCGGCAGGCGACGTTCGGCGGACTGTACGCCTGGGAATTCGCCAGGGATGGCCGCGACCTCCGTGTGCGGGTGGAAGGCCAACTTACCTTCAATTCGTCCATTCCCATGATCGAGGCTGCGACAAGCGGCTTCGGCATCGCCTACGTCCCGGAAAACCTCGTCAGCCACCACATCGCCAAGGGACGCCTCAGGCTCGTGCTTGACGACTGGAGCCCGCCTTTTGCCGGCTATCACCTCTACTATCCGAGCAGGCGACAGCTCTCCCCTGCGATGGCGGTGATCATCGACGCGCTCCGCCATCGCATCTGACCGCAGGGACTGTTTGGATTGAAGCTGACATTGGCAAATGGCAGGTTCTACCTGGGCATCGCCCGGCTGTTCATGCCGCCGCTGCAACAGGCACTGCGCCGCCGCTGCGATTTTGTTGGTGGAAGGCTTCCAAAAAAGGAAGAACCCGGAATCCCGACTGGGAAGCTTATGCCACCCGATCTTTTCGCCGGTTTTTCCGAACTGTTGAATTTTGTTTCTGGAGTGTGTCTGGGGGGCTTGGCCGGCCCTTGTTCACCCTTGCGGAGGGAATGCTGCAGCGCGCCCTACATGAGCGAGCCTCATGCAGACGGCGCCAGCGAGGCTGCCTACGGCGCTGCCGATTTTCTATCGCTGGCGCCGACCTTCGCGCTGATGGTACTGCTGACCTGTATTTTCAGGGGCGAGGCAACCATGAGGTGCATGGGGCGGACAGGGCGCTTTGGCCGCTGGATGATCTGCGGTTTTCGTGGGCATTCCTCTGGTTTCCAAGGCCGCCAGATGGAACAGCACTATTGCAGGCCCAAGAGCGCTTTGAGCGCACTCCATGCGGCCGCTGCCGCTTCGCCAATTGGCGCATCAGCGAACTTAGCCGCGAGATAGGTGACGGTGCCGACAAGGGCCGCCTTCACTGTTGCCAACGATAGCCATTTACTGCCAAGCAATCTTCGGCCGGCCTCTAGTTCCGCAATACGCCGCTCCTGATCCTCAGGGTCCGCTTCACGGTAGACGTTGCTCTCGCGCACGACGACAATCAGTTGATCTACTGCGGCCACAGCTGTCAGGTAGGCAGCTGAGTTGTGATCTAGGCCGACAATCCTGTCTGAGGCCGGCGCGAGGCCGCGTGTCCCGGCTTCCAGATTTTCGATGTGTTCGTAGCTCAACACGCCAGCCATGAGCATTGCTCGGCTATCATCGAGACCTGCAACTGCCTTCAAGACTCCGCCAGTATCAACCTCGAATCTGTGTGCGAATTCAATCGTCCGATCCTCTTCCCCCTCAACGCATCCAATGACGATCCGTTGACCCAGAAAATCGATTTCAATCTGGCCGATACCATTGTCGTCGAAGGTCTGGTCTCGTTTGAAAGACAGCAGCGGTTCGCCCAAATAGTCTCGAGAAACTGTCAGCGCGCGCGCATATCCAGTTGCGCTCAAACGCGCCGATGGTCCCTGCTGGCCGGGTTCGGCAGGATCTCGGTCCGTTGCCATCATGCCAGCCGCCGTGAGTCGTTGCACGGCTGCATCGACGTCACCCTCGCTGCAACGCCAACCTTCGAAGCGAGCTATCCGGCGAACGTTTCCAGTAAACTCAGCACGACGCGTCGTCAGAGGACTTAACTCCTCATCTGATGCCATCTGCTCGCGTTTCGCCAAGGCAATCAGGATCAGATTCTCCAACTCTTTCTTGGTTGGCTTGCGGTTCTTCAACTCTGCTGATTTCAATCCTATTCTCTCCCAATTGCCCAGATCGAACCGTCAGATAAATGATAGCCAAGCGGCTCGCATTGCCACGCCGACTAAAGCCACCAAAAGGGTGCTGGCAATCCCAAGTCCGAGCAGCACCCGATTCTGCGCTTTGTCCACCGCGTGTATTCGATTGCTGAGGTCGGTGTTCTTGTCATTTACTTTTTTGATCTCCTCACGCACTCGCCTATCCAGCGCATATATTGAATCCACTACACCGGTAATGTTGTTGATCATGGCCGGCGGAATGCCATCGGGCCCGGGCTTCGATTTGCGCTTTTTTGAAGGCGCATCGAGGTCGGCAATCCAGAGTAGGAACAGCGGCAGCCCCCGCTGGAGGTGCACCGGCGCAGGTCCCACGTTAAACACGGCGAAAATAAGCGGCCCAGACCAACCCGGGTCGACATGAAACCCGGATACGTTGACCAGCCCTTTGAGTTTGTACGTCGCTTTGATGGAGATGAAGCCCATAGCCTCGATTGGGATCGTTATGGTTTCTTCCGTCAACAAAAATGCGAATTGCCCTGGCGGGATGGCAAATGGCTCATCTACATCGAGCAGTTGCTTGGTGTGGGAGGCGGGAGCCGCTTGCTCGAGCCCAGGGGTGATATAGATCTCCCTTCCGACCCGCAGCGTAACGGCGTTGCAGTCAACCAGATCCTTGTTCGAACCATCTACAAGCCTGCCAAGTTTCGCCTCAAGTGTCTGACTGCTCCAGAATGTCATGTCGCCCCCCTGTATGTATCACTATGCTCTATACTTACGCCAAAGCAGCCGTTTTCACGACACCGTAGATTCGTTGAAATCCTGCTCCCCAAAACTCCGGAAAAATTGCATTATGTTCCGCGGGGAGAATCGGTATGAGCGTGGCTGATGGAACTGAACTGATGCGATCGCAGGCGTCGCTTTTCGATGATGCCGAAGCACCGGTTGGCCTCGACGAGTATCAGCAATTCACCATCCGCACCGATCGCAACGCTCATCCGGGTACGGAGGGTCTCGGCTTCGTCCTGCTGGGCTTGTTCGGGGAGGTAGGCAGTCTGCTCAGTGCACTCAAGAAGAAACAACGCGACAAGGACGCGTTCGTCGCCTACCACGATGCCGTGATTGAAGAACTTGGCGACGCGCTCTGGTACTTCGCAAACGCCGCACTCCGCGCAGGTCTGTCGCTATCAACTCTTGCCCAACACGCGTCTGCAACGCTAGAGAAATGGGACTATCATGGCTTGGCACGAGCGGTGACTTTCGCAGACCTTCAACAAAGCCATTCCCTCTTTGCTGGCCCCATCGCCAGCGATATTGTTGAACAGCGCCTGCTTGCGCTCGCAGGAAAAGCCGGCCGGCTACTCGAAGATTGGAGCAGTGGGCGGATCGCAGCCAACCGCGATGTTCTCTCGGCTGACCTGGTCGAGATATTCCGGGCATTGCTTATCGCCGCCGACGATGCCGAAGTCAGCTTGGACGAAGCGGTCAGGCGCAACGTCGTCAAAACGCTAGGTCGTTGGCCCGACCGCCTTGACTGGGGACCGCTCTTTGACGCTGACTTCCCCTCCGACGAGCAGCTTCCTCGGCATATGACGATGGTCTTCACGGAGCGTACGGTGGCTGGCAGATCTTATGTCGTCCAGCAGCTCAATGGGGTGAACATTGGCAGTCGCCTCACCGACAACCGGCACGAGCCCGACGACTACCGCTTCCATGACGTCTTTCATCTGGCCTTTGCTGCGATCCTGGGTTGGTCGCCAACGCTCCGTGCGTTACTGAGCATTAAGCGCAAAAGTCGACCTGAGATCGACGAGAACGAGGACGGTGCCCGCGCCGGGATTATCGAGGAGGGCATCTCCACCTGGATATTCAACCATGGGGTCCGTAATGCTGATTTTCGCAACGTTGCGACACTCGACTATGGGCTTCTTAAAGCAGTCCACGAACTCGTCAGAGGCTATGAAGTTGAGGCGCGACCACTTTGGCAATGGGAACGCGCCATCTTAGAAGGGTTCCGTATTTTTAGGGATTTGCGTCATCATCGAGGCGGCGCTGTAACGATCGACCTTGAGCGCCGGACGATTGACTTCGAGGTGCCTCAGTGAAACGCACGAGCAAACAGGTCGACATGTTTGTCAATCGCGTGGCGGAACTCTCATTCGACTCCACCTTCAATCCCTACGCCGAAGCTTGTGCCGAGCATGATGGTGCTGACGCACCCGCAATACGGCGACGGAACCTCTCGCTCGTACTCGACGCCGCAATCTCGCACGGGGTCGATTCTCTCTGGATTGCCCGCGACCTCGGCTACCGTGGCGGGCGTCGAACAGGGCTCGCTTTGACTGATGAAGTGCACCTCGGCGCCCATGCAAGCCTATTCGGAACGCCGCCACTGACGCGAGCGACAAGGGGACCGGCGGTCGCCGAGCGTACAGCCACGATCATCTGGCAGGTCTTGAAGCACCTCGATCAACCTATCTTTCTTTGGAACGTGTTCCCACTTCATCCACACGAACGCGGTGACCCCATGTCTAACAGGTGCCACACTCGTTCCGAGCGACAAGCGTGCAGACCACTGCTCATGCGGCTGCTCGATATGCTCCAACCCAAAACGATCGTCGCGATCGGTCGCGACGCTCAGATCGCACTTGCCGATCTTGGTGTTGATGCCAACAAGGTCCGTCATCCGAGCTATGGCGGCCAGGCTGAATTCATCGCCGGCACTTGCGACCTGTACGGTCTTCCGGCACGTTCGGTTCTGAAAGAGCCTCTGCTTCTATGAATCAGGCAGCTTGGACCTTTGGCGGGGCAGCTTGGATCGTTTCGCACTGCGCATAGAGGGCTTTGATCTGATCTTGCGTGGCGCCAGCAGTGTCGATTTGAGCGTGCGTCGACAGGATTGAAAGCGGGCCAAGCTCAACCTTAGTTTCGTCCGCTACGAACGCCATAAGCCGTCCCAGCCCTATGAGGTTACCGAGAAGCTTCTCGGTATAGAAGTGGTTGCGATAGACAGCTGAGAGCAGAAGGCGATTATTTTCGTCCAGTTTGAAACTCAAATGGCTAAGACATTGCCTGCCGATCGGCGATCCAATGCGGTCCTTCATTGGATTGTAAATTGGTAGCTCGTAGACATTTCGATAGGTGCGGTTCCCCGCCAGATTTCGCTTCATATCGGCGATAAGGTCGGCGAGGAGGTTCTCCGGCTTTCCGCCGGTAGGGTATGCCATCATGCGCTCGAAATAGCGCCCCCAATCGCGCGACGAGCGTTTGAGCCGAGGGAAGATTTTTTTTATATAGATATCGTAAAAGGCTGGCGAACCATGCGCCTCATATGTCGCCTGTGGGAAGATCGTGTTGGCAACTGTCCTCACGAGAAAACCATTTTCCGTGTGAACCGAAAGAAAGATGTCAACAGCTTCGATCATGGCGGCGTCTTGCACCGACAATGCAACCGGGTCTTCCACATCGACGACGATATGATGACCTTCGTGTCCCGGCAGTGCATACACGGCTTTGGACGCAGCCAGCCAAGCGCTGGCGCAGCTAGGCTGCGAGATTCTGGGCAGGAACATGAATTTCCTCCGTCAAAAGGGCGACGCGGGTGAGCCGCGGTGCGATGAAAGTCTCGGGGAGCCAAGCATGGCCAACCAGACCCCAATCGGTCCCCCAACTGTTTCGAACGAGAATGGCGCGTCCACCGTCTATCCTGCCATGACCAACGGCGATGACGGCGTGCCGCCGCGCGGGATCGGCAGCCTCGCCAATGGGAGCACGAACAATGCCAAAGGCATCTGGCGAATAGAATGCATCGGACAGCATCATCAGCATCACCGCCGGGCTACCGGCATCGATATGCGCAATGATCTCGTTGACGCCGTCAAGTTGAGGTTCTCCATTTCTGCGGAATACCAGCACTTTGTCAGGCGGGCCGTAGCCGTCGAGATTGGCCGGCAGGGTCGCGAGGTATGGCCAATCACTTTCGACCGGCTGCCCGTCCTCCTTCAAGGCAGCAAGTATGTCGGTCAGGCGAGCGCCAACCGTTGGCGGACGGCCCGCACGCCGTTGTGCATGGTAAAAAGCAAATTCGCACGACAGCGCAGTCCAAGGATCGCGCAACGCAGCGTGAGTATCGCTAGCGGCGAAGGCTAGACAGGTGGGGCGCGCACCCTGATCGCGCACTGGGCCGAAACGAGGCCTGAGATCAGACACCACGTCGATCGCCATCATGCGGCCTCAAGCGCCTGACGATGTTGCTGGCGCTGGTCCTTGTACCAACCCTGTTGCTCAGCACCGGTGAGACTATATTGGACCGCGAACGTATTGAGAGTAACGGTCGGCTGCCATGGCCTGCGCTCGGCAAGCCGCAACTCGCCGGTACGACGATCGCGCGCCATGGCGGTAATCAGCCGCATCGTCGGGCCGCCAATGCCTTCGACATCGGAGTCCTCGCGCCCGTCAGCGACGACCGCTAGGGCTTCCCCGTCGATTGACTCGATTTGCCAGAGATAGCCCGCGCCACTATGCTCGGCGAGCTTGACGACGAACAGGTCTTTCGGCCCGCCATGAAGACGCACGTCCGCGTCGCGCTCGGTTACCAACCACACATCGACATCGCGAAAATTCTCCGGCGCATAGCTACGCAGGAGAGCCTGCTTAACCTTCTTCAGTTCGAGGTCTGCCATCAGACGCGCGGTTGTACGGCTGAACACCTCATAGCGGTGCAACGTCCAGACGGTTGCGGCATAGCTTGTGCCGACTCTAAGTGCCAATTGATAGACCAGCGCGGGATCATGAAGATGGGCATCGGTCCAGTCCTGACGCTCACAATGCCAATCAAGCAACCAGCGTGGCAGAAGAAACGCTGCAGCAAAGGCTTCGGCTTCCACTTCATGAAGGCTATCGCCGGTGCGCGCCTGAAAGGGTGCCCGACCCAGAATGCTTTCGTCGTCAAGGCTTGGCGTGTGCCCAAGATAATGGTGCCCAAGCTCGTGGGCCGCAGTAAAGCGCTGCTGACTAAGCGGACGTTCCGTCGTTACTAGAACGCCTGGCGTGGGCTCGCGATAGTAAGCGCCGAGCAGACCGTCCAACTTCGTGAATACAAGGGGCACACCGAGTCGCGTGATCGTGTCATAGACGTCGACACGGCCAATGCCACGCACGACCTTGGCTTGGATCCCAAGGTCGCGGTGAAGGCGCGTGGCTTCGAGCGCCGCCCTTCTGATCGCGCTGGCGTAGTCAGCCATCACTTCGCCCCTGGCGTCGCGCGCGTCTTAAGGAACTCCGCGAAGCGACCTAGTTCCTCGCGATCCTTAACCGATAGCTTTGCAGCCTGACGGGCGAGAAGCGCTACGTCTGCGGGTAGTGACGCAGACGCTTCCTCTTCGCCGGTGAAATGGCCAACCGGCTGACGATACAGCTCCGCAAGGCGTTTCAACTCGAGCGCCTCAACCTTGCGCTGGCCACTCTCGATGTTGGTGATCGCTGTGCGAGGCACCTTGAGGAAGGTCGCCACTTCATCTTGTGAAAAGCCAACATATTCCCGAGCTTGACGCAGTTGCTCGCCAAGACTGCGCCGTTCGGCATCATCGTTGGAAAGATTGGGGATCGTCATGCTTTGCCTCCTGCGTGATGCTTGTTCCACTTCGTTTCGATCCGGCCGACGACATGGTTCACTGCGGCTTCGATGGAGCCATAGCCCCCTGCCTTGACCACGCATTCCGTCACTTTAAAGGGTAGGATGTCGTCTAAATTCGAAAGGAGCTCCACAACGGTGAGGGAGTCGATCTCAACAGCCAGGACGACAACCTCCGTGTCCGCCTTTGGTAAGGCCTGTCCTTTGCGCCGGAAGCGCGATCGGACCGCACGCAAGAGCTCTTCCTGCATTACCGCAGCGATGGCGGTGCCCGGATAAGCCGGCACCGTCTTCGCAATAGGAACTGTCGTTACATCCATGATCGACTCCTGGAACTGACGAGTACGCATATAGCATGGCAATGTCCGAAAATCAAACATTTGTTGTCCGTTTTGTATTTTTGCGGTATGTGTCAGCCTTGACGGGAGTGGCGGATGATCATTGGCATTGGAACGGACTGCTGCGACGTGGAGAGGATCGCAGGTGCAATCGAGCGGCGCGGTGATCGTTTCCTAACCCGCTTGTTTACCGATGCCGAGCGAAAAGCAGGGGCAAAACGACCTGAGCCCGCACCTTATTTTGCCAGACGCTTTGCGGCTAAGGAGGCGTGCGTCAAGGCGCTCGGATCGGGGATTACCGAGCACCTCGGCTGGCATCAAGTCGAAGTTCTGAACGGACCCAAAGGCCAGCCAATCTTGCGATTGACTGGCAACGCGCTGCGGCGACTCAATAAGCTGATACCGAAAGGGCACGAACCGGTCTTGCACTTATCTCTCGCTGATGATCCTCCAATGGCACTCGCGTTCGTGATTCTTGAAGCCAGGCCTAAGGTATGACTTTCGCAAGCCCGCATCGTGCCGGTGATTGCCATCATTCCCGCATCTGATGGATACCCCTTGCCATCCCGAAATTCTAATCCTAGTCTTCTCTGAGAAAACGTTTTCTCAAACCTCGCAACATCCGCATCCACCCACCTCGACACGCCGCAGCTCAGTAAGAGAAAACCTTTTCCCAAACCGAGGACCGACACCCCAACAATGGCTTCCACCTCGCCACCACCCGCCAAGACCCCCGTCACCCTGCGTGAAGTCGCGGCGATGGCTGGTGTCAGTGTGGCCACGGCCTCCAAGGCGCTGAACGGGCAGGGGCGGATGACGGCCGAGACGCGGCAGCGCATTCGCGAGACGGCGCAGCGGCTCGGCTTTCGCCCCAACAGCCTGGCGCAGAGCCTGCTGCGGCGGCGCTCCTTTACCGTCGGGCTGTTGACCAACGATACCTATGGCCGCTTTTCGCTGCCGGTCATGTCCGGCATTTCCGACGCGCTGGTCGATGCCGGCGTGTCGGTGTTCATGTGCAATGTCGAGGACGATCCGCGGCTGGCGCAGCTGCATGTCGAGGCGATGCTGGACAAGCGCATCGACGGCATCATCGCCAGCGGCAAGCGCATCGACCGCCATTTGCCGGTCGACCTCGCCAATCTCGGCGTGCCCGTCATCTACGCCTTCAGCCAGCCCGATCCCGATGCCATCGCCTTCGTCTCCGACGATGCCGGCGGCGCGCGGCTGGCGGTCGAGCATTTTTGCCGCCTCGGGCGGCGGCGCATCGCCCATGTCAGCGGTCCCGCCAGTTTTGCCGTGGTGAATGAGCGGGCACAGGCTTTTCGCGATGTGCTGGCCGCGCACGGCCTGCCGGTGACCGAGCCCTTGCTCGGCTCGTGGTCGGAAGCCTGGGGGCATGAAGCCGTCGGAAAGCTGTTCGACGGCCCAATGCTCTTCAACAAGAAGGGGGAGAAACCCGACGCCGTGTTCTGCGGCAACGACCAGATCGCGCGCGGCGTCATCGATGCGCTGCGCGAGCGCGGCTTAGGCGTGCCCGGCGATGTCGGCGTCATCGGCTTCGACAATTGGGAGATCGTGGCCGAGGCGACCCGCCCGCCGCTGACCTCGGTCGACATGAACCTGGCAGCGCTCGGCCGCGAGGCCGGCCTCACACTGCTTTCGCTCGTCGGCGGCCAACCCGCCGCGCCGGGCATTCGAAAACTGCCGTGCCGGCTGGTGGTGCGTCAGTCATGCGGCCGTCCATTGGGCGGCTAGGAGAACGCGCGGCGCCATCTAAGGGAGCGCCGCAACAGGGAGGAGGAGAAAACCATGAGGAGGAAAACCATGAAGACCATGATTACCGGGTTCGCGCTCGCCGCGAGCATCATTGCCTTGCCTGCAATGGCCGCCGACACCGCCAACATCTGGGTTCGCGCCGACGGCTCGAACTTCATGCCGCGCATCGTCGATGCCTTCAACAAGGGTCATGAGAACCAGGTCAAGCTGGACATCATTCCCAATGCCGAGATCATCCCGAAATATGGCGCCGCCGCCGCCGGCGGCACGGCGCCCGACGCGCTGTCGCTCGACCTGATCTATACGCCGTCCTTTGCCGCCGCCGGCCAGCTCGAAGACATCACCGACTGGGCGAAATCGCTGCCCTATTTCGCCAGCCTGTCGCCGGCGCACGTCAAGACCGGCACCTACAAGGACCACATTTACGGGCTGCCGTTCTCGGCCGACGCCTCGGTGCTGATCTGGAATAAGAAACTGTTCAAGCAGGCGGGGCTCGATCCCGACAAGGGGCCGGCCAACTGGGCCGAGATCGAGGCCGATGCCGAAAAGGTCAACGCGCTTGGCGGCGACATCAAGGGCTTCTACTTCTCCGGCAATTGCGGCGGCTGCAACATCTTCACCTTCACGCCGCTGATCTGGGCCTCGGGCGGCGACATCCTCTCCGAGGACGGCTCGAAGGCGACGCTCGACAGCCCGCAGCTGCGCGGCGCCATCGACCTCTACCGCTCGATGGTCAAGAAGGACCTGGTGCCGGCCGGCGCGCAGACCGACACCGGCGCCAATTTCTTTGCCGCCTTCGCCACCGGCAATATCGGCATTTCGCCGTCCGGCGCCTTCGCCATCGGCGCGCTCAACACGCAATATCCGGATATCGACTATGGCGTCACCTTCCTGCCGGGCAAGGACAGCGGCTGGTCTTCGTTTGCCGGCGGCGACAATTTCGTCGTCACCAAGGGCACCAAGAAGCTCGCCGTGGTGAAGGAGTTTCTCGACTTCGCCTATTCGCTCGAAGGCCAGACCATCCTGGCCAAATACGGCAGCCTGCCGGTGCGCGGCGACATCGCCAAGGAGGCGCTGAAAGATCTCGATCCGCGCTACCAGATCGCCGCCGAAGCCATGGCCAAGGGCCGCACGCCCTATTCCGTGGTGTTCAACGACCTGATCAACTCGGCCAACGGTCCGTGGACGCAGATGATCAACGAGGTCGTCTTCGGCGACGACGTCGATGGCGCCATCGCCAATGCACAGGAGACCATGCAGTCGATCATCGACCAGGCGCAGAAATAAGGACTGGCCGGCGGCGAGGGCGCATGACGCCCCTGCCGTCGCAGGTCCTGATCCGGCCGCCCGATCCGTCTCCCTGGACGGGCGGCCGGCGCTCCTTACCCTCCCCCTTGTGGGGAGGGTCGCTGCGAAGCAGCGGGGTGGGGGAGGTGTGTCCCACCGCCCTACGAGATCCAACGGAAGAGCAGGCATGACCCCTGGCATTCGCAATCATGGCACCGACGCCCTACCTCCCCCTTGTGGGGAGGTCGGACCGGTTCGGATGGGGGGGCGGCGCGGGCGGGGGGGGGGGGGCGGGCCCGGGCCGGGGGCCGCCCGCCCCGCCCCGCGGGCCCGCCGCGGACGGCGCCCCCCCCCCCCCCCCACCCCGCTGCTGCGCAGCGACCCTCCCCACAAGGGGGAGGGTAAATGACCGCCATCACCACCACCCCGCCACGCGCCAGAAAACTGGTCGGTGCCGGCCGCCGGCAGTGGATCGGCCTGCTCTATGTCGCGCCGGCAGTGGCACTGGTCGTCGTCTTCTTCATCATCCCGCTCGGCATGACCGCGTGGATGTCGCTGCACAACTGGCCGCTGATGGGCGAGCATTTTTATATCGGCTTCGACAATTACCGGGCGATCCTGCGCGACAACCGTTTCTGGAACGCGCTGAGCTTCACCGCCTACTACACCGTGATCGTCACCATCGTGATCTTCGCCGTCGCCTTTCCGCTGGCGCTGTTCATCGAAAAGCCCAGGCGGCTGACCGGCTTTTACCGGACATCCTTCTTCATGCCGGCGGTCGTCGGTTTCGCTTCCGCCAGCCTGCTCTGGTCGTGGCTGCTCAATGTCGATTCCGGCCTGTTCAGCCCGGCCGCCTACGACCTCGGCCTGACCGGGAAAAAGTTCAACCTTCTGGCGACCTTCCAGCCGGCCTTCTGGTCGATCATCGCCATGGTCGTCTGGAAGGTGGCGGGCTTCACCATGATCATCCTGATGACCGGCCTGCAGTCGATCCCGACCGATCTGCAGGAAGCCGCGATGATCGACGGGGCAGGGCCGTTCGCGCGCTTTCGCGCCATCACCCTGCCGCTGATGCGCCGCACGCTGGCGCTGGCGCTGATCCTGTCGATCGCCGGTTCGATCCTCGCCTTCGACCAGTTCTACATCATCCTGCGCGGCGGCCCGCGCAACCAGACGCTGACCGCCGTCTACTGGATTTTCAACCAGTCCTTCGTCTCGTTCAAGCTCGGCTATGGCGCGGCGCTGTCGATGATCCTGCTGGCCATACTGGTGGCGCTCAGCCTGGTTCAGCTGTGGCTGCTGCGCAAGCCGGAGGGCATCGACTGATGGCGCAGGCAAGAAGCCGCAGCAGCCGCCTCTGGCTCAGGATCGCCGAGCATTCGACCGGCATGATCGCCTCAGTGCTGTTCATCGCGCCGATCGTCTGGGCCGTGCTGTCGACCTTCAAGCCGGCGCAGGAGGCGCGCCAGCCGCCGCTGCCGCCATGGCCGACGACCGGCTTCTCGATCGAAAACTACCGCACGCTCGACACCTTTGGCGACGGCCTCTGGCTGCCGGCGCAAAACAGCCTCTATGTCGCCTCGATGACGGTGATCCTGTCGGTCATCGTCAGCGTGCTGGCCGGCTATGGCTTTTCGCGCTTCCGCTTTCCCATGAAGGATGTGCTCTTCATTGTCATCCTGTCGACGATCATGATCCCGTTCCAGTCGATCCTGACGCCGATCTTCCTGGTGCTGACCAAGGTCGGCCTGCACAACACGCTGACCGGGCTGGTCCTGGTCTACACCACGCTGCAATTGCCGTTCTCGATCTTCATGATGCGCAACGCCTTCGACGCGGTGCCGCGCGAGATCGAGGAGGCCGCGCGCATGGACGGCGCCAACAACGTCACCATGCTGCTGAAGGTGATGCTGCCGCTGGTCTGGCCCGGCATCGTCACCATCGCGCTGTTCGCCTTCCTCGGCGCCTGGAACGAATTCCTGGCCGCACTCGTGCTGATGACCGACCAGTCCAAATTCACGCTGCCGATCATGATGACGGCGCTTCAGTCGGGCCGCTTCGGCGCCATCGACTGGGGCGCGGTGCAGGCGGGCGTCACCGTGATGATGGTGCCGTGCCTGGTGCTCTTCCTCTTGCTGCAGCGCTTCTACATCCGCGGCCTGATGGCCGGCGCGGTGAAATGACCCGCCGTGAAATGACCACTATCCAACGGAGTGACACGATGACCGTTCAACCAACCGCCAAGCCCGGCAAACTCGCCTTCCGCCCGCTGCCGGTGCCGCAGGTCGATGTCCGCGGCTTCTGGGGCGACCGTGTCGATGCCGTGGCGTCGCGCACCGCCGACATCCTCTACGAGCGCTGCGTCGAGGCGCGCATGCTGGAGCAGATCGACCCGGACCGGCCCTCGCCGGGCGTCGTCATTCCGTTCCATTCGCCGTCGCCCGACGAGGCGGCCAGCCCCGGCTTCACCGGCTCGACGGTGACGACGCAGATGTTCTGGGACTCCGATTGGGGCAAGACCATCGAGACCGCGGCCTATTCGCTCTACCGGCGCAAGAACGCGGCACTCGAGACGAAGATCGATGCCGTCATCGACCTCTACGGCAGACTGCAGCAGGAAGACGGTTATCTCTCCAGCTGGTACCAGCGCATCCAGCCCGGGAAGCGCTGGACCAATCTGCGCGATTGCCACGAGCTCTATTGCGCCGGCCATCTGATCGAAGGCGCGGTCGCCTACTACCAGGCCACCGGCAAGCGCAAGCTGCTGGATATCATGTGCCGCTATGTCGACCATATCGCCGACACCTTCGGCCCGGAGCCGGGCAAGAAGAAGGGCTATTGCGGCCATGAGGAGATCGAGCTGGCGCTGGTCAAGCTGGCGCGGGCAACCGGCGAGCAGAAATACATGGACCTGGCCAGGTATTTCATCGACCAGCGCGGGCAACAGCCGCATTATTTCGACGAGGAGGCGCGTGCGCGCGGCGCCGACCCAAAGGCCTATCATTTCAAGACTTATGAGTACAACCAGTCGCACAAGCCGGTGCGCGAGCAGGACAAGGTCGTCGGCCATGCGGTCAGGGCGATGTACCTCTATTCCGGCATGGCCGACATCGCCACCGAATATGGCGACGACACGCTCAGGGTAGCGCTCGACCGTCTGTGGAACGATCTCACCACCAAGAACCTCTATATCACCGGCGGCCTCGGGCCGTCGGCGCACAATGAGGGCTTTACCAGCGACTACGACCTGCCCAACGAAACCGCCTATGCCGAGACCTGTGCCTCGGTCGGCCTCGTGTTCTGGGCCAGCCGCATGCTCGGCATGGGTCCCAACGCCCGCTACGCCGACATGATGGAGCGGGCACTCTACAACGGCTCGATCTCCGGCCTGTCGCTCGACGGCTCGCTGTTCTTCTACGAGAACCCGTTGGAGAGCCGGGGCAGGCACAATCGCTGGAAATGGCATCGCTGCCCCTGTTGCCCGCCCAATATCGGCCGCATGGTCGCCTCCATCGGGAGCTATTTCTACTCCCTCTCGGATGATGCGCTGGCCGTTCATCTCTACGGCGACAGCACCGCGCGCTTCGACATATCGAACCGGGCGGTCAGTCTGATTCAGACCAGCAATTATCCTTGGGATGGCGCGGTCTCGATCCGGATCGAAGCCGACGCGCCGGTCGAGTTCACCTTGCACCTGCGCGTCCCCTCCTGGTGCGGCAAGGCGGCGCTCAAGGTCAACGGCGCCGCGGTCGGTCTGGACGGCATCACCAGCGACGGCTATGCCGCGATCCGGCGCGAGTGGCGCCAGGGCGACCGGGTCGAACTCGATCTCGAAATGTCGATCGCCCGTCTGTTCGCCAATCCGGAGGTGCGTCAGGACATCGGCCGCGTCGCACTTGCGCGCGGTCCGCTGATCTATTGCGTCGAGGAGACCGACAATGCCGGCCAGTTGCATCGGATCGCTCTGCCGCGAACGGCAAAAATCGAGGCGCATGCCGAGCCGAACCTGCTCGGCGGCATCGTCACGCTTTCGGCACTTGCCAGCAAGGAAGCTCAGGAAAACTGGGAAACCGGGCTCTATCGCACCGATCCGCCGGCGGTGAGCGAAACGAAAATCACCGCCGTCCCGTACTTTGCCTGGGACAACCGTGAACCCGGTGAGATGCTGGTCTGGCTGCGGGACGGATGAGTTACAGGCTGACAAACGCCGTCAGCGGCAAATGATCCGACGCAACCCGCGACAGCGGCGTATCATGAGCTTCCACCGACGAGACCATGCCGTGCCGGTTGGCCATGATCCGGTCGAGCGCCAGTACCGGCAGGCCTGAGGGGAAAGTCGGCACCGCCGCCGGCGTGAAACCAAAGGTGGCGTGCAGCGTCTTGAGCGCCGAGCGGTTGCCCAGCCGCCATTCGTTGAGGTCGCCGAGCAGCAAGGTCGGCCTTTCATCCTGGTTGCTCATGATGTCGAGCACGACGCGGGCCTGCTCCGAGCGCGAGCGGCGCAACAGGCCGAGATGCGCGGCGATGACGCGCAGAGTGCGCGTTTCGTCGAGGTCGATCTCGGCAACCAGCGCGCCGCGGGGCTCCAGTCCCGGAAGCTTGATCTGATGGACGTCGCGCACCGTGCCGCGCTTGAACAAAAGCACGTTGCCACGCCAGCCATGGCCCTTGCCGCTTCCGGAAACCGGCACCGGCACCAGCCCGGTTTCGTGTTCGATCCGGGCAAGATCGAGCAGCCCGGCGCGGTCGCCGAATCGGTTGTCGGCTTCCTGCAGCGCGATGACGTCGGGGCCGATCTCGCGGATGACGCGGGCGGTCCGTTCGGGGTCGAACCTGCGGTCGGTGCCGATGCATTTGTGGACGTTGTAGGAGGCGACCACCATCTGGGCCCCTTCAATGTGCTTGCGCGGCGTCGCGTTCGCCTTGCGCGCTTTCCTGCCGCGGATCGACAGGAGCACGGTTTCAGGAAGGCTGCGTCCGTTTATATCCATAGGCCTGCGTTCAATCTGTCCTGATTCTAAAGATAGGGCGATCCCAGCCATAACAACCGGTCAAAAACCCGGATGACAAATGGCCGCGCTCTTAGGGTTGCGAGTGTGACGGGTTTGGCGGAAGCGATTGCCGCTCCGATGCGCCCCTCGATCTCGGCGGCAAAGCCGGTATCCAGCACCTCCAGGTCGATTTCGAAATTCAGCCGCAGCGACCGGGCGTCGAGGTTGGAGGAGCCGACATAGGCCCACACGCCATCGACCGACAACAGCTTCGAATGGTCGAACGACCCTTCATGGCGCCAGACGCGGCAATAGTGCTTCAGCACCTGGTCGTATTGCGCCGTCATGGCGCGGCCGACCAGGAAGAGATTGTTGACCGCGGGCACGACGATGTCGATCTCGACGCCGCGCCGGGCAGCCGTGACCAGCGCGCTGACAAATTCCCGGTCCGGCAGGAAATAGGGCGACATGATGCGGATCGATTTGCGGGCGACGGAAAATGCGCCCATCAGCAGCTTGTGGTTGGTTTCGATGCTGGCATCCGGCCCCGACGCCACCGCCCGCACCAGGATCGGCTGACCGGGAGGCGGCGAGGGCTTTGCCACGTGCCAGACCTCGTCCTTGAGCGCCTCGTTGCCGGCAAAACGCCAGTCCTCGGCGGCAACCGCGAACAGGTCGGCCACGACCGGCCCCGTGACCTGGAAATGCGTATCCGCCGAGCTGGCAGTGCCAGCGAATTCAGCCGAGAACCCCTTGCGGATGTTCATGCCTCCGGTGAATGCCACCGCGCCGTCGACGATCAGGATTTTCCTGTGCGTCCTCAAATTCGCATAGGGAAGTCTCAGGCCCATGACGATGTTGCCGTTGAACAGATCGACGGTGACGCCGGCTTCCCGGAGTGTCCCAAGAATGCTGGGCACGGAATAGCGCACGCCCACCGCATCGATCAGCACGCGAACCGTCACACCGCGCCGGACCGCTCCGGCCAGCGATCCGACAAAACGTCGTCCGATCTCGTCATTGTCGAAGATGTAGGTCTCGAGCAGAATGCTGCGCTGTGCACTGTCTATCGCCCGGCACATTGCTGCGTAAGCTTCGTCGCCGGTCCTGAGGATCGTGATCGCGTTTGCCGACGTCAGTGCGCGCCGCGCCACCCTGTCGCCTAGCGTCTTCAGGCCGGCAAAGCGCTGGCCGAATTCGGCTGAAATGAGTGCTTCGAGCGCAATGTCGTGGTCGTGTTTGGCTGTCTCGGCTTCACCGGCGACGGGCCGCATGGCGCTGATCGTGGCGCGGCGGATGCGGTTGATGCCGGCAATGGCATAGATGATCGCGCCAAGGAACGGCGACAAGATCATCACGCCGACCCAGCCGGTGGCGGCGCGCACGTCTTCCTTGGTCATGATTGCGTGGACGATGCCGATGGCGGCCATCAGCATCGGAATGATCACAAGGATCAGAGGCCAGTAGGTCACAAAGGTCTGCCACATCGGCAGGACTATCGAGCCAGCGGCCGCAGAAGGCAATGCAACGGATCAACCAGGACGGAAGCGCTCGCGCGTCAGTCCTTCGCCCGCTCCACATAAGCACCGTCAGCCGTCATCACCACCACGCGGGTGCCCGGCGCGATGTGCGGCGGCACCAGCGTGCGCACGCCGTTGGAAAGCACGGCCGGCTTGTATGACGAGGACGCCGTCTGGCCTTTGGTCGTCGGCTCCGTCTCGACCACTTCGAAAGTAGCGCGCTGCGGCAGCACCAGGGCTATGGCGATGCCGTTGAACTGCGAGATCTGCACCGCCATGCCTTCGAGCAGGTAGGGCGCCATGTCGCCGACCACGCTTTCCGGCACCGCGACCTGGTCGTAGCTTTCCGGGTTCATGAAGTGATACCCCTCGGCGTCGGCGTAGAGGAAGGTGTGCTCGCGCTCCTCGACATAGGCGCGCTCGACCTGCTCGGTGGTGCGGTAGCGCTCCGAAACCTTCACCCCGTCGGAGATGCGGCGCATGTCGAGCTGGGTGACCGGCGTACCCTTGCCAGGGTGGATGTTTTCGGCAAAGAGGATCACGTAAAGCTTGCCGTCCTTGTCGACGACATTGCCTTTACGGAGCGAACTGGCGATGACCTTCACCACGGTTTTCAATCCTAGACTTCGTTGGCCTGAAACGATCGTTCGGCGCAAATCGGCTGCGAGAGCCGTCGCCGTAGCGCATCTTGGCCCGAACCGCCAGCCCTGTCAGCAATTCCGTTGCCCGGCAAACCCATGACTGGCGCTTCGCCCTGGTGGACGCCGGATGTTCACGCCGACCGCCGGCCGCGGCTGATGGCCCGCAACGCCATAGCTGCCGCAATGCGCGGCTGGTTTGGCGAGCGCGACTTCATCGAGGTCGAGACGGCGGCATTGCAGATTTCGCCCGGCAACGAGGCGCATCTCTCAGCCTTCGCCACCGAGGCGATCGGCGCCGACGGCGCGCGCCGGCCGCTTTATCTCCACACCTCGCCGGAGTTCGCCTGCAAGAAGCTGCTTGCCGCCGGCGAGCGGCGGATCTTCAGCCTGGGCGCCGTCTGGCGCAACCGCGAGCGCGGCCCCTTGCACCATCCCGAATTCACCATGCTGGAATGGTATCGGGTCGGCGAAACCTATGACAGCCTGATGGCCGATTGCGCCGAACTGCTGAAGCTGGCAGCCGAGCGGGCCGGCGCCAAAACCTTCCGCTTTCGCGGCCGCGAGGCCGATCCGTTCGCCGAACCGGAACGCGTGAGCGTGGCGGAAGCTTTTGCGCGTTACGCCGGCATCGATCTTCTTGCCACCGTTTCTGCCGATGGCGGCACAGACCGCGCCGCACTCCATGATGCTCTGGTCAAGGCCGGCCTGCGCACGGCCGACGATGACAACTGGGCCGATTTGTTCAGCCGGGTAATGGTCGAGAAGGTCGAACCGGTGCTGGGGCAGGGGCGGGCCACCATCTTGTACGGCTATCCGATCTCGGAAGCGGCGCTCGCCCGGCCGAGCGCGGAGGACCAGCGCGTGGCCGAGCGCTTCGAGCTCTATTGCTGCGGCGTCGAGCTCGCCAATGCTTTTGGCGAACTGACCGATCCGGTCGAGCAGCGCCGGCGCTTTGCCGCCGAGATGGACGAGAAGGAGCGCGTTTATGGCGAGCGCTATCCGCTGGATGAGGATTTTCTCGCCGCCCTCGCCATCATGCCGCAAGCCAGCGGCTCGGCGCTTGGCTTCGACCGGCTGGTGATGCTGGCAACGGGCGCGACGAGGATCGATGACGTGATCTGGACGCCAGTCGCCACTCCTTGACGGAAATCGGCCTTGGTTAAACTCACAAACCGGTCAAGCCGCGCGTCTGTGGCGGCCGCCGCGGATGGGCTTTGCGGGCCGCTTGGGCGCTATGCCGCAGCGGGACAATTGCCCGTGCGCCATTGCACAAGCCGCATTGGGACAATAGATGGTGCAACAGCCGCTACCGCCCGGCGCGGCTTCAGCCAGGACCATGCGCATGACCGATACACCAGAGGCAGCGAAATTGACCGACCGCGTCGCGGCACTGGTCGAGGCTGCCAAGCGGGCCGGCGCCGACGCCGCCGACGCGGTTGCCGTGCGCGGCCGCTCGATCGGCGTGTCGGTGCGGCTGGGAAAGGTCGAGAACACCGAAGCGTCCGAGGGCGACGATGTCTCGCTGCGCGTCTTCGTCGGCAACCGGGTGGCGAGCGTCTCGGCGACGGCGGCATCGGACCCCAAGGCGCTGGCTGAGCGCGCCGTGGCCATGGCCAAAGTCTCGCCCGAGGACCCCTATCAGGGTCTCGCCGATCCGGCTTTGCTGGTTGGCAAGGTGCGCGACCTCGATCTGTTCGACGCCACCGAGGTTTCGGCCGATCAGTTGAAGGAAGCGGCCCTTGCCGCCGAGGAAGCGGCCCTTGCAGTCAAGGGTGTCACCAATTCGGCCGGCAGCGGCGCCAGCGCAGGCCTCGGCGGGCTGGTGCTTGCCACGTCGGACGGCTTCGTCGGCCACTATGTCGCGTCGCGCTTTTCGCGTTCGGCCAGCGTGATTGCGGGTGAGGGCACCGGCATGGAGCGCGACTACGAATACTCCTCGAACCAGCATTTTTCCGATCTCGACGCGCCGGAGCTGATCGGCCGCAAGGCCGGCGAGCGCGCCGTGCGCCGCCTCGGCGCCCGCAAGGCGGCGACCGGTCCGGTCAACGTGGTGTTCGATCCGCGCGTCGCGCGCGGCATTGCCGGCCATCTCGCCGGCGCCATCAACGGCGCTTCGGTGGCGCGCAAGACCAGTTTTTTGCGCGAGATGATGGGCAAGCAGGTTGCGTCGGCTGCCATCACCGTCACCGACGAACCGCTGCGGCGTCGCGGTCAGGCCTCGCGCCCGTTCGACGGCGAAGGCGTCGAGGGCGAAAAGCTGTTGATGGTCGAGAACGGCGTGCTGAAGCACTGGTTCCTGTCGACGTCCGCCGCGCGGGAATTGGGGCTGACCACCAACGGACGCGGCGCGCGCAGCGGCTCGTCGGTATCGCCGTCTTCGACCAATCTCGCCATCGAGCCGGGCGACAGGACGCCGGAAGACCTGATCAGGTCGCTGAAATCCGGCTTTTATGTCACCGAAGTGTTCGGCCAGGGCGTCGACATGGTGACCGGCGAATACAGCCGTGGCGCATCCGGCTTCTGGATCGACAATGGTGAGCTTGCCTATCCGGTGGCCGAGGTGACCATCGCCTCCAATTTGAAGACGATGTTCCTCAACATGGTGCCGGCGAGCGATCTTGACCGCGATTTCGGCACCGCCGCACCGACGCTGCTGATCGAAGGAATGACCCTTGCCGGAGCGTGACCCGGTCATATCGGCCGGGGCCTCGGAAGACCTCGATCTGCTGCGCGACGCCGCCCGCGAGGCGGGCGCGATCGCCATGCGCTATTTCGGCAAGAACCCGCAAGTGTGGATGAAGGGCGGCACCTCGCCGGTCAGCGAAGCCGACCACGCGGCGGACGCCTATCTGCGCGAGACCCTGCTTGCGGCGCGGCCGGACTATGGCTGGCTATCAGAGGAAACGACTGACGATCCGGCGCGGCTTCTGGCGCGGCGCACCTTTGTCGTCGACCCCATAGACGGCACCCGCGGCTTTCTCGAAGGTCTGCGCTCGTGGTGCGTCAGCGTCGCGGTGGTCGAGAATGGCCGCACACTCACCGGTGTGCTCGAATGTCCGGCCAAGGGCGAAACCTATTGGGCGTTGCCTGGCCATGGAGCTTTCTGCAACGGCAAGCCGATTGCCGTGCGCCAGTTGGGCGAGACGGTCGAGATCGGCGGGCTGAAGCAGTTGATCGACCTGATGCCGCCGCAATGGCAGGGCCGGGTGCGGCGGGCGGCGCACATTCCCTCGCTCGCCTACCGGCTGGCGATGGTCGCCAACGGCACGCTCGACGCCACCTTCGTCAAGCCCAACGCGCATGACTGGGATATCGCCGCCGCCGATCTCATCTTGCGCGAGGCTGGCGGCGCCGTGCTCGACGGCCATGGCCGCGCGCCGCTTTATGCCGGGGAGATCATCCGTCACGGCGCGCTGGTCGCCGGCAGCGGCCAGCTGCTGACCGTGCTTGCCGGCGTCATTGCCGATACGGAAGCGTGATCGAAGGTTCCAAAGTCGGCAGCTTTGGGCTAGACCTGTCGCAAACTCACAATATGTGAAGGACCGAAATGGCCGCGGAAGACGGAAAGAAACAGCTTTTGCACCTGGTGTTCGGCGGCGAGCTGAAGCAGCTGGGCGGCACCGAGTTCCGCGATCTCGACGCGCTCGACATCGTTGGCGTTTATCCGGACTATCAAACCGCGCACACCGCGTGGAAGGCAAAGGCGCAAGCCAGCGTGGACAATGCCCATATGCGCTATTTCGTCGTCCATCTGCACCGGCTGCTCGACCCTGAAAGCAAGGCCGCCGGTTGACAGCGATGGAGCATGAAGCGGTGAAAGGGCAGCCCACCGGCGCCGCGGTCCGAAGAAGACGCGGGGGCAGTTCGAAGACATTCTGGCGCAAGATCCGCGAGCCGTTGGCGCAGTCGCGAATCGTCAAGAGCATGATCGTCAGCCTGCTCGCCCAGTTCGTCCGCCTGGTGCGCCTGACCAACCGCGTGGTCGAAGGCTCGGCTAAATTTTCAGGCGGCGACTACGCCGAATTCGAACCCGGCATCATCGCGCTCTGGCATGGCCAGCATCTGCTGACCCCAGCCTATTATCCCAAGGGACGGCCGCTGGTCGCCATGGTCTCGCGCAGCGCCGACGCCGAACTCAACGCGCTGATGATCGAAAAATTCGGCATCGAGGCGGTGCGCGGCTCCGGCGGGCGTGAAAGCACGAAGCATCTCGACAAGGGCGGCGCCAAGGCGCTCATCGCCCTGAAAAAGTCACTCGTGGCCGGCAAGAACGTCGCCATGATCGCCGACATTCCCCACGGCACGCCGCGCGACGCGGGGCTTGGTATCGTTCTGCTGGCACGCCTTTCCGGCCGGCCGATCATGCCTGCCGCCATCGCCACCAGCCGCCGCAAGGTGCTGGAAAGGAGCTGGGACAAGACCACCATCAACCTGCCGTTCGGCCGCTCCTCGATCGTCATCGGAACGCCGGTTTTCGTGCCGGCCAATGCCGACGAGGCCGAAATGGAGCGCAAGCGCAAGGAAGTCACGGCCGCGCTCAATGCCGCAACCGCCGAGGCCTATCGGCTCGTGGACGGCAGGCCATGAGCGTCGGCTGGGCGCGCGCCTTCCTGGCGGCCTACCGCCTTGCCGGTGCAGCCGCCTATCCGCTGATGGGTCCCTATGTCGCCTGGCGCACATCGCAGGGCAAGGAAGACCGCAGCCGCAGCCGTGAGCGCTACGGCGTTGCCGGGCGGCCGCGCCCCGAAGGGCCGGTGATCTGGATCCATGCGGCAAGCGTCGGCGAGACCCTTGCGGTCGTGCCGCTGGTGCAAAGCATCCTCGACTACGGTGTCAACATCGTGCTGACGACGGGAACAGTGACCTCGGCGCAGGTTGCCGACGAACGGCTGGGCGACCGCATCATCCACCAATATGTTCCGCTCGACCTGAAGCCGGCCGTCAGCCGCTTTCTCGATCACTGGCGGCCGGACCTGGCTATCATCGCCGAATCCGAGATATGGCCGATGACGATCCTCGAGCTCGGCGCCCGCCACGTGCCGCAGGTGCTGGTCAACGGCCGGCTTTCCGACCGTTCGTTCAAATCCTGGAAGAAGCGCGCCAACATCGCCGAGGCGCTGTTCGAGAACCTCGCCCACGTCGTTGCCCAGTCGGATGTCGACGGCGAACGGTTTCGCGCGCTTGGCGCCCGGCCGGTCACCGTGTCCGGCAACCTCAAGGTCGACACCTTGCCGCCGCCGGTCGACGAACGGGCGCTGGCGACGCTGAAGCGCCAGATCGCCGGCCGCCCGACCTGGGCGGCAATTTCGACCCATGACGGCGAGGAGGTGGTCGCGGCGGAAGTCCACGCCACGCTCTACAAGCGCCACCATGGCCTGCTGACGATCATCGTCCCCCGTCATCCCGACCGCGCCGAAGCGCTGGCCGCACAGATTTCCGGCATGGGCCTGAAGCTGGCGCGGCGCAGCAAGGGCGACCGGATCACCGCCGACAGCGATATCCTGCTCGGCGATACGATCGGCGAGATGGGGCTTTATCTCCGGCTGACGGAAATCGCCTTTGTCGGCCGCTCGCTGACCTCGGAAGGCGGCCAGAATCCGTTGGAGCCGGCCATGCTCGACACCGCTGTGCTGGCCGGCCGCAACGTCCAAAATTTTCGCGAGGCCTATCAGCGCCTGCTCGACAGCGGCGGCGCCAAGCTGGTGCGCGACCGCGACATGCTGGCCGGCGCCGTCAATTTCCTGCTGAGCAATGAAGTTGCGCGCCATGAGATGATGGCGGCCGGTGCCGCCACAGTCGACCAGATGCGCGGTGCGCTGGCGCACACGCTGAAGTCGCTCGAGCCTTATATCCAGCCATTGATCGTCAAGTCGCGCCTGAAGGGCGCCGACGGGCGATAGGTGGCGTCGGAAGCACCACCTTTCTGGTGGGAAGCGCCGGACTGGCGGGTCTTTGCGCTGTCGCCGCTATCAGCCGTCTATGGCATCGTCGCCGGCCGCCGCATGCATCGGGCGGTACGTGAAAAGATCGACGCGCCAGTGCTTTGCGTCGGCAACTTCACCGTCGGCGGCAGCGGCAAGACGCCGATCGCCATCGCGCTGGCCAAGCAGGCCCGGCGCATGCAGCTCAATCCCGGATTCCTGTCGCGCGGCCATGGCGGCTCGTTCGCGCAGCCGCATGTCGTCGATGCCAGTCACGACGCTGCAAAGCATGTCGGCGACGAGCCGCTGCTTTTGGCCGAGCACGCGCCGGTTGCGGTGAGCCCCAACCGCGCTGCCGGCGCCAAGCTGCTCATGGAAGCCCATGGCTGCGATTTCCTGATCATGGATGACGGTTTTCAGAGCGCACGCATCCATATCGATTATGCGCTGGTCGTCGTCGACGCCCGTTACGGCATCGGCAACGGCCGGGTCATTCCGGGCGGTCCGCTGAGAGCCAACATCGTCGACCAACTGGTGTTCACCGACGGGCTGTTGAAGATGGGCGAGGGCGCTGCCGCCGACCAGGTCGTGCGCCAAGCGGCGCGCGCCGGCCGGCCGATCTTCGAGGCGCATGCCGAGCCCGCGGCCAAGGAGCGGTTCGCCGGCCGGCGGTTCCTCGCCTTTGCCGGCATCGGCCACCCCGAAAAATTCTTCGACACGCTGCGCGGCAGTGGTGCGGAAGTGGCGCTGAGCCGGTCGTTTCCGGACCATCACTTCTATGCCCCTGATGAACTCGCGGAACTGGCGGCAACCGCGCGCCGCGATGGACTGGGCCTCGTCACCACCGCCAAGGACGCCGCCCGGCTGCGCCACGGCGCTGCCCCGGCCGATTTCCTCGCTGAACTCGCCGTGCTGGAGATCGACGCCACGTTCGAACTCGACACTGTGCCGGAGCGCATCATCGACGAGACGCTGGATGCCTGGAGACAGCGCCGGCTGCGAGGGTAGGGCGCTCCCGCGTTGACACAGGATATTTCTCGCCGCTTATCACTATTATAAGTCAGACCGGCTTCAGCGCGGGGGGTGGATAGGTTGCGGGCACTCTTTGTGGGCTTTGTTCTTGTGGCGATGGCGAACCCATCTTCGGCGCAGGCACCCACCGCGACCGACAGCGAATTTCTGGTCTCGGTCACCGAAGCGGACGGTGCTACCCACGTTCGGCCCTCAAACATTGTACCGCTTATCCCCGATAGCGCCTGCTTTGAATGGCGCGTACGTCTGGCGCAAGGCGACAGACTGGTATCGGTCACCGAGGTGTTCGCGCTTCCCGCGGAGCCCAGGCAGTGGGGTGGTATCGACGGAAACGAATACAGCTTGAGCAAGCTATCGGGCGATCGAAGGGTCTCCGAGACCACCATGTTCTACAAACCGCAGGACGGATGGATCTCGCATGGCTGGTGCATGGCCGAGGGTGATCCGATCGGGCCGTATTCCATCAAAGTGCTTGTCGGAGATCGGCTTGTTCATAAATTCGACTTTTCGGTCGAAAACGCGCCGGCATCCTCAAAGCCATAGTCCTGCAGGCGTTCCAGGAAAATCAGATCGACGGTGAGCCTTGCTTTCCGGTGTGCCGATCTAACCCCGGCTGCGCAGGTCCGGATGCATCTCGATCTCGCGGCGCAGCGAGGCGGCGGCGCTGACATAGGGCTCCTGCCTGGCGACGCTCCAATATTTGAGCTCGTCCAGCGGAATGCTCTCGCCGGTCACCGCGCAGCGCACGAAGGCGCCGGGGCTGGTGACCTGGAAGTCGCCGTCGAGATAGCGGATACGGGCTTCCTTGCCGCCGGGGCCTTCGAAGCGGTTCATCATGGAGTGGTGCCAAGGTTCATGCTGATTTCATCGCCATAAATTGCCGGCAAGGTCAAGCTTGACGCAATGCTGAGGCGCTATTGTCGCTCCAAACCATTCTTATGGGACCGGCATGGACATTTCATCCGCCCGCCTGACCGCGCTGCTGCGTGAGGCCATGATGTTGGCAGCGTTGCCGTCGGCGAAGGCCGATCCGGCGAAAGCAGCACTTATAAAGGCGCTGGTGCAGCCGCCGACGCCGTCCGGCGCGCCTTTGCAGCCGGCAGCGGCGCCGGCGCTGCAGGCGCTGTTGTCCGCAGCCACCGCAAAGGGGCAGCAGACGGGTTCTGCCGAGATCCTGCAGGCCTATCTGGCGCTTGCCGAACCGGGTGACGCGGCGCCCGACGATTTCGGGCCGACAACGGCTGCGACAGGCAAGGCGACGCCAGCCAACGACGATGCACAGCGCGGTCTGCCGGTGCCGCCGGCCAGGGCCGATGATGGCGCTGCCGCAAAGCCGGCAGGACTGCCCTGGTTTGCGCTTCTCGCACCGGGGGTTTCGCCGCCGCGCCGCGCCTCCGCCACCGACGCGGCGGCGAAGCGGGGGCAGGCGATGTCTGGGTCGAATGACACGGTCCAGCCCGAAGGCCGGCAGCAGATGCGTGTCGGCCTGATGGCGCTGGCAGCCGGGTTTCTGGCCGTCGCCATTGTCGGGCTCGCCTTGCTGGTGCTTGGCTGAGCACCGAACGATCGCCGCTATCGCTCGGCTTCGAGGAAAGCTTCCATCTTGTCCATCGCCAGCCCCGCCTCGACAGCGATACGGCGTGAAAGTTCGGCGGCAGCCGTACGCGGCCGCCCCAGCGGCCGGTCCAGCCAGTACGACACCGGGTTCAGCGCCGTGCGCTCGTCGACGGCGACGATGCGGCCTGCCTCCAACTGGTGTCCGGTCAGCGGCGGCCGTGCCAGCGCGATGCCGAGCCCATAGGCGGCAGCGTCGAGCACCAGATTATACTCCTCGAAGCGGCGATCCTGCGGGCGCGGGCGGTAGTCCATCCCTTGCGCGGCAAACCAGGCACGCCAGCCGGAGGCGTCGGAATCGTTGATCAGTGGAAACCTCAGCAGCCGGGCCGGGTCGCCGCGGCCGATCTCGCGGGCAAGGCCGGGCGCGGCGACGGGAAAGACATGTTCCTCGAACAGCTTCACCGAGATGCGGCCCGGAATGCCGCCGCGGCCGCAGCGGACCGACAGGTCGATGCCTTCATCGGCAAGGTCGGCTTGGCGGATGTCGACGTCGAGCACGATGCGCAGCTTGGTGGGATTGTTCTCCAGCGCCGCCATGCGTGGCATCAGCCACAGCCCGCTGACGGAGGGTATCGAGGTCAGCCGCACCACGGCGGTGCCGCGCGGCTCGACCCAGCGGTCGGAATGGCTGGAGATCAGCGCAAAGGCTTCCGCCGTGCGCAGATGCAGGCGGTTGCCCTCGATGGTCAGCGAGACGCCGCGCGCGCCGCGGTCGAACACTTTCAGGCCCAGCCAGTCTTCCAGCTTGGCGATCTGCCGGCTGACGGCGCCGTGGGTGATGTTGAGCTTCTCGGCCGCGGCCGAAAAGCTCCCCGTTCGCGCCGCCGCATCGAAGGCGCGCAGGGTCTCGAGCGGCACCATTGTGTCTGAGCTGTGATCCACAGTCACAGGTGATCCTCGATTTGATCGTTTGTCAACCGCGCCGAAAAGGCGCTTTCTGCCTTTCAACACTCTGGGAACCCGAGGACAGGCAGATGAGCGCAACGACCAGCATGTCGAATCCGACACAGCGGATGGACACCACGGCGGCCATCGCCGTGGCGTTGACGGTGGTTGGCTGGGCCTCGGCCTTTCCGGCGATCCGTGCCGGCCTCGCCGCATTCGGGCCGCTGGAACTCGGTGCGCTGCGCTTTGCCATTGCCGCGGTGCCGGCGGCGATCTTTCTTGCCGTCAAGCGCCCGGCGCTGCCGAGGCTCGACGAAGTGTGGCGCCTGGTCTTTGGCGGCGCCATCTTCGTCGCGCTCTACACTGTCATGCTCAATTTCGGCGAATTGACGGTTTCGGCGGGTGCCGCCGGTTTCATCATCAATGTCAGCCCGATCTTCACCGCCATCATGGCAATGGCATTGCTCGGCGAGCGCTTCTCAAGCTGGGCCTGGTTCGGCACGGCGATTTCTTTCGCCGGCATCGGCATCATCGCCGTGGCCGACGGCAATGGCTTGAGTTTCGACACCGGCGCGCTGCTGGTTCTTGGCTCCGCGCTGTGCTCGGCCGTCAACACGATCATCCAGAAGCCGCTCTTTGCCCGCCATCACCCGCTGACCATTTCGGCCTCCAACATGATCCTTGGCGCGCTTTGCCTGGCACCCTTTCTGCCAAGCGGCTTTGCGCAGGCCGCGGCCGCCAACACGGCCGGTATCGGCGCCGTGATCTTTCTTGGCATCGTGCCCAGCCTGATCGCCTATGCCGCATGGGCAACCGCACTGTCGCGCCTCCCGGCAGCACGCGCCTCGAACTTCCTCTATCTGGTCTCGCCCATGTCAGCCCTGATCGGCTTCTTCTGGCTGGGCGAAGTGCCGACGCTGCTCGGCATAATCGGCGGTGCGCTGGCGCTCGGCGGCGTCATCGTGGTGAATTTGAAGCGTTAAAACAATGATTGGAGCTGTTTTCGGACTCAAACCGGGAACCGCTTCCATCAGAATGCAGATATCCAGAGGAAGGACAGCTATGGTACGCTGCCTTCACTGGGGGACGGAATGGGAAGACTGTTCATATCGGCAATGTTTTGCGTTTTGCTGCTGACCGGGAAAGCCGCCGCGGGCTGGTATCAGGTCGAAAACTACGAAGGCTCCATCGGACCTAACCCCGTCCACCTATCGCTGCAGAGATATGACAGTTTCGGCAGCGGGATTACGGTCGAGGGGAGCTATTTCTACGACGCGAAGCAAAGCCCGATAGCGGTGTACGGCAAGATCAGTGGCACCAGCGTCTTCCTTTGCGAGATTGCGGACGACAGGGAGTTCGACCGGGTGCTGGTCATGGGATCGAAAACGCCCGTTGGCACCGCCGGATGTCCGTTTTCTCTCGACCTTGGCGAAAGCGGCGCAACAGGGACTTGGAGCAAGGGCTCGGACAAGTTCCCGATCACGCTGAAGAAGGTCGCAAGCCTCGATGATACCGGCGAGGCGAAGGTTGACGGCACCGTCGAGATTCCCTTCTGGGCGCAGACAGCCACCCACAGATTTGCCGGGGTCTACGAGAAAGCGGGCTTTCTCGTCTGCATGAATAAATTGCGGGTCATCGATAAGAAGAAAAAGAAGGTCGTTCAGGAGATCGCTTTCGATGACGACGATTGCGATGCCGGCATGCTGATGACTCCCATCTACATGAATGTTCAAAAACAGGTTGGGAGAAGCTTCGAGATAATCTCCGTGAATTTTCGCGGCGGTAGCGCCGGCTACTCAAGGGATTACGTTTTCTCTCATAGGTTCAAGGATTATCGCCTGTTGGTGAATTGAGCGTGTGGCCTGACCTGGCTTGTGCTCACCGCCTTCCGAACAACCGCTCGATATCGGCGAGCTTGAGTTCGATATAGGTCGGGCGGCCGTGGTTGCAGGTGCCGGAGCCGGGAGTCGCCTCCATCTGTCGCAGCAGTGCGTTCATCTCCTCGGCCTTAAGCAGCCGGCCGGAGCGCACCGAGCCATGGCAGGCCATGGTGGCGGCGATCTTGTCCAGTCGTTCCTTCAGCGTCTCGATCGTGTCGTTGTCGGCGATCTCGTCGGCAAGATCACGCACCAATTGCTGGACATTGGTTTCGCCGAGCATCGACGGCGTCTCGCGCACCGCCACCGCGCCGGGACCGAAACGCTCAATGCCGAGGCCGAACCGGGCCAGCGTTTCGGAATGCATGGCCAGCCGCTCGGCGTCCTCCTCCGGCAGGTCGACGATCTCCGGCAAGAGCAGCATCTGCGAGGGCACCGCGCGCGAGTGCAGGGCATTCTTCAACGCCTCGTAGACCAGCCGCTCATGCGCGGCGTGCTGGTCGACGATGACAAGCGAATCCCTCGTCTGGGCGACGATGTAGTTCTCGTGGACCTGCGCGCGGGCGGCGCCCAGCGCGGTGCCGAGCAGCGTCTCGGCCGGCTCGGCTAAGCCGGCACGCGCATCGGCGCTGGCGAGCGGACCGGCGTCGAATGCAGCCTGGTCGTTTTCGCGGAAGCCGGCGCCGTCAAATCCCATATCCAGCGGCCGCTGTGGCGAGCGGTCAAAGCCCGAAAAGCCCGAGGCCCGGTAGGCCGCGTCATAACTGCGATGACCGTTGGCAGGACCCGCATGGGCGTAGGAGGCGGCTCCCGGCCGGAACGCCGCCACCATCCCGGCGGCCCCGCTGGTGGCGGCGCGGATGCCGGCATTGGCCAGCGCCTCGCGAATGGCGCCGACGATCAGCCCGCGCACCAGGCCGGGGTCGCGAAAGCGCACATCGGCCTTGGCTGGGTGGACGTTGACGTCGACGGTCGCCGGATCGAGCGTCAGGAACAGCACGGTCACCGCGTGCCGGTCGCGCGGCAGCACATCGGCGAAAGCGCCGCGAATGGCGCCGGCGATCAGCTTGTCGCGCACTGGCCGGCCGTTGACATAGGCATATTGCTGCAGCGCGTTGGCGCGGGTGAAGGACGGGATCGAGACGTGGCCGGTCAGGTGCACGCCGTCCCGGCTGGCGTCGATAGCGATGGAATTGTCGGGAAACTCGGCGCCCATCACCTGAGCGACGCGGCGCAGGCTGCCCTCGGTACTGTCATCGGTCGCCGGCAATTCCAGCGTCGAGCGGTCCGAGCCGGCCAGCGTGAAGCGCACGGCGGGGAAGGCGATGGCGATGCGCTTGAGCACGTCGCTGGTGGCGGAGCTTTCGGCGCGCTCGCCCTTCATGAACTTGAGCCGGGCCGGCGTGGCGAAGAACAGGTCGCGCACCTCGACCGTGGTGCCGCGGTTGGCCGCCGCCGGTTTGACCGCCGAAACGCGGCCGCCTTCGATGGCGATCTCGGCTGCAGCGTCGCCTGCGGTTGTGCGCGAGCGAACCGACAGTCGCGACACCGAACCAATTGACGGCAATGCCTCGCCACGGAACCCGAGCGAGCTGATATCATGAATGTTGTCGGCAAGTTTCGAGGTGCAGTGGCGCGCAATGGCCAGCGCCAGTTCCTGTTCGGGGATACCGGAGCCGTCATCGGTGACGCGGATCAGGTTCAGCCCGCCGCCGGCAGTGACGACCTCGACGCGGGAGGCGCCGGCGTCGAGCGCGTTTTCGACCAGTTCCTTCACCACGCTCGCCGGACGCTCGATGACTTCGCCGGCGGCGATCTGGTTGATCATCGTTTCGGAAAGCTGGCGAATGGGCATGGGGGTATTATAGGCGGATTCGAAGGGTGTGCGGAAGGCTTCAATGAATGCCGGACATTGGAGATGCCAGCGGGACAGCACCCCCCTCTGGCCTGCCGGCCATCTCCCCCGCAAGGAGGGAGATCAGATGTCACGACGGCTTTCGCCAATCTTCAATGCTTGAAGGGTGACGCGACATATGAACTGCCAATCTCCCCCCTTGCGGGGGAGATGTCGGGCAGGACAGAAGGGGGTGTGAAGGAACTCCGCGATAGTGACTACGCTGCAACCGATTTCAAGCCTGCGCCGCCAGCCAGTCCCTGACTTTCCGCGCATTCTCGCTCAACTCCCGGTTCTTCGGCCAAACCACATAGAACGCCTTGCCGGTTCTCAGCACATGGTCGGTCACCGGCACCAGCAGCCCCGACGCCAGGAGCCGTTCGGCCAGATGCCGCCAGCCGAGCGCGATGCCCTGGCCCTCCATGACGCCCTGGATCACGAGGCCGTAATCGTTGATGCGCAGGCCGCGCGCGGTGTTGTCGAGCCTGCCGCCCGCAGACTGGAACCATTCGTCCCAGCTAGCCGCCTCGCGGTAGGGCTCCTCGAGGTGGATCAGGCGATGCGTCGCCAGCTCCGCGACGCTCCTTGGCATGCCGAATTTCGCGAGATAGCTGGCGCCAACCACCGGAAAAATCTCCTCGTCGGCCAGCGGCAGCGAATGATAATCGGCCCAGTCGCGCGGTTCGCCGCCGCGAACGGCGAGCGGGATGCCCTCGGCGATGATGTCGAGATCACGGTCGGCGGTCTGGATGCGCAAGTCGATGCCCGGCAGTTCGTCGCGGAACTGCTGCAGGCGCGGCATCATCCAGAACGAGCCGAAGGCGGTCGACGCCGCCAGCGTGACATGGCCGCCGCTCGCCTGCAGGCGCAGATCCTCGGCCGATTTGCGGATATGCGACAGACCGAGCGAGACGTCGGCATGGAAGCGTTCCCCCGCTTCTGTCAGGACGACCTGGCGGTGGCGGCGCTGGAACAGCTGCGCGCTAAGCTGTTCCTCCAACCCGCGCACCGCATAGGAGACGGCGGCCTGCGTCATGCCGAGCTCGCGCCCGGCGGCGGTGAAGCTCGACAGCCGGCCCGCCGCCTCGAAGACGATCAGGCTGCCGGCCGAGGGCAGGAGGTGGCGCAGGCTTCGCATAAGCTGAGCTTATACAAGAGATCAGGATTTTCCAGCGTCACATCCATATTTCCTCTCGCTAACTTGGTTGGACGGAATGAGGAGGCTCCATGAACGCACCGGCCGCTGAACTGACTGAGCAAACCCACCGCCGCGGCGGCGGTCGCCTCGGACGCAAGGCGCTGAGGAGCGCCCCCGTCACCTCGTTCCCAACGCTGGTCCGCGAGATTCCCACCTACCAGATGGTCCCGGACGAGGCGGTGGAACTGATCCACCAGGAGTCACTCGCCATCCTCGAAGAGGTCGGTTGCGAGTTCCGCGACGACGAGGCGATCGCCATGTGGAAGGCGGCGGGCGCCGACGTGTCCGAGACACGCGTCCGCATCGACCGCGGCCTGCTGATGGAACTGGTCGCGAAGGTTCCGTCCGAGTTCACCCTCAATGCGCGCAATCCCGAGCGCACCGTGAGCGTCGGCGGCAAGAACTCCATCTTCGCGCCGATGTATGGCGCGCCTTACGTGCGCGACCTCGACAACAACCGGCGTTATGGCACGCTTGAAGACCTCAACAATTTTCACAAGCTCGCCTACATGGCCCCGGCGCTGCATTCGTCGAGTTCAATCATCTGCGAGCCGATGGAGATCGCGGTGCCGAAACGGCATCTCCACATCATCCATTCGGCGCTGAAGCACTCCGACAAGCCGTTCATGGGCATCGTTACTTCCAAAGATCGCGCCGAAGACACGATGGCGATGGCCGGCATCGTCTTCGGCGAGGAGTTCGTCCGCGACAACCCGGTCCTGGTGTCGATTACCAACTGCAACTCGCCGCTGGTGTGGGACGCCACCATGCTGGACGCGATGAAGGTCTATGCGCGCAGCAATCAGCCGCTGATCCTGGCGCCCTTTGCGCTGTGCGGCGCATCGACTTCGGCCTCGGCCGTCGGCGCGGTGGCGCAGGTCAATGCCGAAGCATTGGCCGGTGTCGCTTTCACCCAGCTGCTGCGTCCTGGTTCGCCGCAAATCTACGGCCAGTTCATGGTGACGGTCGACATGAAGACCGGCGCGCCGATGGGCGGCACACCGGAAGCCGCCCAGATGATGTATCTGATGGGCGCGCTGGCGCGGAAATACAAACTGCCCTGGCGAACCTCCGGCTTCCATGTCGGCTCCAAGCTCAACGACGCCCAGGCCGGCTATGAATCCAACATGCTGATGCATGCCGCCATCCTCGCCGGCGCCAATTATATTTGGCACTCCGCCGGCTGGTTGGAGGCCGGGCTGACCTGCGGCTATTCGAAATTCGCCACCGACTGCGAGCAGCTTGTCGGCTGGTACAAATATGCCGGCGGCCTGCCGTTCGACGACTTCAAGGAGGCCATGGCGGCGATCCGCGAGGTCGGGCCGCAGGGCCATTTCCTCGGCACCCAGCACACGCTCGATCATTACGAGTCGGCATTCTTCATGCCCACCATCATGGATTTCAACTCCTACGAACAATGGAAGGCTGGAGGGGCGAAGGACCACGACACGCGCGGCCGCGAGAAAGCCCGCAACATGCTGGCCGACTATGAAGAGCCGAAACTCGATGAGGGCATTGCCGAGGGCCTCAGGGACTTTATCGCGCAGCGCGAAGAGAGGCTGCCCGACAGCGTTAGCTAAGAGAACGACGAATGAGTTGATAACGGGCGAAGACCCGATGGGAACCGCAAGGGAGAAAGATATGACACTTTTCAAAAGCAATGGCGATCGCGTGCCAACGGCCATCGAGGCGATGGCGCAAGAGACGCGTGCTGGCCGTATGGACCGGCGCGAGTTTCTTGCATTGGCAAGTGCGTTCGGCGCATCGACGGCGCTGGCCTACGGCATGATCGGCCTTGCCGCGCCGGGACAGGCTTTTGCCGAGGAGCCGAAGAAGGGCGGCACGCTGCACATATCGATGTCGGTCAAGGCCCAAAAAGATCCGCGCACCTATGACTGGGTGGAACTCGCCAACATCTCGCGCTGCTGGCTGGAGCCGCTGGTCCGCTACACCAGGGAATTCACCTTCGAGCCAGTGCTGCTCGAAAGCTGGGACATCAATGACGACGCCACGGAATACACGTTGCATGTGCGCAAGGGCATCACCTGGAACAATGGCAATGCTTTCAACGCCGATGACGTGGTCTTCAATGTTACCCGCTGGTGCGAGAAGAAGGTCGCCGGCAACTCCATGGCCGCTCGCGTCGGCGGGCTGATCGACGAAAAGTCGGGCAAGGCCAGGGAAGGCGCGATCGCCAAGGTCGACGACAATACGGTCAAGCTGACGCTCAGCGCGCCCGACATTTCGCTGATCCCGAACCTCACCGATTATCCCGCGCTCGTCGTCCACCGCAATTTCGACGCCGAAGGCGCCGACCCGGTCAAGAAGCCGATCGGCACGGGCCCGTTCGAACTGGTCTCCTACGATGTCGGCCAGAAGGCGGTGGTCAAGCGTCGTGAAAACGGCAAGTGGTGGGGTGGTGAAGCGCCGCTCGACAGCGTCGAGTTCATCGACTACGGCACCGACTTCAACGCTTCGATCAACGCCTTCGAATCCGGCGAGATAGACCTCAATTTCGAGACGCCGGCCGACTTCATCGACATCCTGGATAAGATGGGGCTGGAGAAGTCCGAGGTTGCGACGGCAACCACGCTGGTTGCCCGCACGAACGTTACCCACAAGCCCTATGACGACCAGCGGGTGCGCAACGCGCTGCAGATGGCGGTCGACAACAATGCGGTGCTGGAACTCGGCTATGCCGGGCGAGGGACGGTCGGTGAAAACCACCATGTCAGCCCTATCCATCCTGAATATTTCGCGCTGCCCAAGAAGACGCGCGACGCGGCCGGCGCCAAGAAACTGATGGCCGACGCTGGGCAGGCCGATTTCGAGCACGAGCTGATCACCGTCGAGGACGATTGGCAGAAGAACACCGGCGACGCGATTGCCGGCCAACTGCGCGACGCCGGCATCAAGGTCAAGCGCACGGTGCTGCCGGGCTCGACCTTCTGGAACGACTGGACGAAATATCCCTATTCGATGACCATCTGGTACATGCGCCCGCTTGGCGTCCAGGTCCTGGCGCTTGGTTATCGCACCGGCGAGGCCTGGAATGAATCGGCCTATTCCAACCCGGACTTCGACGCCAAGCTGAAGCAGGCGCTGTCGCTGATCGATGTGGAGAAGCGGCGTGAGGTGATGAAGGATGTCGAGCAGATCCTGCAGGATTCCGGCGTCATCATTCAACCCTTCTGGCAGAAGCTCTACAGCCACATGAACAAGAAGGTGAAGAACTACGGCGTCCACCAGACCTTCGAGATGGACCTGCAGAACGTCTGGCTTGATGGCTGAGACGGTGCAGCCGGGGCTTCATGAGCCGCAAAAAAACCGATATGCAGGATGTCTGGTATTGCACCTTGCCGCCAAACGTCCGGAGTGCCTGCATGAAACCGATAGTGCTTGCCGCTGTCTTTTCGATTGCCTTGCCAGCGACAGTGCTGGCCGGGCCGGCTTCCAACGCCGTCAAGTTCTTTTATGTGCCTGAAGTGAAATTCGAGGGAGACGCAAAGTACCGCGACCGCTTCACCGAGCCGGTGACCAAGCTGTTCGATCTCAACGACCAGGCAACGAAGAACAAGCCCGACGAAGTGGCCTGCCTCGACTTCGATCCCGGCCTCGACGCCCAGGATTTCGACCAGAAGTCGATTGCCAAGACATTGAAGCTGGCCGAGACCGTCAATGGCGATACGGCCGAAGTCACCGCCACCTTCAGCCTTTTTGCGGAAGGCGATGATTCCAAACGCGAAATGCTGTGGTCGCTGAAGAAAATCGACGGCAAATGGAAGGTCGCCGACATTACCTCCAAGACCAGCAGCTGGACGCTGAGCGCGCTGGAATGCATGCCCGACAAAGCGCCGGAGTGATCCTGTGCTCCGCCGTCTTGCCCTGGCGCTGTCGCCCATGTGCGTGCTGGCGGTGGCTATGAGCGCAGCCGCGGCACAAGGCCTGTTGGGCCCGCCGCCAGCCAATGCCCCGGCCGTGACGGCACCGGCCGGCGCAGCACCGCCCGCAAATCCACCCGGGACAGCGGTGGAAGCGGCGACACCGCCGGTTGGGTGGTCGCCGGCCGACGCCGCACCGGCCGCACCCATTCTGCCGGGATCCCCGACGGCGGTGGTGCGGCCATTTTACGATCAGGTGGGGCTGGAGATCGATCCGGCGCAGCGCAGCCACTTCATCGACCCGGCAAAAACCGTTCTCGACAAGAGCGACGCGTTGCGCAAATCCGGGCAGGGCGAATGCCTCGACCCCAACATGGCGCTCGACAATGCCGACTATGACAAGGCCGAGATCGATAAGAGCCTGAAGACACTCGAAGCGATCAATGGCGACCAGGCCAAGGTCATTGTCGCCTTCGTCGTCGCCGGCAACCCGCATCGCCTTGAATGGAAATTCAGGAAAGTCGACGGCGACTGGAAGATATCCGATCTGCTTTCGGTGACCGGTGAATGGGCGCTCAGCCAGTATCAGTGCGAATAATGTTGATTGAGGGTCAGCGCCTGCGATCCTTCGCGCCCCCCTCTGTCCTGCCGGACATCTCCCCCACGGGTGGGGAGATCAGCAGTTCCAGCGTCTCGCCCGCTCCGCATCATTTGAGATTAGCGAAAGCCTATGTGGCGGCCAATCTCCCCCCGTGTGCGGGAGATGTCCGGCAGGACAGAGGGGGGCGCTGTCCCGCTAAAGGTCCGCAAAATAGCTTCAGCCCCTTCCGCGATAGGGGGCAACGCCGGTGTCGGGCAACCAGGCGCCTTCGGGCGGAGCGCCGGTCTGCCAGAAGACATCGATCGGAATGCCGCCGCGCGGATACCAATAGCCGCCTATGCGCAACCACAGCGGCTTCGTTGCCGCCACAATGCGGCGGCCGATCATCACCGTGCAGTCTTCATGGAAAGCGCCATGGTTGCGAAACGAAGTCAAAAACAGTTTGAGCGACTTCGATTCCACAAGGGTGGCATCGGGTGCGTAGTCGATGACGATATGAGCGAAATCCGGCTGTCCGGTTACCGGGCAGAGCGAGGTGAATTCCGGGCAGGTGAAGCGCACGATCGCCGGCGGTCCGTCGCCGCGCTGGAACGGCACGGTCTCCAGGACCGCGGTCTCCGGGCTCTGTGGCGTCTCGACGTGGGCGCCGAGCTGGGTGAGGGTTTTGGTATCGATCATCGTGGTTTTCCTGGGGATTTTCCACGCTCATTAGCATCGGATCAAAAAGTGTGCAGCGATTTTCGGATAAATTCGATGCTTAAGACAAGAACTGGAGCAGCGCGCGCTGCTCCGACACAAACTGGAATGGTAGGAAGATGATGACCAGCAACGACCCGCTTCTCCAGCCTTACCAGCTCAAACACCTGACGCTGAAGAACAGGGTGATGTCGACCAGCCACGAGCCGGCCTATTCAGAGGACGGCATGCCGAAACAGCGCTACCGGCTCTACCATGCCGAAAAGGCCAAGGGCGGCATGGCGCTGACAATGACGGCGGGCTCGGCCATCGTCTCGCGCGACAGCCCGGCCGCCTTTGGGAATCTGCATGTCTATGACGACCGCATCGTGCCGTGGCTGGCCGAACTGGCGGACGCCTGCCACGAGCATGACTGCAAGGTGATGATCCAGATCACCCATCTTGGTCGCCGCACCGGCTGGAACAAGGCCGACTGGCTGCCGGTGCTGTCGGCCTCGCCGGTGCGTGAGCCGGCGCACCGCGCGTTCCCGAAAACTATCGAGGACTGGGACATCGAGCGCATCGTCGCCGACTATGCGTCCGCTGCGCAGCGCTGCCAGGCGGCCGGCCTCGACGGCATCGAGTTCGAATCGTACGGCCATCTGATGGACGGGTTCTGGTCGCCGGCCACAAACCATCGCGACGACGAGTTCGGCGGTTCGCTCGACAACCGGCTGCGCTTCACCGACATGGTGCTGGATGCCGTGCGGGCTGCCGTCGGTGAGAAGTTCATCGTCGGCATCCGCATGGTCGCCGATGAGGATTTTGACAAAGGCCTGTCAAAGGCGGAGGGCGTCGAGATCGCCAGACGGCTCGCCAATTCCGGCAAGGTCGATTTCCTGAACATCATCCGCGGCTCGATCGAAAGCGACGCGGCGCTCACCAAGGTTATCCCGGTGACCGGCATGCGCTCTTCCCCTCATCTCGATTTCGCCGCCGAGGTGAGGGCGGCAACGAAATTTCCGACCTTCCATGCGGCGCGGATTTCCGATGTCGCCACGGCGCGCCACGCCATCGCGACCGGCAAGCTCGATATGGTCGGCATGACCCGCGCCCATATCGCCGACCCGCACATCATCAAGAAGGTCATGGAAGGTCGCGAGCACGAGATCCGGCCTTGCGTCGGCGCCACCTATTGCCTCGATCGTATCTATGAAGGCGGCGAGGCGCTGTGCGTCCACAATGCCGCGACCGGCCGCGAGGCCGAGATTCCGCATATCATCGTCATGACCGAAGGGCCCAGGCGGAAAGTCGTCGTCGTTGGCGCCGGCGCCGGCGGGCTGGAGGCAGCTCGCGTCATGGCCGAACGCGGCCACCATGTCACCGTGCTCGAAGCATCCGGTCAGGCCGGCGGCCAGGTTCGGCTGGCGACGCAGAACCCGCGCCGCAAGGAGTTGATCGGCATCATCGACTGGCGGCTGGCCGAACTCGACCGGCTCGGCGTCGGGATCCGCTACGACACCTGGGCCGAGCAGGACGATGTGCTGGCGCTGTCGCCCGACGTGGTGGTGATCGCCACCGGCGGCCTGCCGCAGAACCCGCCGCTGACATCGGGCGACAATCTCGTCACGTCGAGCTGGGACATCATGGCCGGCAGTGTCAAGCCGGCGGAGAACGTGCTGCTCTTCGACGACAATGGTGGCCACCAGGGCATGGGCGCGGCGGAGCTGATCGCCAATGCAGGGTCAAAACTGGAGCTGGTTTCGCCGGAGCGCTTCTTCGCCCCCGAAATGGGCGGCATGAATCACGTGCCCTATATGCGCGCCTTCCACGAGAAGGGCGTCACCATCACCATCAACACCAGGCTGCGCTCGGTGCGGCGCGAAGGCAATCAGCTGGTTGCCGAACTCGCCTCCGACTTTGCCAATGGCTGGCGCGGCGAGAGGCGGGTCGACCAGGTGGTGGTCGAGCACGGCACGGCGCCGCTCGACGATCTCTATCTCCGGCTGAAACCGCTGTCGAAGAATGGTGGAGCGGTCGACTATGAGCGGCTGGTCGGCGGCGGCGATATTTTTCCTTCACGCAATCCCGAAGGCGGCTTCGTGCTGTTGCGCATCGGCGATGCGGTCGCATCGCGCAACATCCACGCGGCCATCTATGATGGCATCAGGTTCGGCTTGCGGGTGTGAGCTTTACAAGCGGCCTACGGCTTGTTCCAAAACTCGATCTCACCCTTCCGGCGGGCGCAACTCGATCGATCAAAGTGATGGGTGGCGCGCAGCCAAACCTCTGTGCGGAGAGCCACCTTGCACATCCGTCCGAACTGCGCGCCGCGTACGCCACCGCCCGGGAGCCAGGCGACGCACGATGCGGAATGGTCTTCAACCGGGAGGCGACATGCGGCAGGGCTCAAATCATCCTGGCCGTCGCCATGCAAAGCACGGTGAGTACCAGAAGCCAGGCGGCGATGCGCTCGCCGCGGGCCATTTTGGTGCGCAGCGCCGCTTCCGTTGCGGCGTCCGCGCCGGCAAGCTGCCGGCTGGTCTTGCGGACGACGACGCTGAGAACGCCGGCAGCGGCGAAGGCGGCCAGGATGCCCAGCGCCAGCACCATTTCCATCGAGCCGAAATAGGCGCCGTGGAAGAAATACCAGAGCAGGGCGCCGGTCACGAACACCATGCCGGCCGAGCCCATTTGCGGTCCGATAAAGCGCTCCGCCCTGATCTCGGGGTCGCGGGCAAGCGTGATGGTGGTGCCGGCCCAGAACACGCCGGACATGACGTGAAGGCCGATAACGACGATGTAGACATATTGCATGACCGCTTCCTCCTTGCCGCCGCCCGTCCTCGGATCCCTGTCGAACGCGGATAATACGAACTCGGCAGATCGACACGCATGATAGTTAGATATCAAATGGTTCGATGTCAATGTATAATGCCGCGTTCCATCGCTCGGCGCCTTGTTCTACTGTCGGCGCATGACTCCCTTTGACCGTCCGCCAATCGGCATGAATCTCGCGCGCACCTCCAAGCTGGTGGCGCAGGCATTTGACGCCGCTTTGGTCGAGGCCGGGGGCACGCTGCCGGTGTGGCTGACCTTGCTTTCGGTCAAGTCGAGCGAGCTTGCCAACCAACGCGAACTTGCCGGCATGATCGGCATCCAGGGCGCCACGCTCACCCACCATCTCAACGCCATGGAGGCGCAAGGCTTGCTGACGCGCCGCCGCGATCCGGACAACCGCCGGGTTCATCTGGTCGAGCTGACGCAGGCGGGCGAAACGATGTTCCTGAAGCTGCGGGCGGCGGCTCTCATCTTCGACAAGCGGCTGCGCGCGGGATTGCCGGACGACAGGCTGGCGGAGTTCGCCGAGGTGCTGGCGGCATTGCGGGCGAATGTCGCGCCGGCCAAATGACCGGCACCGGTGGGCAATAGTCTAGGCTAAATTGCCCTGAAGCACCTTCAGCTTGGCTTTCTTCGGGCTGCGCGCCAGCAGCCATTCGCGCGCTTTGTCCTGCGGCATCGGGAAGGCGATGGAATAGCCCTGCACCTGATCGCAGCCGATTGCCATCAGCGAATCGAGCTCGGCTTCGGTTTCCGCGCCCTCGGCGACGATCGAAATGCCGAGACCGCGCGCCAGCTCGGTGATGGCGCGCACGATCTTGGTGTTGTCGCCATTCTCGTTGATGTTCTGGACGAAGCGGCGGTCGATCTTCAGCCGGTCGATCTCGTTGGGATTGACGTGGCTGAGCGAGGCATAGCCGGTGCCGAAATCGTCGAGCTCAAGATGGACGCCGGCAGCGCGGATGTGGCGCAGCTTCGCCGCGATGCCCGTCTTCTCGTCGTCGAGAATGACGGATTCGACGATTTCCAGCGACAGTTTCTGCGGAGCAAGGCCGGCCTTTTCCAGCGTTGCGAACAGGAAGCGGTCGAAGTCGGGTTCGCGCAGCTCGGTGCCGGACACGTTGACGGCAAGCCGGCCGAAAGCGATGCCGGCGCGATCCCATTCGGCTGCTTGCTCGATCGCCTTGGTAAAGACGATGCGGCCGATCTCGGGCATGAAGCCGCATTTTTCGGCGACCGGAATGAACTCGCCCGGCGCAATCATGCCGCGCTCGGCATGCTTCCAGCGCACCAGCGCCTCGATGCCGCTGATGGCGCCGTTGCTCAGCGACACCTGCGGCTGGAAATAGACCTGGAAGGCGTTCTCCGAAATCGCGACCTTGATGTCGTGCTCGAGCTGCTTGCGGTAGTCTAGCTCGCGCCTGAGTTCCTCCGAGAAGAACGAGAAGCTGCCGCCGCCGAGCTTTTTGGCGGAATAGAGCGCGAGGTCGGCGTGGACGAGCAGATCCTCGGCATTGTCGGCGTCGATGGGATAGACGGCAATGCCGGCGCTGGCCCCTGGAAGGATGGTCGTGCCCTGGAAGGTAATCGGCTCGTTGATCTCCTCCAGGATGCGACGGGCCAGCATGTTGATGTCCTCGGGGCCGCCGGCGCCATTGAGGATCATCACGAATTCGTCGCCGCCAAGGCGCGCGCACAGATCCGACGCACGGCAGGAATCGCGCATGCGCTGCGCGGTGACGACCAGCACATAGTCGCCGGCGGCGTGGCCGAGTGTGTCGTTGATCTGCTTGAACCGGTCGAGGTCGAGCTGGATGACCGCCAGCCTCTCACGCCGGCGATGCGCGCCCTTGATCAGCGTTTCGAAGTGGTCGGTCAGGAAGGTGCGGTTGTGCAGGCCGGTCAGCCCGTCATGTACGGCGATGAAGGCCATCGAGTTGCGGGCATCGACAAGCTCATGGGTCTTGCGCAGGATCGCCTTCGACATCGGCCGGAAGATGAAAAGCGCCACCAGCACGATGACGCCGATGGTGGCGTAGAACAAGGTGCGGTGGAGATCGAGGAGCTTTTCCGACCGCTCGTCGGCGAATGCGGCGATGCGTTGGCCGAGCGCGGCATAACCCGACAGCGTCGCATTGGCGACGGAAGCATCGAGATTGACGCGCTCGCCGCCGCCCTTGTAGGCGGCATTGCCGGAGAGCTGGGATTCGAAGGACGAGATCAGCCTTTCGCCATTGGCGACCAGCCCGACCGAGAAATAGTCGAGGTGGAACGGCTTGCCGTAGAGCACGCTCTCGATCGACTTTGGATCGGACAATGCTGGCGACAGTGGGTCGGCTCCCGTCTGTTTGAGCAGCAGGTCGTAGTTCGTCTCGAACTCGGCGGTCGCCTGTTTCAGCGCGGCAACCAGGGCCGGCTGCTTGTCACGCGCGGCGGAGCCGGTTGCGCTGGTCAAAAAGACAATGCGCTGCGACAGCGCCTTCTGGGTGCTGACGATGTCGAGCAGAGTATGGTTGTGCTGTTGCGCCGCCATCATCTGCTGCAGCAGGATGAAGGAGGCCATCACCATGGCGGCGATGATCAGCAGCGCCAGCCAGTAGCCGCTCTTGATCAGCAGGATGAGTTTGCCCGAGACGGTTTGCGCCGGCTGCTGCGACATATTCTAGGTGACCCCTCGGTCGACGGATTTCTGCCACCGATTCGTGGCAAGAACACCATTGCCTTGAAAGGGTTAACAGGTCTGGAAGCCGGCGGAACTGCTGCTTCCGCAGTAAACGAAAGCTGCCGAGATGGTTATCATGTTATTTCGCGGCATGGCCGTATTCGCGTGCCTGCTACTCCAGCATGCTGGCCATGCGATCGGATCGCGCCAGGGTTGAGGCAGCCGCGCCACCGAAGCGGTCGCTTTTGCGGTGGATTTTTAGTGCGCGTAGCGCGACAGTCGCGCCAATCTCAACAGGACCTGATCATGAGCGCGGCATTCCTCTCCCATATCGACAACGAACTGCAAGGGCTGAAATCCGCCGGGCTCTACAAATCCGAGCGGGTGATCACCTCGACCCAGTCGGCTGAGATCGAAGTCGGCGGCGACAAGGTGCTGAACTTCTGCGCCAACAACTATCTCGGCCTCGCCGACAGCGCCGAGTTGCGCACCGCGGCCAAAGGCGCGCTCGACCGCTACGGTTACGGCATGGCCTCGGTGCGCTTCATCTGCGGCACGCAGGAAGAGCACAAGCAGCTTGAATCAACGATTTCATCCTTCCTCGGCCTGGACGACACCATCCTTTACGGCTCCTGCTTCGACGCCAATGGCGGCCTGTTCGAAACGCTGCTCGGCGAGGAGGATGCGATCATCTCCGATGCGCTGAACCATGCCTCGATCATCGACGGCGTGCGGCTGTCGAAGGCCAAGCGCTTCCGCTATGCCAACAACGACATGGCCGACCTCGAAGCGCGGCTGAAGGAGGCGAAAGACTGCCGCTTCCGCCTGATCGCCACCGACGGCGTGTTCTCCATGGACGGCATCATCGCCAATCTGAAAGGCGTCTGCGACCTCGCGGAAAAGTACGGCGCCATGGTGATGGTCGACGACAGCCATGCCGTCGGCTTCGTCGGCAAGAACGGCCGCGGCTCGGCCGAGCATTGCGGCGTCGAGGGCAGGGTGGATATCATCACCGGCACGCTCGGCAAGGCGCTCGGCGGCGCCTCCGGCGGCTACACCTCCGGCAAAAGCCAGGTCGTCGACTGGCTGCGCCAGCGTTCGCGGCCTTATCTCTTCTCCAACACGCTGATGCCGGCGATTGCCGGCGCTTCCATCAAGGTGTTCGAGCTGATCCGCAATGGCGACGCCCTGCGCGAACGCCTCTATGCCAATGCGGCGCGCTTTCGCTCCGAAATGGGCAAGCTCGGCTTCACGCTGGCCGGCGCCGATCATCCGATCATTCCGGTGATGCTGGGCGATGCCAGCCTGGCGCAGGAAATGGCGGCGCGCATGCTGAAGCGCGGCATTTATGTCATCGGCTTTTCCTTCCCGGTGGTGCCGAAAGGCCAGGCGCGCATCCGCACGCAGATGTCGGCGGCGCATTCCAGCGCCGACATCGACCGCGCCGTGGCAGCGTTCGCGGCGGTCGGCAAGGAACTGGGCGTGATTGGCTGAGAGTTTTACCCTCCCCCTTTGTGGGGAGGGTCGACTTCCGACCGCTTGCGAAGCAAGCGGGCGGGAGGCGGGGTGGGGGTCTGCAGGGTCACGACCTCCGCCAGTTTTTGACCCCCACCCGGCCCTTCGGGCCACCCTCCCCACAAGGGGGAGGGTAAGGAGTTGTAGCATGTCGAACATGATGAAGGCGCTGGTGAAGGCCAAGGCCGAACCGGGCATCTGGATGGAAGAGGCACCGGTGCCGGAGATCGGCCCCAACGACGTGCTGATCAAGGTCAAGAAGACGGCGATCTGCGGCACCGACGTCCACATCTACAATTGGGACCAGTGGGCGCAGAAGACCGTGCCGGTGCCGATGGTGACCGGCCATGAATTCGTCGGCACGGTGGCCGATTTCGGCGCTGCGGTCACCGAATACAAGGTCGGCCAGCGTGTCTCCGGCGAAGGTCACATCGTCTGCGGCCATTGCCGCAATTGCCGCGCCGGCAGGGGGCATCTCTGCCGTAACACGCTCGGCGTCGGCGTCAACCGCCCCGGCGCCTTCGGCGAATATCTGGCGATCCCGCAGCACAATGTCGTGCCGATCCCCGACGATGTGCCCGACGAGATCGCCGCGATCTTCGATCCCCTGGGCAATGCCGTCCACACCGCTCTGTCCTTCGACCTGGTCGGTGAAGACGTTCTGGTCACCGGCGCCGGGCCGATCGGCATCATGGGCGCGCTCGTTGCCCAATGTGTGGGGGCGCGAAAAGTCGTCATCACCGACATCAACCCGGTGCGGCTGGCGCTGGCCAAAAAGCTCGGCGTCCAGCATGTCGTCGATGCCTCGAAGGAAAAACTGCGCGACGTTATGCCGGCGCTGGGCATGACCGAGGGTTTTGACGTCGGCCTCGAAATGTCGGGCGCCGCGCCCGCCTTTCGCGACATGATCGACACCATGAACAATGGCGGCAAGATCGCCATTCTGGGCATCGCGCCGACCGGCTTCGAAATCGACTGGAACAAGGTCATCTTCAAGATGCTGCACTTGAAGGGCATCTACGGCCGCGAAATGTTCGAGACTTGGTACAAGATGATCGCCCTGGTGCAGGGGCCGCTGGATGTGTCGGGTCTGATTACGCACCGCATTGGGATCGACGATTTCCAGACGGGGTTTGACGCGATGCGGAGCGGCAGTTCGGGCAAGGTGGTGATGGATTGGTGAGGCACGTGTGGGTGCAAGATGGCGGACAATGAGCACGGTCGTATCATTGCCTCGCAGGCAAAGCTCGTACTGAAGCCGGCCGGATTTCGACGCAAAGGGCAGTCCCGAATCTGGATCGCCGATCGCGGCTTCTGGCTAAGTGTAGTCGAGTTCCAGCCCAGTTCCTGGTCCAAGGGCACTTACCTTAACGTAGCAGTCCACTGGCTCTGGGGTTCGCTTCCGGAAGCGATTACCTTCGATCGCGTTGAGCGCATTGGACAGTTCGTTCCGTTCGAGAGCCCGCCACAGTTTCTTCTCGCGGTTGATCAAATGGCCAAGAAGGTCGTCGAAATCGATCAGGTTCACCGATCGATGTTCCCTTCCGTCCAGGCGACAGCGAAAATCCTCGTGAGTGAATTGCAGCCGGGCGCCTACGGCGAGTGGGCGGCCTTCCACGCCGGGGTGGCGGCTGGTTTGGCCGGTGGTTTTGAAACGGCAAGGCGACTGTTTGAAAGCGCTCAAAGACACGCGGCTTCGCAAGCGCAGGCGCTTCTAGCCTACATTGATGATCCGGTGGCATTTCGAAGCCGTGTCAGAGGCTTCATTGAAGCCGAACGCGCCTATTACGGTCTAGGGGCGTTGCCTGCCGCATTCGCGATCTGATTTCAGCGACGGTCGAACTTATGGGAAGATCTCAACCCAAGGTGAGTTTTGCCTCCAGCGCCGCCACCCCATTCACAATCGCCGCCCGCTCTTCCGTACCAAGCCTCGCCAGCAACTGCCGTTCAAAGGCTTTCGCCAGCGGCACCATCTCGCGATAGGCGGCCAGTCCCGCCTTGGTCAGCGCCAAATGCTCCACACGCCGATCATTCTCGTCCGGCGTGCGCGTCAGCCAGCGCCGCCGCTCAAGCTCCGCCACCGCCCGCGAAACCTTGGTCTTGTGCATGGCCGACTGCTCGCCGAGCGCCGTCGCGGTCATCGTGCCGCGCTGTCCGAGCCCAGAGAGTGTGCGCCATTCCGGCCGCGTCAGACCGTGACGGTCGCGGTAGATTTTTGAAAATTCTCGGCTGACAGCGTCGGCCAGCCGGTAAAGCCGGTAGGGCAGGAAATTTTCGAGTTCGAGGGTTTCCATATGCGCACCGTGGATGCGGCATCAGCCGTTGATAGTTACATTTTCGATGGTTACAAATGAAACCAGTTTGGTCAACATCGCCGGCAGGCCGCGCTTCGCGGCGGTCGGGATCAGGGAGGATCGGATGGAATTTTCCTACATGCCGGGCTTCGGCAATGATTTTGAGACCGAAACGCTGCCCGGCTCGCTGCCGCAAGGGCGCAATTCCCCGCAGCGGCCGGCTTACGGACTTTATGCCGAGCAGCTCTCGGGCTCGCCCTTCACCGCCCCGCGCGGCACCAATGAGCGCTCCTGGCTCTACCGCATCCGGCCGAGCGTAAAACACACCGGCCGCTTCAAGGCGGCGAGCTATCCCCTGTGGAAGACCGCTCCCAATGTCGGCGACCACGAGCTGGCGCTCGGCCAGTACCGCTGGAACCCGGTGCCGATGCCGAAGGAGCCGACCGATTTCATTCAAGGGATGCGCACCATCACCACCGCCGGCGACGTGCTGGGCCAAAGCGGCATGGCGGCGCATGTCTATGTCGCCAACCGCTCGATGGTCGACGACCATTTCTTCAACGCCGACGGCGAGTTGCTGATTGTCCCCCAGGTCGGTGCCTTGCGCTTTTTCACCGAGATGGGCGTCATCGAGCTTCGGCCCGGCGAGATCGCCGTGCTGCCGCGCGGTCTGGTGTTCAAGGTCGAGCTCGCCGACAAGGAAGTGCGCGGCTATGTCTGCGAGAATTACGGCGCCAAGCTGACGCTGCCCGACCGCGGCCCGATTGGCGCCAACTGCCTGGCCAACCCACGCGACTTCAAGACGCCCAGCGCCTGGTTCGAGGAGAAGGAAACGCCGTGCCGGCTGACGGTGAAATGGTGCGGCAATTTCCATGTCACCGAGATCGGCCATTCGCCGCTCGATGTCGTCGCCTGGCACGGCAACTACGCCCCCTACAAATATGATCTGGCGACGTTTTCTCCGGTTGGCGCCATCCTGTTCGACCATCCCGATCCGTCGATCTTCACCGTGCTGACGGCGCCGAGCGGCGAGGAGGGCACCGCCAACATCGACTTCGTCATCTTCCCGCCGCGCTGGCTGGTGGCGGAGGATACGTTCCGCCCGCCCTGGTACCACCGAAACATCATGAGCGAGTTCATGGGCCTGATCCACGGCCAGTATGACGCCAAGGAGGAAGGTTTTCTCCCGGGCGGCATCAGCCTGCACAATCTGATGCTGGCCCACGGCCCAGACGCGCCTGGCTTCGAAAAGGCCTCGCGCTCGGAGCTGAAACCGGTCAAGCTCGACAACACCATGGCCTTCATGTTCGAGACCCGATTCCCGCAAATGCTCACCCGCTACGGCGCCGAGCTTGAAACGAGGCAGGACAATTACATCGATTGCTGGACCGATCTGAAGAAGCGTTTCAACGGCACGCCGGAGGGCGACTGGTCTTGAGATCAGCCCAATGAACGACCGGCTGGTGCTTCTCGGCTCCAAGGGCGGCCCGGCGCTGCGGCCGGGCGGGCCGTGGCCGAGTTCGTCGCTGCTGGAGCTTGGCGGGCGAACCATCGTCGTCGATTGCGGGCTCGGCGTCACGCGCGGTCTGGTCGATTCCGCCGTCAGCCTGAAGGCGCTCGACCTGGTCTTCGTCACCCACCTGCATTCCGACCATGTGCTGGAACTGGGTCCGTTGCTCCACACCGCCTGGACCGCCGGCCTCGCCAGCCCGGTGACGCTGTTCGGACCACCCGGCACCGGCCAATACTGGCGCCGCTTCTGCCAGGCGATGGAGTTCGACATTGAAATTCGCATCGTCGATGAGGGCAGGCCGGACATTCGCGAAATGGCTTCGATCGTGGAATTCGGCGAGGGCGAGATTTTTGCGCAGCGCGGCCTGAAGGTCTCGGCACTGCGCGTCGACCATCCGCCGGTCACGGACTGTTTCGCACTGAGTTTCGACCACGCTGGCAAAAGCATCGTCTTCTCGGCCGACACAGCCTTCTTTCCGCCGCTCGCAGGCTTTGCCCGAAATGCCGACATTCTCGTCCATGAGGCCATGCTGGAAGAAGGCATCGAGCGGCTGGTCGCCAGGACCGGCAATGGCGCGCGGCTGAAAGAGCATCTGCTTGCCAGCCACTCATTTGCCGAGCAGGCAGGTCGCATCGCCAGCGATGCCGGGGTGAAGAGGCTGGTGCTCAACCACCTCATTCCGGCCGATGATGCCGCGATCGGCGAGGCCGACTGGGAGGCGGCCGTCAGGAAATCGTGGGCGGGTGACTTGACGATTGCCCGCGACGGCCTTGTTGTGAACTTAGACGGCGCCAAAGCCGCATCAGGAGAGGAAACCGCATGAAGCTTGCCACATTGAGGGACGGGACGCGCGACGGAAAGCTTGTCGTCGTCTCGCGCGACCTGACGCGCTTCACCGACGCCTCGTTCCTGGCGCGCACGCTGCAGGCGGCACTCGACGACTGGCAGCGGATTTCGCCGCACCTGGCGACGATCGCCGAATCGCTGGAGAACAATGCGGTGCCGTCGGCACGCTTCCATGAGCATGACGCCCATTCGCCGCTGCCGCGCGCCTATCAATGGGCCGATGGTTCTGCCTATGTGAACCACGTCGAGCTGGTGCGCAAAGCCCGCGGCGCCGAGATGCCGGCAAGCTTCTGGACCGATCCGCTGATCTACCAGGGTGGCTCGGATTCCTTCATCGCGCCGCGCGAGCCGATCCGCACGGCGGACGAAGCCTTCGGCATCGACATGGAGGCGGAAGTCTCCGTCATCGTCGACGATGTGCCGATGGGCGCCAGCCTCGACCAGGCGCGCGCCGCCATCCGGCTGGTCATGCTGGTCAATGATGTGACGCTGCGCGCGCTCACCGGACCCGAGCTCGCCAAGGGGTTTGGCTTCTTCCAGTCGAAGCCGTCCTCGGCTTTTTCGCCGGTGGCGGTGACGCCGGACGAACTCGGCGACGCCTGGGATGGCGGCAAGGTCAACCTGCCTCTGCTCGCCGACGTCAACGGCAAGCCGTTCGGCCGTGCCAATGCCGGCGTCGACATGACCTTCGACTTCCCGGCGCTGATTGCCCATGCCGCAAAGACACGGCCGCTGGTTGCCGGCACCATCATCGGTTCCGGCACCGTCTCCAACAAGCTGGATGGCGGGCCGGGCAAACCGGTGGCGGCCGGCGGCGCCGGCTATTCCTGCATCGCTGAACTGCGCATGATCGAGACCATTGAGTCTGGCGAGCCCAAGACGCCGTTCCTGCGCTTTGGCGATACGGTGCGTATCGAGATGAAGAATAAAAGCGGAAACTCGATCTTCGGCGCCATCGAGCAGAAGGTCGAGAAGTCCCAGGCATAAGAGGGGGCAATAGTGACGGGAGAGGCGTTCTACCTGCTGGCCGGCGTCTGGGCGCTGGCCATTCTGGTGGTCTTCATCCAGGCGATCCGGCTGAGCTACCGCATCGAGGCGCGCTCGCCCGATCTGACCAACCGCAGTGGCTACCCGCGCAAGGCGATGATGTTCCACACCATCACCAACACCAATGTGGCGCGGGACGAGGAGACGCAGGCGATGCGGCGGCGCATGAACCGCCTTTTGCTGATCGTTGTCGCCGGCTTCGCGGTGATGGCGGCAGGCTTGTATCTGATGCGATCGACGGGAGCGTGAATGGCAGATGGCCTATACCGCTTCTTATCTTTGGTTTCTTGGGCTTTGCAGCGTCGCAACCGGCTGGCTTTTGATTTCCGCAATTCGGCTCTGCCGGCAGGTCGAGGATCGGTCTGAAAGGCTGCGTAATTTCAGCAGCGAGGCGCGCCTGCCGAGGCTTGTGTACGTCGCTTTGAACCGGGAAGTCGCAAGCGATGCAGGAACGCAAGAACTGCGCCGCGGTATGAACGCTCGTCTTCTGGGGATAGCTGCCATACTCGTCATTCTGAAGTTGGTGGACTTGGTCGGTTGGCCAAGCGCATAACATGGATATTCTCACCCACTTCAGCCGCATGGCCGGCAACAATCTCTGGTCGAATGACCGGCTCTACCGCGCTGTGCTTGCGCTGAAGCCCGGCGAATTCGAAGCCGAACGCACCAGCTTCTTCCCGTCGATCAAGGCAACGCTCAACCACATCCTTGCGGTCGATCATCTCTATCTCGATTTTCTCGAAGAAGGCGGCGTCGGTGCGGCCGCCTATGACGACTACGTGCCGTTCGATGTGCCGCAGGCGCTGTTTGCCGCCCAGGTCGCAGCAGATCGACGCCTGATCGCCTTTTGCGAGAAGCTGTCGGAGGCGGATCTCGACCGTCAGGTCATCACCGACCGGCGCGAGGATGGCATGATCCCCGAAAAAATCGGCGACATTCTCGCCCATGTCTTCCTGCACGACATCCACCATCGCGGCCAGGTGCACGCGATGCTCTCCGGCACGTCAGTCGCGCCGCCGCAACTGGACGAGTTCTTGCTCGATTATGATTTGAAGGTGAGGAGGGAAGAGGTCGTGCGGCTGGGCCTCTGACCTTTATCTGGTGTACTCGTTCCATTCAGGGCCGAGTTTGTCGAAATCGTCAGAAATCCAAATCTTGCCCTTCAGGGCACCTATGCGCGACAACAAGTCTTCTCGAACTGGTGGCACGAGCCGCGCCGCGATCTTGCCGTGATGAGTGATGACTATCTCCTCGCCGGCCTCCGCGCGGCCGACGAGTTCCGTTAGTTTGGCCTTTGCTTCGGTTATGGAGACGTTCACGGTTCACGCCGCCTTGCCATCGACCTTGATCACGCCGCGCTTGATCTGGTCCTGCTCGATCGACTCGAACAGCGCGCGGAAATTGCCTTCGCCAAAACCTTCGTCGCCCTTCCTCTGGATGAATTCGAAGAAGATCGGGCCGATCACGGTTTTGGAGAATATCTGCAGCAGGATCTTGGTCATGCCGCCGTCGACCACGCCTTCGCCGTCGATCAGGATGCCGTGCTTCTTCATCCGCTCGATCGGCTCGTCATGCCCGTTCACCCTGTTGTACGACATGTCGTAGTAGGTCTCCGGCGGACCGGGCATGAACTTCAGCCCGTTGTCGGCAAGCTTGTCGGTGGCGGCGTAGATGTCGTCGGTGCCGACAGCGATATGCTGGATGCCTTCGCCATTGTACTTCTTCAGATACTCGGCGATCTGGCTGGTGTCGTCCTTGGACTCGTTCAGCGGGATACGGATCTTGCCGCAGGGCGAGGTGATGGCGCGGCTGACGAGGCCGGTGATCTTGCCGTCGATGTCGAAGAAATGGATCTGCTTGAAGCCGAACAGCTCGCGATAAAAGTCCCACCATTTGTCCATCTGGCCGCGATAGACATTGTGGGTGAGGTGGTCGAGGAAATAGAAGCCGACGCCTTGCGGCCGCGGGTCGCGTTCGCCCAGCCACTCGAACTCGGCATCATAGGCCGAGCCCTTCTTGCCATAGGCTTCGATGAAATAGAGCAGCGAGCCGCCAATGCCGACAATGGCCGGCACGTCGAGCGCCTTGTCGTTGCCGTCGTAGGGCGTGGCGCCTTTCGATACCGCATGCTCGAATGCGTGCTTGGCATCGACAACACGCCAGGCCATCGAGGCGGCGCAAGGGCCGTGTTTGTCGACGAACTTCATCGCATGCGAGCCCGGTTCGGCATTGACGACATAGTTGATATCGCCCTGGCGCCAGACGGTGATGTCCTTCGTGCGGTGCTTGGCCACCGCCACATAGCCCATGCGGGTGAACAGTTCTGCTAGCTTCTGCGGCTCCGCATGCGCGAACTCGACGAACTCGAAACCGTCGGTGCCGGCGGGGTTTTCCTTGCTGATCTTTGCGGGCGGGGCGTCGTGCGGGAAGGGACCCATGGCATTCCTCCAAACGGATGGTGGCCGCATCGGACCACGAGATGACGCATGATAGTGCGAAGTGACCGCACGGTGCTTGCATTCAAACGCTTGAAATGATCATCTTGTGCGTAATTCATGCATGATTGGAGATGAATCGATGAATGAAGCGCGCATCGATCAATTTGACCGCAAGATAATGGCTCTCTTGCAGGGCGACGCGCGGCTCACCAACAACGATCTCTCGGAGCGCGTGAACCTGTCGGCATCGCAATGCTCACGCCGCCGCCAGCGGCTGGAGGAAGACGGCTACATCAAGGGCTATCGCGCCGTGCTCGACCGCGACAAGCTCGGCTTCTCGCTGGTCAACGTCATCTCGGTGACGCTCGCCACCCATAACCGCGACAATGCCAGGCGCTTCGGCGAGCTGCTGGCGCGGCTGCCGGAGGTGCAGGAGGCGCACGCGCTGACCGGCGAGATGGATTATATCTTGAAGGTGGTGACGCCCGATCTGAAATCATTGTCGGAATTCGTCAACGGTGTGCTCCTGCCGCACGAATCCGTGCAGCATGTGAAGACGGCGATCGTGTTGGAGACGCTGAAGGAGACCGGCGCGCTGCCGATCTAGTTTGAGAGAGTTTCAGTTGATACGTCGGCGGGACAGCACCCCTCTCTGGCCTGCCGGCCATCTCCCCCGCAAAGAGGAGATCAGCAGCTTTGTCCAGCGCTCATCCTGCAACGTCGGCGATTGGCGAAGAGCGAAGGCGACATCCGATCTCCCCCCGGGGGAGATGTCCGGCAGGACAGAGGGGGGTGTGAGGGATCGCCAGCGCCTCAGGATGCTCACCCCTTGGACTGCTGAATCAGCCCGTAGAGATTGGTGCAGCGCGCGCCGGAGCGGCAATAAGCAAATACCGGGCCTTCGAGCGCGTCGAGCGCTTCGGCCTGATCTTCGACATTCTCGGCTGTGATCTGGCCGCTGATTACCGGGATGTAGCGGAAGGCCAGCCCCGCGGCTTCGACCGCCGCCTTGACGCTGTCGGCCGAAGGCTGGTCGGGCTGCTCGTCATCCGGCCGGTTGCAGATCACGCTCTTGAAACCTGCTTCCTTGATGGCGGCGGCATCTTCGGGCTGGATCTGGCCCGAGACCGAATAGTCCTCGCTGATTTCTCGATATTCCATGGCTCTCATCCTCTCAACCTGGTTTGGCGCGAAGTCTTGCCACTCTCACACGAGGTCGGCAATCCGCGCCGGAAAGAAATACCTCGGCGCAGATAGACATTTGCGGTCTAAGATCCAACCCAGGCTCAAGAGGTTTCGCGCTGTTGGCCTTGCCCGAAGCCGGCAGCGACTCTAAACAGGCGCACCGACAAACGAAGGAACCATCCCATGAGCATTCGTCGCATCGATGTTGGCCCGCGCATGAGCCAGATCGTCATCCACGGCAACACCGTCTATCTCGCCGGCCAGGTCGGAACGCCCGGCGCCAGCGTTGGCGAACAGACGAGGTCGATCCTCGCATCTATCGACGAACTGCTGGCCAAGGCCGGCACCGACAAGACCAAGATCCTGCAGGCGATCATCTGGCTGGCCGATATGGGCACCTTCGCCGAGATGAACAAGGAATGGGACAAGTGGGTCCCGCAAGGCAACACGCCCGCCCGCGCCACGGGTGAGGCCAAGCTTGCAGGGCCGGAATACACCGTCGAGATTATCGTTACGGCGGCGATTTAGAGCGCGGCGCCTTACCCTCCCCCTCGAGGGGAGGGTCGGCGAGTAGTCGAAGCGAAGCGGAGACTGCGAGACGGGGTGGGGTCGGCGAGGCTGCACCGCCCCCCCCCCCCCAAACCCCAGGCGCCGGGGGGGGCCAGGAACGCCCCCCCCCCCAAGAGCGGGGGCGGGTGAGCCCCCGCCCAACGCCCCGCACCGCCCCCCACAAGGGCGACAACCCCCCGGG
>NZ_JAMYVM010000023.1:0-96401 GCF_040324035.1 Mesorhizobium sp. M0016 | reverse complement strand
CCCGCGCGACGGGGTGGCGCCCCCCCCGCGGCCCGCCCCCCCCCACCCCCCCCGCCGGCCCCCCGCGCGCCGGGCCCCCCCCCCCCGCGGCCCCGCCGCCCCCGACACCTCTCCCCCGATCGACGGGGGAGAGGAAAGGCCCCCCTTCCGCAACTGCTGCGGGACGGGCGGGGCAGCGCAAGCTTTCGCAGTTGGCTCGTCATCAGGTACCGGTCGGACGCTTGCCTCACCCGCCCCCACGCGGCATAGATCGGCCATGACAAGCGAACCTTACCGCCCGCGCCGCTCGGTGCTTTACGTCCCCGCCTCCAACGACAAGGCGCTGGCCAGGATCGCGACGCTGGCCTGCGATGCCGTGATCATCGACCTCGAAGACGCCGTCGCGCCCTCAGACAAGATCGCCGCGCGGGACAAACTGGCCGGCATTTTCGCCAGCCGACCGAAACGCCGCTGCGAGATGATCGTGCGCGTCAACGCGCTGTCCAGCGAATGGGGCAACGATGACCTGCTGACCGCGGCGAAATTCGAGCCCGACGGCATCCTGTTGTCCAAGGTCGCCACGCCGCGCGATATCCTCGAAGTCGGCGACGTGCTCGACGACAATTTTGCCCCCGACAGCGTCAAGCTCTGGGCGATGATCGAGACGCCCAAGGCCATGCTCAATATCGGCGCCATTGCCGAACTCGGCCGCGATCGCGCTTCGCGGCTAAATTGTTTCGTTGCCGGAACGAACGATCTGGTCAAGGAAACCGGCATTCTGGCGACGCCTGATCGGCGCTACCTCGTGCCTTGGCTGATGCAGATGGTGCTGGCGGCGCGGGCCGGCGGCATCGACATACTCGACGGCGTCTCCAACGATTTTCGCGACCTCGACGCGTTTGCGCGCGAATGCACGGAAGCCGCCGCCATGGGGTTCGACGGCAAGACGCTGATCCACCCCGCCCAGATCGAAACCGCCAACCGCGCCTTTGCGCCCGCGCCCGAAGCCTTGGCCGAGGCGCACGCGGTGAAAGAGGCTTTCGCCTTGCCCGAAAATGCCGGCAAGGGCGTGATTGCGCTGGATGGCAGGATGGTCGAACGGCTGCACCTGGTGCAAGCCGAAAAACTGCTGGCGAAGGCCGCCGCCATCGGCGCATGATCCGCCCCGAAAAGACGAACTCACGACAGGATCTGACCCATGAGACTTTACCGCTTTCTGTCCGCCCCCGACGATTCAACCTTCTGCCACAAGGTCACCGCGGCGCTGAACAAGGGCTGGCACCTGTACGGCTCACCGACCTACGCCTATGACAAGAAGACCAAATCGATGCGCTGCGGCCAGGCGGTGGTGAAGGATATCGACGGCCAGGAATACGGGCCGGATACGAAGCTGAGTGATTGGTAGGCGAGCTTTGCCAGCCTGTCTAAGACAGCGCTAGGCTGCCTCGGCAATATCAAGACGCACTGTAAGTCCGGCCTGTGTGGCCAGATTGATCAAGGTGTCCAGACTAAAATTCGCGATCCTGCCCCGCAGAAGATCGCTAAGGCGTGGCTGGGTAATCCCGAGCCGGTTGGCTGCTTCGGCTTGGGTAACGTCCCAACTCCGCACCCGCTGTTCGATCGCGATCAGCAAATTGGAGCGCATAGTCATGTTGGCGGACTGAGCCGGGGTGTCTTCCAGCGCATCCCAGACATTTTCAAAGCTTTGACGTTCCATGAGCATGTCTCACTGAATTTGCCTGAACCGCGATGCGGCAAGAGCCAAGTCTCGTTTCGCCGTCTGTTGCGTCTTCTTCTGGAAGGCGTGCAAGACAAAGACGGCGTCACCTATGCTGGCGACGTAAAGCACCCGGAACGCGCCAGCATCGTCTCGGACACGGATTTCCCGTACGCCTAGGCCTATCGTCGTCATCGGCTTCCAATCGCTTGGCTCAAATCCGAGTTGAACCTTGTGCAGTTGAACGCCCGTTTCCTTGCGCACCGCCTCTGGAAAAGCCCGGAGCTTGGCAAGAGAATCTCCAAGAAACTCCAGTCGCTTGGTCGGCATACAGACTTTATATCAAAACTTGTATAATTTCACAAGCAGGCTCGCCACCTGAATATCGCACAGCCTTACTCCGCCGCCTCTTCAAGCTTTTCCATATCGTCGTCCGACAGGCCGAAATGGTGGCCGATCTCGTGGATCAGCACGTGGGTGACGATGTCGCCCAGCGTCTCTTCGTTTTCGGCCCAATAGTCGAGGATGGCGCGGCGGTAGAGGGTGATGCGGTTCGGGCCTTCGCCGGTCTGCGGGTTCCAGCGCTCGGCGATGCCGCGGCCCTCGAACAGGCCAAGCAGATCAAACGGTGTCTCCAGCGACAGATCGTCCATGATCTCGTCGGTCGGGAATTCGGCGATCATGATGACGATCTCGCCGGTCAGCTTGCGAAAATCGTCGGGCAGATGTGCGTACGCCTCCAGCGCCAGAAACTCGATCTCCTCGATCGAAGGCGAGAGTTCATCGTGCCAGGTGCGGGTCTTGTAGATGCGGGCCATGCTTTGTCCTTTGATCCGGCATATAGGCTTTCCCTCCGGACTCGGCAAATGGACCGGGTACCTGGCCAATGACTGTTTCTTTGCGCCGAATGGCTGCGACCAAAGTCCAAGGTTGGCCTCGTCACCTTTGATCAAGGAATAAATTCCTTCTGACTCCGCTTGACTCTTCCGGCACCCTCTGGAATCTATAGGAACATAACAGGAACAGTTGTGAGAGAAATTGACCGTCATGGCGACATCAGCCGTGGCGCGGGAGACTGTTTTTGCCCTGCGCCGCCAGATCGCGAAGATCGAGGGAACGCTGCCCGAGCGCCTGGCCGCGCCGGCTGGCGAGGGGCTGCGCGCGGGTCCTGGCGGCGGTCTCGACGCCGCGCCTGAACCCGATGCCGATGTCACCATCATCCGGCGCGGGCTTGCCGTGGCTTCGCCGGATGCTTTCCTGGCCACCGGCGTCGAGCGCCTCGATGCGGCCATCAGCGGCGGCCTTCCGAAAGCCGCCTTGAGCGAAATCCATGGCCTTGAGACCCGCAATGCCGGGGCCGTCGCCGGCTTTGTGCTGTCGCTTGTCAGCCTGATCCTCAAGGGCCAGCCCTTGCCCGTGCTGTGGATCGGCACATCGGAGATTTTTCGCGAGGCCGGCTTTCCCTATGCCAGGGGATTGCAGGGCATTTTCGGTATCGCACCGGAGCAATTGCTGTTTTCCGAGGCGCCGAAACTCACCGATGCGCTGTGGGTAGCCGAGGAGGCCGCGAAGATGACGGCGCTCGCCGCAATCATCCTCGAAATCCGTGGCAGCCCGCAGCGGCTCGACCTCACCGCGACGCGCCGGCTGCACGCGCGCGCCCAAAACGCCGGCCGGCCGGTGTTCCTGCTGCGCCAGGCCGGCGAAGCCGAGCCGACCGCCGCCCCGGTGCGCCTCATCGTGTCGGCTGCACCAGCGGCGAGCCGCCGGACGATCGCCGGGTCGCTCGCCGGCTCGATCGGCCGGCCTGCCTTCACCGTCAGCATCGGCAAGAGCCGCACCGCTCTGCCTGGACAATTCACACTGGAGTGGAATCCCGATGAACACGCATTCGAAGAAAGAAAGCCCCGCGAAAAACGGGCAGAGAATTCTGTCGCTGTGGTTCCCGCATCTGGCGGCAGAACGGATCCTGCGCCAGCGCCTGGGACGGTCGTGGCGTTCCCGGCCTTCGGATCATCTGCCGCCATCTCACCCACCGCTCGTGATCAGCCATCGCGACCGCAACGCCCAGCGCATATCGGCCCTCGACGAGCGGGCTGAGGCGCTGCATCTGAAGCCTGGCATGGGCATTGCCGATGCGCGCGCCATGCATCCCTCGATCGACATCGTCGAGGCCGATCCGGACGCCGATCGCCGGCTGCTCGAAGGCCTCGCCGACTGGTGCGATCGCTATACGCCGCTGGTGGCGCTCGACGGTACTGATGGCCTTTATCTCGACGTCACCGGCTGCACGCATCTGTTCGGCGGCGAGCGCGCCATGCTGGACGACATCCTTGCGCGGTTTTTCCAGCAGGGTTTCGATGTCCGCGCCGGGTTGGCCGCGACGCCGGGTGCAGCCTGGGCGGCGGCGCGCTTCTGCGGCAACCGCATCGTTGTCTCCGGCGAGGAGGAAGCGCTGCTCGCCCCCTTGCCGCTGGCGGCACTGCGCATCGAAGCCGATATCCGCGCCAGCTTGGAAAGCGTCGGCCTGCGGACCGCCGGCGCGATCATGGCAGCGCCGCGCGCGCCGCTCGCCCGTCGCTTCGGCGCGACCTTGCTGTTGCGGCTCGACCAGGCGCTCGGCCGTCTCGACGAGGCGGTATCGCCGCGCCTGCCCGTGGCCCCGCTTTCGGTCGAACGCCACCTGGCCGAGCCGGTCGTGCTGACCGCCGAGATCGAACGGCTGGTGCTCTTGCTGGCGGTGACGCTGAAGGCCGATCTCGAACGCCGCGGCGAGGGCGCAAGGATGCTGGCGCTGCTTTTGTTTCGCGTCGACGGCGCCGTCAGCCGCATCGCTGTCGGTACCTCGCGACCGTTGCGCGAACCCAAGCTTATCCAGCGCCTGTTCCATGAGCGGCTGGCCGCGCTCGAACAGGACATCGATGCCGGCTACGGCTTCGACCTGGTGCGGCTTTCGGTGCTGGCGGCCGCCGGCTTCGACATGCAGCAGGCCGATTTGACCGGCGAGACCGAGGATGACGGCGCCGACATGGCACTCTTTGCCGACCGCATCCGCGCCAGGCTCGGCGACAGTGCGGTGCTGAAACCGGTCGCCCTCGAGAGCCATCTGCCGGAGCGCGCCATCGCCACCATCCCGTTCTCGGAAGCGCCACAACGCAAAACACCGCTCAGGAAGCCGGGCTCGAAAGACGCGCCGCGCGCAACCATCTTCCCGCCGGAACGGCCGATCCGGCTGTTCCGTTCGCCCGAGCCGATCGAGGTGCCGGCCACCGAAATGCCTGAGGGTCCGCCGATGAATTTCCGCTGGCGCCGCGCGCTCTACCGGGTCGCGCGCGCCGAGGGGCCGGAACGCATCGCGCCGGAATGGTGGCGTGAAACGTCAAGCGATCCGCTCACATCGACGCGTGACTATTTCCGGATCGAGGATGCCGACGGCCGCCGCTACTGGCTCTACCGGCAAGGCCTCTATGGCAACCCGCAGGTGCCGCCGCGCTGGTTCATGCATGGGGTCTTCGCATGAACGCGCTGACCGTCATCCCCTATGCGGAATTCGGCATCCAGTCGAACTTCTCCTTCCTGCGCGGCGCCTCCAAGCCGGAGGAGCTGGTGGTGGCGGCCAAATTCCTCGGCTTTTCCTCGATCGGACTGGCAGACCGCAACACGGTGGCCGGCGTCGTGCGCGCCTGGCAGCAGGCCAAGGTCGAGAAGCTCGCCTATCACCCCGGTTGCCGCCTGGTGTTCGGCGACGGCACGCCGGACATTCTCGCCTATCCGCAGAACCGCAAGGGCTGGGGCCATCTCTGCCGCATGCTGACGCAAGCCAATTTGCGCGATGAAAACGAGAAGGGCGCGACCCTTCTCCAGCGCAGCGACCTGCTCGAATGGGGCGACCTGCTGTCGCTGGCGGTGCTGCCGGATCTCTCGGCGAATGCCGACGATCCCCTGGCATTGGTCCGTCAACTGAAAGACCGTTTCGGCGCTAATTTGCGGCTAGGCATGGCGCCGGATTATCGCGGCAATGACCGTTTCCGCATCGAGCAGGCGGCGGGCATGGCGGACATCGCCGGCGTGCCGCTGATGGCGACCAACGACGTGCTTTATCACAGCGCCGAGCGCCGCTCGCTGCAAGATGTGCTCACCGCCATCCGCCTCAATTTGCCGGTCGCCGAGGTCGGGCTGGAGCTGACGGCCAACGCCGAGCGCCATCTGAAGCCGCCGCTGGAAATGGCCCGTCTCTTCCGCCGCCATCCACCGGCGCTGGCCGAGACGCTGCGCTTTGCCGGCGAACTGACCTTCTCGCTCAGCGACCTCCAGTACAATTATCCCGACGAGCCGACGCAATCAGGGCTTGGGCCGCAGGCCGAGCTAGAGCGTCTGGCCAGGGAGGGGGCCGCCACGCGCTATCCGGCGGGCGTCCCCGCTTCCGTCTTGCAGCGCATCAGTGAGGAGCTCGCTCTGATCGAGCGTCTGAATTATGCGCGCTATTTCCTGACCGTTTACGACATCGTCCAGTTCGCCCGCAATGAGGGCATTCTGTGCCAGGGCAGAGGCTCGGCCGCCAACTCGATCGTCTGCTACTGCATCGGCATCACCGAGGTCGGCCCCGAGCGCATCGACACGTTGTTCGAGCGCTTCATTTCCGAGGAGCGCAACGAGCCGCCCGACATCGACGTCGATTTCGAGCATGAGCGGCGTGAGGAGGTGATCCAGTACATCTACTCCAAATACAGCGCCAAGCGCACCGCGCTGGCTGCCGCCGTCATCAGCTATCGCGGCCGCTCGGCGCTGCGCGAGGTGGCCAAGGCCATGGGCCTATCGGACGATGTCCGCATTGCGCTCTCCAGTTCGATCTGGGGCTGGTCGACCTCGGAGCTCGGCGAGAAGGAGGCGCATGCCGGCGGCCTCGACCGCAACGAGACCTCGACCCGTCACGTGATCGCCCACGCCAACGAGATCATGGGCTTTCCCCGGCATCTGTCGCAGCATGTCGGCGGCTTCGTCATTACCCGCGACCGGCTCGACGAGATCGTCCCCATCGTCAAGACGGCGATGGAGGCGCGCAAGATGGTCGAGTGGGATAAGGACGATCTCGACGCGGTGAAGATCCTGAAGGTGGATATTCTGGCGCTTGGCATGCTGACCTGCCTGAAGCGCGCCTTCACCTTGCTCACCGACCATTATCCGAAGGCCCGGGATGATTACGGCCGACCCTATGTGCTGGCCACCCTGCCGCCGGAAGAGAACGACGTGTACGACATGATCTGCCGCGCCGACACGCTCGGCGTCTTCCAGATCGAATCGCGCGCGCAGATGTCGATGCTGCCGCGTCTACGCCCGCGCGAATTCTACGACCTGGTCATCGAGGTGGCGATCGTGCGGCCCGGCCCGATCCAGGGCGACATGGTGCACCCCTATCTGCGCCGTCGGCAGGGCAAGGAAGCGGCTGAATATCAAAAGCCAGAGCTGGAGGCTATTCTCAAGAAGACACTCGGCGTGCCGCTGTTTCAGGAACAGGCGATGAATATTGCAATCGTCGCCGGTGGTTTCAAACCCGGCGAAGCCGACGAACTACGCCGCGCCATGGCCACCTTCAAGCGCACCGGCACCATCGGCAATTACCGCCAGCGCATGATCGACGGCATGGTCGGCAAGGGATACACCAAAGACTTCGCCGAGCGCTGCTTCAAGCAGATCGAAGGCTTCGGCGAATACGGCTTTCCCGAAAGCCACGCCGCCTCCTTCGCTTTGCTCGTCTATGCCTCCTGCTGGTTCAAGACCTTTTATCCCGACGTGTTCTGCGCCGCGATCCTGAATTCGCAGCCGATGGGGTTTTACCAGCCGGCCCAGCTGGTGCGCGACGCGCGCGACCATGGCGTCGATATCCGCGACGTCGACGTCAATTTTTCCGACTGGGACTGCACCCTGGAGAAAGCCCAATTCGATCCGGGCCGCATCCTGGGGCGCCATGCCGAAATGCGCGGTGTCATCAAGACCCGGTACGCCGTCCGGCTTGGCTTCCGTCAGATCAAGGGCTTGGCCGAGAAGCGTATGGAAGCTTTCACCGCGCGGCGCGGCGCCGGCTATACAAGCGTCAGGGATGTGTGGCTGCGCTCGGGCCTCGATGTCGGCGAAATCGAAAGACTGGCGCAGGCTGACGCCTTCCGCTCGCTCGGCCTCGACCGTCGTGAAGCCTTGTGGGCGGTGCGCGCGCTGGATGGCAAGAGCGCCGCCGAACGGCTGCCGCTGTTCGACCAGCCGGCGATCCGGCTGCGCGAACTCGAGCCCGAGACAAAACTGCCGACAATGCCGCTCGGCGAGCACGTCATCCACGACTACCGCGCGCTCGGCCTGTCGCTGAAGGCGCATCCGGTCGCCTTCCTGCGCGAGCGGCTCGACCGCGCCGGCGTCATTCCCAATGCCAATCTCGGCTCGGTGCGCGACGGCAGGCGGGTCTCGGTCGCCGGCCTGGTGCTGGTGCGGCAGCGGCCCGGCAAGGGCAATGCGATCTTCCTGACGCTGGAAGACGACAAGGCCGTCGCCAACGTCATTTTCTGGGAGCGGACCTTTACCCGTTTCCGGCCCATCGTCATGGGCGCGCGCTTCGTCAAGGTCACCGGCAAGCTGCAGTCGGAATCCGACGTCATCCACATCGTCGCCGAGAAGATCGAGGATTTGACGCCGTGGCTGACGGTGCTGCTGGAAGAGATGACGCCGGCTGCCCGGCCCGACATTGCCACCCTCTCGGACAAAGCTGAAAGGGTCATGCCCAAGGGGCGGAATTTTCAGTAGGCAAGTGCAGGGCGGTCGGGAGCCCATGACATTAATGCCGGCAAGGGCAGAGGGGGGCGCGAAGGATCGCCAACAGAATGGCTTCTTAGGCTGAGGTCCGTTTGAACCACCCCTGGCCCTTCAGCCCGGCCCACCCAATCGCGGCGGCGACAGCACGTCTTCCGCCGAAATAGTCCGCGCCTCCGAGGGCAGCATGATCGGGATGCCGTCGCGCACGGGATAAGCGAGCTTGGCAAGCCGCGAGATCAACTCGCCGCGCACCGGGTCCCAGGCCAGCGGCCCCTTGGTCAGCGGGCAGGCCAGCAGCTCCAGCAATTTTGGATCGACATTGACCGACTTGCCGTCACGCCCATCCGCAGCCATTGGATCCCCCTTCAGCCATCGGCTCAGCCCTTATTGCAGGCTGGAGCCAAAGTCCTCATTCTCGCGCGCCAGCGCCATTTCGGTGATCGCGATCAGCGTCTCCGCGCGGGCTTTCAGGTCGGGCGCCTCCAGCAGCGCCTGTTTCTCGGCCGGTCCGTAGGGCGCCATCATCGACAGCGCATTGACCAGCATGGTGTTCTCGGCGCGGCTGACGCTTTCCCAATCGGCTTCGAGATCGTTGGCCTGCAGATAAGCGCGAAACGCTTTCAACAGCGCCGGCCGGTCGACCTCGCTTGCCGCCTGGTCTTCGGCAAGATCGGTGAGGAACGGCGCCAGCTTGCATTTCCGGAAAGGCGTCTTCACCGGCAATTCGCTGGTGATGCGGAAACGGCAGACGCCCTGCAGCGAAACCAGATAGCGGCCGTCGCCGCTCTCGGCCATCGAGATGATGCGCCCGGCGCAGCCGACATTGCACAGTTCCGGCTCCCCGTCGGCGCGCAACGCGCCATTGAGGCTGGGCTGGACGATGCCGATCAGCCGCGCGCCGGCGATCGCCTCATCCACCATCTGCAGGTAGCGCGGCTCGAAGATGTTGAGCGGCATGCGCCCGCCCGGCAGCAGCAGCGCGCCGGCAAGCGGAAACACCGGAATGGTTGCCGGCAGATCCTTGCCGACCCGGTAAAATGCGTTTCCGACCTGCACCTTCACTCCTCCGACCCGCTTCGGGCGCGATGTTATCGGCCTAATCTGGCGCGGCGGCCGCCGACCGCAAGGCCCGACAGCCACGCCCCGGCAATTTGGCCGGCAAACGGCTCAGGAAAACAGCAGCGACGACAATTTGCGCCGTGCCGCCAGCGTCGCCTCGTCGGTCATGCCCCAGGCCTCGAACAGTTTCAGCAGCTGCGCCCTGGCGCCGTCCTCGTTCCACGTCCGGTCGGCTTTTATAATCGCCAGAAGATTGTCGGCCGCCGCATGGCGCTCGCCCTTGGCGTTCTGGATCATGGCGAGGTCGAAACGCGCCTGGTGGTCGCCGGGATTGGCGGCCAGTCGCTGCTCGAATTCAGCTGGATTGCCAAGTGCTGCCGCTTCCGCAGCCAGCGTCATCTTGGCACGCAGCGCGGCAAGTGCCGGCGCATTTTTCTTGGCCTCCGGCGCCGTTGCCAGCAGCGCCTCGGCGCCGTCGCTGTCGCCGGCCTCGAACAGAAGCTCGCCCAGCCCGGCAATCGCCTCGATCGTCTCCGGCGCTTGCGCCAGGATGGCGTCGTAAATGTCGGCTGCGGTCTGCGCATCGCCCGCCGCATGCGCTTCCGCCGCCGCGGCCAGTGCTTCGGCCACCGGCGGCGCACCATTGCCCTTGCCGCCGACCTTGGTGATGAACTCGGCGATCTGGCTCTCGGGGATGGCGCCCATGAAGCCGTCGACAGGCTGGCCGTCCTTGAAGGCGATGACCGCCGGGATCGATTGGATGCCGAGCTGGCCGGCGATCGAGGGATGATCGTCAATGTTCATTTTGACCAGCTTGACCTTGCCGCCGGCGGCCTTGACCGCCTTTTCCAGAAGCGGCGTGAGCTGCTTGCAGGGCCCGCACCACGGCGCCCAGAAATCGACCAGTACCGGCTGTTTGCGCGATTCCTGGATGACGTCGGCGGCGAAAGTGGCGGTCGTGGTGTCCTTGATCAGCTCGCCAGCGGCAGGTGCTGCGCCGGGTGTCGGGCCAAGTGCCGACTTGGCCGGCTCGGCGCCGCCATATTGCACGGACGTGGTGTACTGGCCAGAATTGCCGCCGAATTGGCCGCCAAACGGATTGTTGTTGTCGCTCATGTCGTCGCCCTTCCGATCGCGCCCAGCGGAGCAGCGCGACGTCCTTAACTAGAGGTCAGTTTTCGCCATCCATGTGGCGATCAAGCCGAGACTTTCAAGATAGCAGCATCATGTCCGGTTGCCTCGACGAATCTGATGAGGTCGGCGGACGCGATCGACGTCGTCGCCTCATTGGTCAGCGGATGCGCGTTGACTGTCGCATGTGCTATCAAATCCTGGTCGAGCACCACTTTGACCCGTCTTTCGGTGTCGTTGATCAGCCCGAACACGGTGACCGCGCCCGGAATGACACCGAGCAGCTCCATCAGCATCTCCGGCTTGCCGAACGACACCCGGCCGGCGGCGCCGATCATCGTGTGGATCTGCTTCAGGTCGACGACCGCCTCCTCGCCGACGCTGACCAGGAAGAAATTGTCCTTCTTGTCCTTGAGAAACAGATTTTTCGTGTGCCCGCCCGGTATCTCGCCGCGCAGCGACTGCGAATCGGCCACCGTATAGAGCGGCGGATGGCGCACGGTCGACACTGATATGCCGAGATCGGCAAGAAAGGCGAAAAGCTCGGCTTCGGTCTTCGGCATTGGTGGTCTTCCCCTGTATCGGCGCGCGGCAAAGCCGTTTACGGCCAATGATGCCGCCGAGACAAGACCGTCATGCGGGAAGTCGATGAACCACCCGCGTGGCCGACAAGGTTCCGCCAAGCGATTTGGCGCGACCAAAAAGCCCGTCATTTCCCTGTTGCAATCGCCGCGCTCTTCAGCCATATAGGCCCGGCTTGCGGCCAAAGGGCCGTGTGAGCGGGTGTAGCTCAGGGGTAGAGCACAACCTTGCCAAGGTTGGGGTCGAGCGTTCGAATCGCTTCACCCGCTCCAGTTTCCTCTAGGGGAATCAAGCGATGAAGAGGCGCCTTTCGGGGCGCCTTTTGCTTTTTCCAGACCGGCGATGTAAGCGCGTTGCGGGACACTTGTTCTCCCTCAGAACCAGGCGCGGGTAGTACGGCGTGGCGCATAATCCCTTGGTTTCCAGTTCGGCGAACGGCGGCAGCGCATCCGAAGCGCTTGCTTGGCTGGCGTTGCGGAACGCCGCGTCCGAATGCGGCTCAGGCTCGCGCTTGGTCGACCCGCAGCCCCTGCGCGCGCTCCCGGCGGGACGCAAGTGGGCGCATGAGATTGCCAAGGTAATCTTCGATGGCCTCATGGCAGGAAGCCTGTCGGTGCCGGCACAATTGGCTGCCGGATGGGCGAGGTTCGGCAGCGCAACCACCGCGTTGATCATCGAACTCGGCAAGATCTGGGACAATCCCGCAGCAGCTCGCCGCGTCCAGTACCAGCTTGAGCAAATGCTTCTCGAAGCCGACGATCTTGCCGCGCCGCGCAGGCTGGCGCGAACGCTCGGAGTTCGCGTCGACGCTCGCAATCCGACCGCGACCGAACTGCCGGAAGGCATCGATCAGATCTATGCCCATCTGATGCTGGATGGCCGGATCGAGGCTGTCGTGCAGTTCGGTGCACTCGGGACGGTGACGAGCGATCATTGGATTGAATTGATCCTGGATGTAGTGCCTGCTGAGCGGCTTGCGGGAGGATCGCCTGCACCGCAAAAGGGCGCCGGCGCGACCACGTCAAACACGCCTGCAGCCGAGGTATCGTTTGCCATGGCGGGAAGCGAGCCCGATCAGGACAGCCACTTCGGCAAACTCGCGCAATTGGCCGCACAGGCGCATGACCTGGTTCGGTCGAGCGCTGAACCGTCAGAGCCTGTTACGCCGCGCCGCGCACGGGTCGCGGACAAGCACGACAAGGATCGCACGGCGTTCTGGAACAGCTATTTCGCGACCGAGGATCCCTGGAACTACAGCTCGCTCTATGAGCAGGAAAAATATGAGCGGCAGATCGAGATCCTGCCTGCCGGTCCCATCGGGCGGGCGCTTGAGCTGGCCTGTGCGGAGGGCCATTTCACGCGGCAGCTGGCGCCGCGCGTGGGCCATCTGACCGCAACCGACATCTCCGCCATAGCCATCGAGCGAGCCCGCGCCCGATGCAACAATCAGGCGAATGTCGAGTTCGGCGTACTCGATTTCGCTGCCGACACGCTGCCGGGTGAGATGGATCTGATCTTCTGTTCGGAGGTGCTCTACTATCTGGACGATCTCGCCGAGTTGCGGCGCATCGCCAAGAAATTTGCCGAGGCGTTGGCGCCTGGCGGTAGTTTCATCAGCGCACACGCATTCGTGCTGCGTGACAATGTCGAAAAGACGGGCTTCGACTGGAACACATTCGGTGCCCAGGCGATCTCCGAGACGCTGGCAGCGACCGAAGGCCTGGTGCTCGAGCAATCGATCCAGACCGAGCTCTACCGCATAGACCGCTTCCGCCGCCTATCGCCGGGCGATGTGGCGACGGACCCGGTGATCGATCATGTGCCGATCCGCGCGCCCATCGAAATCGGCGTCGCGCGAAATATCGTCTGGGGTGGGGCGCGAGCCTTGCGCCGCGACGTCGCACGTAACGAGCAGCGCCGGCATATCCCTGTCCTCATGTATCACGGCGTTGCCGATGAAGGTCCGGCCGCGCTCGCTCGCTTTCGGCTCACGCCCGCCGCATTCGCCAGCCAGATGGGATGGCTGCGCGCCAATGGCTTTCACGCCATTGGCTCCGAGCAGCTGGAAGCATCCATCGCCAACCGTCAGCCTTTCGTCGGCCGCCCGGTGCTCATCACTTTCGATGACGGCTTCCAGAACTTCGCCGACCATGCCTGGCCGATCTTGCGCGCCAACGACCTGAACGCGGAAGTGTTCCTGGTGACGGACCTGGTGGGCGAAAGTGCAAAGTGGGACACCGACATCGGTCCGCCGACGCCGCTTATGGGCGCCGGGACGGTGCGACGCCTCGCTGCCGAAGGCGCCTTCTTCGGCAGCCACATGGCGACGCATCGCGCCATAGATGGTCTGTCGAGCGCTGACCTGGCCGCCGAGCTCCTGCGCTCTCGTCTGTTCATCGAACGCTGGACCGGCCGGCCAACCAGGGCGTTCGCGGCCCCCTTCTCCGTCACCGACCGACGGCTTGGCCGGCTGGCTAGGGAGTGCGGCTATCGAGTAGGCTTCGGCCGCAGGCACGGGCCGGCGGACCTCCATAGCGATCTCATCGACCTTCCGCGCATCGAGATTCGCGGCGACCGCTCGCTCGATGACTTTGTCGCCACTGTCGAGGCCGTGCTCGGATAAACGGTGAACTTGTCAGTTCATTATTGGGCGACTTGCGACACGGCTGACATCAGCTCCTTCGGGTTTGGGGCGCCAAACATGTATCGCCCACCCTCCGGGACCTCCGTGAAGCTCCAGCGGACGATCCCCTGCCGGTCCAGCAGGAACTGACCAACCAGTTGTCCGTGTCCCGTGGCCATCATCTGCTCGTCGGCTTCGGTCAGTTCGTAGTGGTCCTTCTTGTCGAGGATTGCGGCGGCTGTCATCGGATCCATGGGACCGGGCAATTCGCCAGGTATGTCGACCCGCATGTCCTGTGCCGCTGCCATCGCGACCTTGTACGGCCAGTTCGTCTCGTTCTCGGTGAATTCGAGATTGGGCAGTCCAAAAGCACGATGTGAAGCGCGTTCCGGGTCCGACGCCGCAAGCAGGTTCGGCATTGGATGGTAGCGGAAATAGAGCCGCGCCCGTTCGATCGGCGTGTTGACCACCGTCAGGCTCTCCACGCCCTTTTCGCGCAGCTCCGGATCGAGACGCGCCTGAGCGGCGATGTGGCGCCGGCAAAACGCACAATGCAGACCTCGAAACAGGCCGACCAGCACCGGTTTTTGCCCGCGAAAGTCGTCAAGCGCAATCTTGCCTTCCTGGGTAATGGCGTCGAGTATCAGGTTCGGCGCCCGGTCGCCCGGTTGAAGCGGTATCAATCCACTAGGCGCGGACATGTCCAACCCCCTATCCCGGCTAGTCGAGAAAAGGCAGCACCACAAGCGCTTCCGGGTCGAGCCCGTGCTGGGCGCATATACCCTGCGCCAGGGAAAAGTAGCGTTCGGCCTCGGCCAGATTGTCGAGGTCGAGATTAAGCGTTGCGAGTCCATCATAGCACGGAAACAGCAGTTGGGGCTCGCCCGTTTCGCGGGCTACCTCCAGTGCTTCGTGGAACAAGCCGATCGCCAGTTCCGGATGGCCGTTGCACTGGTGGATCTGCCCAAGCACGATCAACGGCACTGGCAGGTGCTCGCGCTGGTCGAGCGCCCGGTCAATCTCGATGGCCTTCTCGGCAGCAGGCACGCCCTCCGTTGGACAGCGATCCGTGAAAGTACAACAAGCTACCGCCAGATTGGCGAGGAGGCGCGCCTGGAAACCCAAATCGCCAATACGGCGCGCCACTTCAAGACCGCGCCGACAGACCTCCATCGCCTTCGCCGGATCGATGGTCGTGTAGAGCACCCCGAGATTGGTGTAGCCGCGGCAGGCCGCGCCCAGCAGACCGGCGGCTTCGGCCAATTCAATGCTGCGCTCAACCTCACGCACGGCTTCATGGTTTCGCCCAAGGCGAGCCAGCGCAACAGCCTTGGTATTAAGTGCCTCGGCGGTCACGAGGGTGGCATCATCGGAGACATGTTCCGTTGTCAGAGAGCGTACGCAATCCAGCGCCGCGTCTGCCCATTTTGCCGCGAGAGTGTGATCTCCGCTGCGGAACGCCTGTCGGCCACGTTCTTGCCAGAGATGCGCCTGCTCGATCGGGGCATCCGCTCCATCGAGGAGCGCTGCCGCTTCAGCGTAGCGCGATTCCGCGTCGTCCCGCTTGCCCACGTCCCAAAACAGCCGACCGATCTTGCGCAAAACGCGCGCCGCCGCGACACGATCGGCTGACTCGCGATAGGCCTGCAGCACCGCCTCGTAGTGGCGGTGTGCAATCTCGCGGCGGCCTGCCGGGCCGCTCAAATCGGCAATGCGCTCTGCAATTGCCAGTTTGAGCGGTGTTTGCCCGATCGCGCCCAACGCAGTCAGTGCTCGCTCGTAGAAACGAAGGGCGTCGTCATTGGCGTATATCATGCGAGCGCGATCTCCCGCCGCCTGCAGGTAATGCGCGCCCCTCTCCCGCTCGGCGCTCTGAGCGAAATGATGACCGAGCACGGCCAGATCCTCGAACCGTTCCGGCTTGTCGCCGCACAGTTGCTCCAGGGCGGCACCTACCCGGCGGTGGATGTCGGTCCGGCGTTGCAGGAGCAGATTCTGGTAGATCACGTCCTGCAGCAATGTTTGCGTAAAGCGGTAGCTTTGCGACGAGACCGAGCCTGATCCGGCAACTTCCTCGATGATTTCCGCATCGCAAAGCAGTTCGCAGCCCGCTTCCAGTCGGCCGGGGTCGGCTGCCACGGCTTTCAGAAGCGTGGCATCGAAGCGCGGGCCGATTACCGCGGCTTCCTGGGCCAACCGGCGCACCTCTTGCGGCAGCCGGTCGACGCGAGCAAGCAACATTGCCTGGATCGTGGCGGGGATGCCGGTTGCGACTTCGCCTGCCACGGTCCGCCATTGCTGGCCCTCGCGCACCAATACACCGCGATCGATAAGGCCGCGAACGATCTCCTCCAAGAAAAGCGGGTTGCCGCCCGCGCGCTCGAGGATCTGGTCGAGAAGCCCTCCTGCGGCGTTTACCCAGCTCTCGCCGAAAAGCGCCGCCACCAGGCGGCGTCCGTCATCGCTGTCGAGCGGCGAAAGCCTGAGCGCTGTGTGGCTGACCCGACTTGAGTCGAGTTGGTCGTTGTCCGACGCCGGACGATGCGTGACCAGCAACATCAGCCGCGTGCGTTCCAGTCTGTCCATCACGAAACGCAGTGCCTCGAGCGAGACGGAGTCGGCCCAGTGCAGGTCTTCGACGACAATCAACAGCGGCGACAACGCAAGCCGCCGTTCCATGATTGTGCGGACCGCGTAGAGAATTTGCCGCCGCAGCTGCTCGGGCTCGACATGCTGCAAGGTGGCATCGGGGTCGCCGAGGCCAAGCACATGGTAGAGCAAAGGCATCAGCCGCTTCGCCTCCTCGCCCTGCAGGCCGAGATCGGCAAGCAAGGCTGCGAGCTTGCCCCGCATTTCGTCCCCATTGTCGTTTCGCATCATCCCGGCAGCGCTGCGCACCACTGCACCCAGGGCGCCAAATGATTGTTCACCCAGCGGTGAGCACGTGGCCTGCCGCACGGCGATGTTGCGAAAACGATCCTCGTCGCCGACGCGGGCGACGAACTCCTTCACCAACCGCGACTTCCCGATACCGGCTTCGCCGACGAGGCGGACAAGCTGGGCCGAGCCGCCGCACGCCAAGTCAAGGCTCGCCAGCATTCTGTTGAGCTCCGCATCACGACCTATTATGGGCGCACTGAGGCCGAGCGCCTCGAGCCCGCGCGCTGCACGCGGCGCCGCAAGCGGTGCATCCAGTCGGTGGACGAGCACACTGCCAGCCTTGCCGCGAAAGACGACATCGCCCAGCGACTCGTACGAGAAGGCATGCCGGGTCAGCCTGTGCGTGAGTTCGCCCACCAGCACCTCACCCGGTGCAGCCAGCGATTGCAGGCGTTGCGCCGTATTCACCGTGTCGCCGGTCACCGAATAGGATTTGGCGGTGCCGATGCCCAATCCGCCAGTAACGACCGGACCCGTGTTTATGCCTATGTGGAGCAGCAGCGGCGAGCCGGAGTGGCGGGTGCTTTCACCGAGCCGCGCCGTCCGGGCGATCATGTCGAGAGCGGCTCGAAGCGCACGTTCCGGATCGTCCTCATGCGCGACCGGCGCACCGAATAAGGCGAGCAGAGCGTCGCCGATGAATTTGTCGACGAAACCACCAAAGCCTTGCACGGCCGCCGTCAATTCCTTGAACAGTTCGTTCTGCAGCGCCTGCATGACCTCGGGGTCGAGCTGCTCGCTGAGTGTCGTGAAGCCGCAGAGATCGGCGAACAGCACCGTTACCGTTCGTCGATCGGCGTCGGAGACGGAATGCGGCCCCTCTTCGCTTTCGATGTTCGGCGATGGAGCTCGAGAGGGCTGCGCAATGGTGCGGCTTGGTGTCGGAGCAGGCCGTTCGGCAGCTTTTGCGGACGCACCGACGCTTGCCCCACATTTAGGACAGAACTCGAAATCAGGTGCGCAGGCGTAGCCGCAACTGGCGCATGGCACGGGCTGGCGGCGGCCACACTTCGGACAGAAGGCGTAACCGCCCTCGATCTCGAAACCGCAGCCCGAGCAGTTCATGGACACCTCACCAGAGCATGATGCCGAAGAGTGTGAAGCGGTTTTCGGACGACATCATGCTCTATCTCTTTGACCTTGGGCCATGACGCGTGATCTCGCCACGCTCGTCACGGCCGGGGTATTCACAAGCATGAACCGATAGTCGTCAACCGGCAAGCGGCAGCGCAAATGGGCATCGGTCTGGGTTCGGCGGTGGAGCACTGCCGATACGGGCGGCCGCGTGGCCGTGATTTGCGAAAATTCCCTCGTCCCGCCGTCTTCCTGCTATGATGGAGACGAGGAGGCGACCCATGAGCGAGAACCGTAAGCTGGCCGCAATCCTGGCTGCAGATGTGGTCGGATACAGCCGGCTCGCGAGCGCGGACGAAGATCGTACCTTGGCGAGGTTGCGGGCACTGCGCAGCGACCTGATCGATCCGATCATTGCAGTGCACCACGGGCGGGTTATCAAGCGTACCGGAGATGGGGCGCTGGTTGAGTTTCGCAGTGTGGTGGATGCCGTGCGCTGCGCCGTTGAGATTCAAAACGGTATGGTTGAGCGCAATGCCGGCGTACCGCAGGAGCGCCGCATCGAGTTCAGGATCGGCATCCATCTGGGCGACGTGGTCGAAGAGAGCGATGGCGACCTGATGGGTGACGGCGTCAACATCGCCTCGCGTCTGGAGGGCGTTGCGGCGCCCGGCGCCATCTGCCTGTCCGAGGATGCCTATCGCCAGGTCAAGGCCAGGCTTGACCTCTCGGTCAGCGATCTCGGCAGCACACAGCTCAAGAACATCGCCGAGCCGATCCGAGTGTATTCGCTGCAAGTCGGCGCCGGGGCCAAGGTGGCCGCGACCTCGCAAACCCCGACGAGCCCTCCGGCTGCGGCAGCGCCGCCGAAACTGTCGATCGCCGTGCTGCCGTTCGCCAATATGAGCGGTGATGCCGAACAGGACTACTTCGCCGACGGCATCTCCGAAGACATCATCACGGCGCTTTCCAAACTGTCACAGCTCTTCGTCATCGCTCGCAATTCGTCGTTCATCTTCAAGGGCCAGAACGTCCATGTGCAGGATGTCGGCACGAAGCTCGGCGTGCGCTATGTCCTTGAAGGCAGCGTACGCAAGTCGGGGAACAAGGTACGCATCACCGCGCAGCTCATCGATGCAATTTCAGGCGGCCATCTTTGGGCGGAGCGGTTCGATCGCGATCTGACCGACATATTCGCCGTGCAGGATGACGTGACGCAGCACATCGTCGGTGCACTGGCGCTCAATCTGACCGAGGATGACCGTCTGCGGCTGGCGCCCGAACACCAGCGCAACCCGGAGGCGTATGACTGTTTCCTGCGGGGCCGGGAGCTATGGCACCGGCTGACGAAGGACACGAACGTCGCGGCCCGCGAGCTCTTGCAGCGGGCCATCGAACTGGACCCGAAATTTGCCTCTGCCCACGCTTTCCTAGCCCTCACGTACGGGCTCGATTACCTCAACAGGTGGGGTGCGTCGGACTCGATGGCGCAAGCGGAAGAGGCAGCAACGCGAGCGGTAACGCTGGATGACAACGATCCCTGGGCGCACTGGGCGCTGGCATCGGCCAAGCTTTACACACGACGGCACGATGAGGCCATCGGCGAGGTGGAGCGCGCGATAGCCCTCAATCCGAACTTCGCCGAAGCGCACGTCGCCCGCGGCGAGGCGCTGTATTATTCGGGTAGACCCGCGGAGGCGCTAGAGAGTTTCGCCCGGGGAAAGACCTTGAATCCATACTTCCCGGATGTGCTTCTGCACTTCCAGGCTTTGGCATCGTTTCAACTGGGAAGGTACGAAGAGGCGGTCGACCTCTTGCTGCAACGGCTGGCTCGCAACGCTGTCACCGACCTCTCGCGCGCGCTTCTGGCCGCCACCTACGGCCATCTGGGCCGTCTGGAGGAGGCCCATACGGCATGGCAGGACCTGCTTCGCGTCAATCCCGCCTATTCGCTGGAACACCGTCGCAAGGTCTTGCCTTACAAGAACCCTGCCGATTTCGAACTCATGGTCGAGGGGCTCCGCAAGGCCGGTGTGGTGCAATGACGGGCTAAAGCCCGGCCGGGTCAGAGGCCTGAGGCCCGGCCGATCTTGCGCCATCGGGCGTTTTCGCGGACCGGTTTCAGGTCATCGGTCGTCTCGGCAAATGTCCGCAACCGGTATTGCCGCAGCAGGTCCGGGAAGAGCGCTCCTTCCGGCAGGCTGGCAAGCTGCTCGCGGACCGAGATCTTTTCATCGATGACCCGCATGCCCCAGGCATTTTCCCGAACCTGCAGCTCGGCGGCCAGATCGCGCTCTTCTGGCGCGTTTTCATCAAGCGCAGCCAGCAGGATCGAGTGGAAAAGCGCGACATAGCCAATCTGTCTCAGGCCGCCCACAACCCGCACGCGCGGCAATATGGCAAGGGCGAGGAACATCAGGAACAAGTCCGGCAAAAGCATGCCGTCGAGCAGTGCCTGCTGGAGATGCGGCCGCTCGAACGGGATGGAAAGACCATGCGGCCTGTCAGGCTCGATCAGCCGCCCGTTCTCGAGGACGAGCTTGCGCACGCGCTGCTCGCGGATGCCCCAGAAATAGGCCGTGGCATTGGGCAGGAACCTGCCAAATGGGCCCGATGCGGCTTCTTGCAAGGCATGGTCGAGACGCCGGCGCCTTGCGGGCTCGAGGAGCAGCCTGGAAAGAAGGCTGCCTTCATCTTCCAGATGCCGCGACACGACAGTCGCGGCCAGCCTATCATCGATGAAAACCGGCCGAGCCATGCCGGAACGATCCCAATCGGCGACCAGATCCTCGTTGAGTTCTGTCAGCGCATCGGCGGCGGTTGCAAACACCTTGTCCTGGCTGGCAAGCAGCGTGCCCAGCCAGCTTCTGGCATCCGTCTCATTGCCCACCGTTTCGAGCGCGCGCCCGTTGAGGGTAACGGGACCGGCCGCGCAGGCGCTTTTGCGGCACAGTTTGTGGCGCCCCATGCCAAACAAATTGACCTTGTCGTCGCCGACATCGAGCCATCCCGGCCCCTCCCGGCCGGTTGTCTCCATGGTCATGGTCGTTCCCATGAAGCCGAAAAAAGCCGACAGCCCGTTTTCGACCGCGCCGAGCCAGGCAAGCAGCAGGGCATCGAAGGTGATGCGATCCATCAGAAGCAGGCAGTGCAGGCCGGACTGGATAACCGGTCTGTGGTCGAATTCGTCGAGGGCCTTGTCGATCGCTTCGGGCTGCATGATCGCACCGAGGCGCTGCTGCAGGACGTCGCGCAGGATCGAGCGGGCAGCAATCGACGGGGCCGATGCAGGCCTTGCCACCGGCCGCCACAGATGGCGGGCATAATCGGAAACCGGCGCATTCCAGTTCTGCTCGATGTCACGCACGACCTCCGGGCAGAGCAGCGACAGCACAGCCAAAATGTCCACCGGAGGGGCAAGGGCAGGGACGGTGGTCATCAGAACCGCAGCCGGGCCATGCTCAGGAGGTCGTGGTATTGCCCGTCGGTAAAACCGGCCTTCACATGCCGTCCCTCGACCTCGAAGCCGTGGCTTGTGTAGAGACGGATGGCCGGTTCGTTGTCGGCATAGACGCTCAATTCGACCCGCTTCAGGGCGCGCCAGTTGTCGGCCACGTCAAGCAGCGCGCCTAGGATGGCAGAGCCGATGCCTCTGCCGACAAAACCATCGTCAAGGCCGATATTGATCTCGCCGATATGCGAGCGGCGCGGCGAACCCTGCGCGACCAGGCTGCCGTGGCCGACAACCTTGCCGTCCAATTCGGCAACGATCCAGGTGGTTTCCGGGCCGGACTTGGCGATGCGCCGCTCCACCTGCTCCACCATCTCGAACGGCATCCTGAGCGTGCCCCAGCGGAAGCCCGGCATATTGAAGATAGCGCAAAGCGCCTCGGCATCGCTTGGCCGGACGGCCCGGAGCTGCGGCTGGATTTTCTCTAGGGGTGGCGTGCTGGTCATGGCTTTTCCGGCTATAGCAATTCCAGGAAAAGTGTGAGCGGTTTTCCGTCCGGAATTGCGTCAGAACAAAGGACAGAGGCAATATGCCCGGCACGATGCACCGGACGTCACCTGAAAATCCAGCCGTCTCTGCGACCTATGCCGATTGCGCGGCAAAATGCCGGGGGGCGGCGCAGAGTTTGAGGATACCGCTGATGCCGATCCAGCCGAAAAGGGCGAGCCAGCACAATGTCCCGGCCGCCGTCCAGTCGATCCGGTGCACGGCGGCGTCGGTGATGACGAGGCCAAGGACGGCAAGCAGGCCAACCAGAAACTGCGCCAGGCCGAGCACCAGCAATTCCTCACGCGGCGCACTTCTCCAGACGAGATAGGTGCCGCCGGCACCCGCCAGGAAGATGGCGCTGTAGACCTGGGCGTGGAAGGCATCGATCGGCCACGGCCAGAAGCCACCGAATGTCAGGGGAAACAGCAACAGGCCGACGCCGTAGAGCCCGAGGATCGCCATCTCCACCGGTAGGTAGGCGCGCCATGCGGGGTTTAAGATCACGCCTTTTGCAGAAGGGCGGGCCCTTGCCCGCCACAGGAACAGCGCGGATACAGCGGCCGACGCAAGATAGACCAGAAACCATAGCCAGGGGGCTTTGCGCTCGAAGTTGAAATAGCCAAGGTTGATGAACGAAGCCGCCGACACGATGACGGTGAAGATGAAGGCCATGACCAGCACAAGCCTGCCGGGCGACCAGCGATTCCAGACCAGCAGCGCCGCCATCACTGCCATTTCGGCGGTGTAGAAGCCGCCGAGGAAGCGGGCATTGAACGGCGTGACGGCCCAGGGCCAGCGCGGCTTGACCAGCGCGGGCGCGAAAAACAGGCCGGCCCCGACGATCAGGACGATGATGACCCCCGCCGAGAAAAGGCGCAGGGCCGCCGGAAACGGCGGGTTGTCGCGTGTCGGCATGGAGAAAACCCCAGAGATGAATGCCCCATGGGCTATCATAGTTTGGAATTCAACAAATGGAAATTGACCTGTCACCAGGCTTGTCCATTCGAATGGCCGTACGGTCCATTTCGCAGTATGATGGAGCGTTCGGGTCGAAGATCGGTCCGGCCAACACGCCTAGAGCCGGATGATTTCAGGTCTGTCCGACCTGAAATCTGAATCCGCCTCTAAATCAGGAAATAGAGGATGATGTCGTCCGAAAACCGCTTCACACTTTTCGGCATCATGCTCTAGCGGCGCAATTTCCGGAGCCTGCACGATGACCGAAGCTCAGGATCTGTTCTCGCTTCTGCGGCAATCGACCGATGTCGATCCGCAGGCAATCGACGCAATCCGGCAAACCATCGCCGAGGGCAAGGACCGCGAACTTTGCCGCATCAATGCGCTGGCCTTCGCCAGCAAGCATGGCCTGGACGAGGAACGCACCATAAGCGCCTTTCTCCATGCGGCGCGGGTGGGCATCTTCGACATTTCCTGGAATGTTCTGTGCCCCGGCTGTGGCGGCGTGCTCGACACCAACGCCACGCTGAAAACCATGCAGAAGGACGAATACACCTGCGCGCTGTGCTCCCAGGGCTATTCGCCGACCCTCGACGAGATGGTCGAGGTGACATTCACCGTCAGTCCCCGCGTGCGCAGGATTGCCGCCCACAATCCACACGAACTGCCGTTGGTGGAATATTACCGCCAGATCTACTGGGCGTCCGGGGCCGATCTGCCGGACGAGGATCTGGCGGAAAAGATGGAAGCGTTCTCGCTGGAAGATATCGAGCTTGCGCCCGGTGAAAAGGCGGTTCTGCACATCCAGCTTCCGCCCCAATTTATCATCGTCTTCGAGCCGGTCACGCATTCGGCCCAGTTCATCGACGCGAAGGGCGAACCGGCAAAAGAGCGGCGAAACCTCTCTCTGGCCTTCGACCGCGACCATGTCCAGAGCCAGACGCTGGAGATGCAGCCCGGCCCATTGCGCATTTCGCTGGAAAACAGGACCGACACGCGCGTGCTGCCGACGGTCTTCATCGCCTGCCCGGTATTGCATGATTTCCTGGGCAAGCGCCGGCCCTTCGTGACCGCCAAGCGCCTGCTCACCAACCAGACGTTCCGGGATCTCTATCGCACGGATACGCTCGACATCAACCAGCGCCTGAAGATCACCAGCCTGACCTTCCTGTTCACCGATCTGCGCGGATCGACCGAGCTTTACGAGCGGGTGGGCGATCTTTCAGCCTTCGATCTCGTGCGCGAGCATTTCCAGGTTCTGCACGAGATCGTCGCGGCGGAGGCAGGCGCGGTTGTGAAGACGATCGGCGATGCGGTGATGGCGACCTTCGCGACGCCTGACCGTGCGATTGCCGCGGCGCTGCGGATGCGCGACGCCATGCGGGCGCTCAATGACAAAAGCGGGCGCGAGGACCTTCTGCTCAAGATCGGTGTTCATGCCGGCCCCTGCATAGCCGTGTCCATGAACGAGCGGCAGGATTATTTCGGCCAGACGGTCAACATTGCTTCGCGGGTCCAGAACCTCGCCAACGCACAGGCGATCTTCGCCACGCGTGCGGTGGTCGACGATAATCTCACCGCCGATCTGTTGCACAGGAACGCGCTGACGCCCGTGCCGCACGAGGTCTCGCTGCGCGGCATCGAGCGGGAGATTGCGGTTTATACGATCCCCTGAAGAGTTCTCTACCGCTCACACGCGCTTGCAGAGGAAATAACGGTCGGCGGGCTCCGAAGTGGGCGCCGGGAGCTGTTGCAGCAGCGGGTGATCGAGCGGCGTGCCACTGACCGCGAAGCCGCCGACGCGAAGCAGGCTCGCAATCAGATCGGGAAGCCAGGTAGCGGTCACTGCATCGCGATCGTCATAGCCGGTGCCAATGTCGGCATGAACAAGGGCGGCTTCGATGCCAATGAACTTGCGGCCCGTCTCGCGTATTTCGCCGAGCACGAGGTTTTCAGCTTCGGGAATTGAGCTAGTGTGCGCGCCAACTTCGCGGTCGAACACCACTATCCGGCGCCCGGGCAGAAGCTCGCGCAGATGGTGGAATGTCCGGCCATTGCCGAGGCCGAGCTCAAGCACAAGCCCCTCCATCTTCGCCACCTCGGGGCAGATTCGATTGAGAATGTCGCGCTGCGCGGTCATCCTGCTGATGAAATTATCGAGGCGACTCATATGCGATTGTGTGTCCTGAACCAGCAGCCCCGATCGAGGCTTGCTGCATATAAAGGCGAACGACGAACCCTGCAATAACGCAACCGGCCGCCGACAAGCGTCATACCGGGTGGAGTGTTCGGCAGGCCGCGCGGTGGAACAGCGATATCACTTGTAGGGGTCCGCGGCGTCCCGCAAGCCGTCGCCGAGGAAGTTGAACGCCATGATGACGAGGATGACGGGCAGCATCGGCAAAAGCAGCCATGGATAGAACGCGATCACGCTGACGCTGCGCGCCTCGGTGAGCAGGATGCCCCAGCTGGTGATCGGCGCTCTCAGGCCGAGCCCGAGGAAGCTCAGCGCCGTTTCGCCCAGGATCATGCCAGGGATGGAGAGCGTCGCCGTCGCGATCAGATGCGACATGAAGCCGGGAATGAGATGCCGCCTGATGATGCGGCTGCTTCCGGCGCCCATCAATTGCGCCGCCAGAACGTAATCCTCCTCGCGCAAGGCCAGAAGCTTTGAACGCACGGCGCGCGCCAGTCCGGTCCAGTCGAGCAGCCCGAGGATGACGGTGATGCCGAAATAGATCAGGATCGGACTCCACGTTATCGGCATGATCGCCGCCAGGGCCAGCCATAGCGGAATGCTGGGAATCGATTGCAGGACTTCGATTATCCGTTGGACGATCAAGTCGAAGATACCGCCGTGATAGCCGGCCAGTCCGCCGATGACGATGCCGAGCAGGAAGCTGAAACTGATGCCGACGAGGCCGATAGTCAGTGAAATGCGTGCGCCATAGATCATGCGCGAGAGCACGTCGCGCCCCAGCCTGTCGGTGCCGGCCAGAAACAGCTGCCCGTTTTCGGCAGGACAGACAAAATGCCTGTCACCTTCGATCAGCCCCCAGAACCGATAAGTGTCGCCCTGGCAGAAGAAACGGAGCCGCTGAACGTCGTCGTGGTTCTCGATGTAGTTCCGCTTGAGCGTGTCCATATCCAGCGTCATCTGGCGGCCATAGACGAACGGCCCGACGAACTCGCCATTGTGGAACAGGTGCACGTGCTGCGGCGGCGCATAGATGTAGTCCATGTTGCGCGAGTGCAGATTGTAGGGCGCCAGGAACTCGCAGATAAGTATCCCGGAATACAGCACTGCCAGGAATATGCCGGATATAAGCGCAAGCCGGTGTTTGCGGAATTTCCACCACATCAGCCGCAACTGCGATGCCTGAAAGACCTTCGATTGCTCCTGCGTCATCGCCTCGACCGACTGCAGGTCGAAGGGCGCGCCGGAAATGTAGTGTTGCAGTGGAGCACCCGGAGCGGGCAGCGGCGAGTCCTGCTTCATTTGGTGCTGCCACCCTGCAAACGAATTCGTGGATCAAGCAGCGCCAGCGCCAGGTCGGAAATCAGCACGCCGATAACCGTCAGGAAGGCAAGGAACATCAGGAATGACCCTGCCAGATACATATCCTGGCTTTGCAGCGCCTTGATCAGCATCGGCCCGGTCGTTTCCAAAGACAAAACGATAGCCGTGATCTCAGCGCCGGAGATGATGGCCGGCAGGATCGAGCCGATGTCGGAAATGAAGAAATTGAGCGCCATGCGCAGCGGATATTTGACCAGCGCCTTGAACGGATGCAGGCCCTTGGCGCGCGCCGTAACGACATATTGCTTGTGCAGTTCGTCGAGCAGATTGGCGCGCAGCCGCCGGATCATGCTCGCCGTGCCGCCGGTGCCGATGATCAGGACCGGGATCCAGAGATGGGCGAGGATCGACTTCGCCTTGGCCCAGCTCATCGGCTCGCCGAGATATTGCTGGTCCATGAGGTGGCCGATGGACGTGCCGAACCAGATGTTGGCGAAATACATCAGGATCAGCGCCAGCATGAAATTCGGAATGGCAAGACCGAGAAGGCCGAAGAAAGTCAGGCCGTAGTCGCCCCAGCTGTATTGATGCGTGGCGGAGTACATGCCTATCGGAAAGGCGATGAGCCAGGTGAAGATGATCGTGACGAAGGAAACCAGCACGGTCAGCCACATTCGGTCGCCGACGACGTCGCGAACCGGCAGCTCATATTCGAAGGAATAGCCGAAATCGCCGTGCAGCATCCCGCCCACCCAGTAGAAGTAGCGAATGACCGGCGGCTGGTCGAAACCATATTCCTTGCGCATCATCTGGATGCGGTCGGAATCTACCGCTTCGCCCTGGGCCCGAAGCTCGGCGACATAGCTGTCGAAATAGTCGCCCGGTGGAAGTTCGATGATGGTGAACACAAGCGCCGATATGACCAGCAGCGTTGGAACCATCACGGCGATGCGCCAGACAAGATATCGAAGCACGCTCAGGAGCCTCCAAGCCAGAATGTGTCCGGCATGTAGACACCGAAATAGGAGGTCGGGTCGTAGCCGTAGAGTGCTTTGTCAGGCAGGTTGCGCAGCCGCGAGGATACCAGAATCGGCTGAAGTGTTTCGTTCACCGTACCGATAGAGAACACCTGATCGGTGTAGATCGACAGCATCGAGTTCCAGATTTCGGCGCGCTCGCTGGATTGGGTCGATCCGTTCCAGCGCTTGAGCAAAGCCATCAACTCGACCACTTCAGGAACATCGGGCGCCTCACCCATCTTGCCATGCGACAGATAGTAAGCGCCCCAGAGCGGCCATTGCAGCTGGTCGTCGATGGTGGGGGCCAGCTGGTATGGATTCATGTCGGCGGTCGGCACGCCATTGTCGATGCCCGACGACATCGACATCAGGATCTGGCCGCCAAGCGCACGGCTGCGGAAGATGTCGCGCTGCGAAGTCCGGATGAACAAAGCGATGCCGATCTTGCGCCAGTGATCGGTGATGAGTTCGAGCGCATCGGTTTCCAGCGTGCTTTCGCCGGCCGTTTCCACGATGATCTGCGCCGGGCGTCCATCGGGAAGTAGCCGCAGGCCGTCATCGTCACGGGCCTGAAGCCCGACCTCGTCAAGCAGTGCATTGGCCTGGTCGGGATCGTGGGCGACCCAGGCTTTCGCGAATTCCGGCCGGTAGAGCGGGCTCTCCGGCAAGACCGTGTCGGCGCTTTCCTGCGCCAATCCGTAGAAGACGGCCATGTTGATCTCGCGCCGGTCCACAGCGAGCGAAAGTGCGCGGCGCACGCGCACGTCACGCAAAAGGCCGCGCCACACCGGGTCGGCACAATTCAGATTGGGCATGAGCGCCAGCCGCGAACCCTGTGTGCGTTTCCACAGATGCATCTTCACCGGGTAGCGCTTCTCCGCGTCCTTCAGGAAGGAGTAATCGCTGAAGTCGATTCCCATGCATTGCAGGTCGCTCTCGCCCGCACCGGTCTTGGCGGAGATGATCGCCGACGAGCTGACATTCATGATGATCCGGTCGACATAGGGCAGTTGCCGGCCGTTCTCGTCTGTTCGATGAAAGAACGGGTTGCGCTCGAAGATGAACTGCTCGGCCGGCGGCTTGGTCCGGTTCTGCCAAGGGTCGAGTGTCGGCAGATCCGGGTTCTCCGGGCGATACTGCCGCGACATGCGGATGTGCAGGAGCGTCCATTTTGCGGTCCGGTTCTCCTTCATCAGGCCGGCGAGCCGGAATGGATCCTGATATTTCTTATGGAACTGCTTGAGATAGGCGGCCGGCAAAACAAGCGGTGTCGGCGAAGCAGCGGCAAGTTTGGGCAGGAAGTCGGGATTGGGCGCGTCCCAACTGTAGCGGACCGTCAACGGATCGACGATCTCGAAACGTGGCGGCTTGCCGTCCGCCAGCAGGGCAGGGGCGAGCCCCCCTTGCGAAAGCTCATCGTTCAGCCAGACATCTTCCCAGCAATAACGAAAATCCTCCGGCGTCAGCAGGCTGCCGTCTGACCATTTATGGCCTTCCCGAATCTTGAACGTGAAGACGCGATCGTCCTTTACGTCGAAACTTTCGAGAATGTCGGCTTGAAAGTTAAGCTTCTCGTCATAGCCGACCAGCCGGGAATACCCGTAGATCGTCATCATCCGGATATCTTTCTGGCTGCCGATGATCGTACGCAGCGTGCCGCCATACTGGCCGGGCTGCCGGCCCATCGCCGCGAGGTTCAACGCGCGCGGGCTTTTGGGCAGGCGCTCCGCGAGTGGCGGCAGAGCCCTGGCTTTCAGCTGCGGCTGAAGAAAATCCGGCTCCAGATCGCCGGCGCGCGCCGTGCCCGGCAGAAATGCCGAAGCCATGAGACCAAGGACAGTGCGGCGGCTGATCAATGGCGTAACTCGCTGACATCGGCCGAACGTCGGGCCAGCACGAGATGGCCGCCGCCGAGATCGAGCGGCGACAGCATATCCTCTTCGCCCTCGTCGCGGAATTGCGGGCCCCATGCGCTGGTGTCGGAAGCGCCGCCGAGCTTCAGCGTCTTGAAATCCATCGGCCGGTCGAGATCGGGGAAGGGGACTGCGGCGAGCAGCGAGCGCGTGTAGGGGTGGATCGGTTTCCTGAGCAGAATTTCGCGCGGTGCAAGCTCGACGATACGCCCGCCGCACATCACCGCGATGCGGTCCGCCATGTAGTCCACCACCGCCAGATTGTGGGATATGAACAGGTAGGTCAGGCCCAGTTCCTTCTGCAGGTCCTTCAGAAGGTTCAGGATCTGCGCCTGCACGGAGACATCGAGCGCCGAAACCGGCTCGTCGCAGATCAGCAGTTCAGGCCCCAGCGCCAAGGCGCGCGCAATGCCGATACGCTGACGCTGCCCGCCGGAGAAGCTGTGGGGATAGCGCTGGATGAAGCGCGGATCGAGCCCGATTGCCTGCATCAGGCTCTTGACCGTGGCTAGCCGGGACGCGGCATTGCCACGTTGATGGATTTCCAGCGGCTCGCTCAAGATGTTTTCCACGGTCATGCGAGGCGAAAGCGACGAGACCGGATCCTGGAAAACCATCTGGAGTTTCGCCCGCAGCAAGCGCAGGGCGTCTCCCTCGGCTTCCAGGACGTCGATCGGTCCGTCGCGGCCGTTGAAGATCACGGAGCCGCCGGTAGGGGTGACGGCCCGCATCAGGATCTTGCTGACGGTGGTTTTGCCGCAACCGCTTTCGCCAACCAGGCCCAGGCACTCACCTCGCCTGATGTCGAAGCTGACGCCGTCCACGGCGCGAACAGAGGTCTGATGGCTCCCGCTGAACCATCCGGAGTTGCGGATGGTGTAGACCTTTTTCAGATCCCTGACCGACAGCAGAATGTCGTCCGGCCCCTTCGCTTCCGGCGCCGTCTGCTTGCCCAGCAGGGTCCCGACATTCACCGGCACCTCGCGGAGCGCCTTCAGTCTTTCGCCAGGCTTCAGGTCGAAATGCGGAACGGCTGCCATGAGGCCCTTCAGGTAAGGGTGGCCTGGCCGGCGGAATATTGCCTCCACAGGGCCTGCTTCCATGATCTCGCCATGGTACATGACGACCACCTCGTCGGCGACATTGGCGACCACGCCGAGGTCGTGCGTGATCAGCAGCATTGCCATGTTGAGCTTGGTCTGGAGCCCACGAAGCAATTGCAGGATTTGCGCCTGGATGGTGACGTCCAACGCCGTCGTCGGCTCATCGGCGATCAACAGAGCGGGCCGGCAGATAAGCGCCATGGCGATCATAGCGCGTTGCCGCAATCCTCCCGAAAGTTCAAATGGATACATGTCGTAGGCGCGCTTGGGATTGGGAAACCCGACGAGGCCGAGCATTTCCTCGGTCCGTGCCTTGCGCTCCGTCCGATCCATGTGCGTATGAATCTGCAGGGATTCGCTGACCTGGTTGCCGATCGTGTGCAGCGGCGACAGCGATGTCATCGGCTCCTGAAAGATCTTGCCGATGCGGCTGCCTCTCAACGCCCGGATTTCGGGTCCGTCTCGCGGCATCTGCAGGATATCCTGCGTCGTGCCGGGCTTTTTGGGATCGGAAAACAGGATACGGCCGCGAACATGGGCCGTGTTCGGCAAGATGCCCATCACGGCCTGGCTGAGAACCGATTTTCCGGAACCGGACTCACCGACAAGTGCGGTGACCTTGCCGGGCAGGACGCGAAGATTTGCCCGCCTGACGGCATGCAACGGTCCCCCGACAATGGCAAAAGAGATGCCAACATCCTCGATCCGCAGCAGATCAACGCCTGCATCCATTCCCACACCAGCCCCAATCTGGCGCCTCCCGACCGGCCCCAAAAAGCAAGACTAGCGCATTGTCAGCGCAGAGCAACTTGGATTCGAAACGAATTCCCCGGCGACCGGCGGCCGGACAGCATACCAGGGCGTCCAGATCGGATGGTGGTGACTACTGGAGCTTCCTCCGGTCGCCCGCCGACAGCCGCGCGGCATCGCGATGAAGCAGCATGACCTGCTCGGCGTCCGATATCCGATCGTGAAACGGCTGCAGCGCAGCGTCTTCATCGAGTGCGAGAGCACCCGACAGATCGGGTGAAAGCACCGTCAGCTTCTGCTTGCTGCCCGCCAGTTCCTCATCGCCGAGCGTCAGCCAGCTGTTGGCCCCGCAATAGCCGGCGAAGTCCTTGCTGGCGAGAACGCTGTGCGGATATTTCTTGGTCAGGGTCTGGAGACGCTGGACCTCGTTTACAGCCGAGCCGAAGACGGAGAATGTGAGTCGGTCGGTAAGCCCGACATTGCCGAACATCACATTGCCGACATGCAGGCCGATACCAAATTTTATGTCGCCCAGTCCTTGCTCTTTTCTGCGCAGATTGAGCTCCATCATGCGCATGCTGGCCTTGTGCGCAGCCGCAAGAGCAGCCTGGCAGGCGATCTCTGACTGCGCCCGGTGCCTTTCGCAGGGGTAGACGGCAATGAATCCATCCCCCAGGAAACTCATGATCTGCCCGCCTTTGCGATTGAAAGGTGCTGCGATGGCATCGAAAAACTGGTTCAGCGTATCGATATAGACTTCGCGGCCGGAGGTTTCGGCGAGCCTTGTCGACCCGCGCATATCGCCCATCACCAGCGCGGCCCGGATTGTGTCGCCCTCGCCGCGCTTGATCTGGCCGTCCAGCACGCGCCTGCCGGCGTCACCGCCGAGATACGTGGTCATCATGTTGTCGGCGAGCTTGGTGAGCACCGCCATCTTGCTTGCAATGGCGAGATGGTTCTGGATCCGCAGCAGCGCCGAAATCATGCTGTCGCTGAAGCCTGAAGCACTGTCGGTGGACCAGGACCCCAACATGCCCTGACTTGTATCGCCGTTGAAGGGATGGACGAAAGCCATGTAATCGGTGACGCCCATAAGCCTGAGCTCATCGAAAACAGGAAACTCCGACCGCACCGACGGGTCGAGCCGGCGCCGCAGATGGTCGAGCTTGTTGCTGAGCAGATGGTAGTATGGGCTGGTCAGGAATCTGTCGGAATGGACGCCGTTCTCACTCCGGAAGCCTTCCACTTCCAGGCCTTGGCCGCGAATCCAGGTGAAACCGAGCGCGTCATAAAGCGGATGCAGCATCGAAAAGCTCAAATGCACCCGCTTCAGCGGCAGGCCGGCAGCAGCCAGCCGTTCACAAAAGCCCTTGACCAATGTTTCCAGGTCGTCGCCCGCCAGCGCCGACTGGGTCAGCCAATCGGCAACCTTATCCATGAGAATGTTGGAAATTTCTGCTTGCGCTGTGCTCATGCTATCTCGAAACCCGTCGAAGACGAGCCATCTCCTTTGATCCGCAAAATTCTCGAAGTCAATGAAGCCGGCTTCGGGGGCAGAAGCCGGCGAAGAATATCCCGAATGACTGTCCTTGCAGGAAGCAAGCAGACGTCGACCGCACAAATCACCTGCAACACTATGTGGCGAGGCTGCCGGCGAAGTGCAATCCCGATCCTGACATCGCGCAAATAATTGGCCTTCTCAGGCACCGTCGGGCTCGCCGGGTCTCAAGAACCATGGCCGAGGCGCATTGCTGAACATCGATTCCCCGCCGTCATCAGACCGGCGCCTTCGCCTTCAGGCTTGCGGCAGCCATTGCATAGCCGCCGGCGGCGCCATCGATGAAGTGAACATGATCGCGCTGCAGCGGCGAGATGACGAGGCATGTCATCAAGGCCGACTTCTGGCGGTGCAGGCCATAGTTGCAGATGCCGGCCTCTTCCGCCTGTTTCAGCCGGTTTTCGATCCGCTGCAACACATCCGCGTCGACGTCGATAGTCATCTTCAAGCCGTCGTCGAACTTGCGGAAATCCGAATTGCTGGCCACCTCGCGCTTGTAGACCTTCGGATCGAAACCGCCGATCGTCCAGCCCAATTTGTCGGTGACGGCCGTAAGCGTCATCAGGAAGATCACCCACAGCTTGGCCAGCCACCGCCGCCCCGGCGGCGCCGTGGCCCGTGCCTCGACATTGAGACCGGCGGGCAAGAGACTATAGGCCGGACCGTCCACCGGCACCGGGTGGCCATCGCGCTCCTGCCTGCCGGCAAGGGTGATGATGTCGGAAGCCAGAAACTGGAAACCACGCAAGTCGCGCGATGCCCCGGGCACGGCTATGATCGAGACAATTTCGCCATGCCGGGCTTCGATCGGGTTCCAGCGGCAGGAGAGGCCGGTCAGATCCGGCCGCGCGCCGGCCGGGGCGGGGTCGACGCGGTAGCGCCCGGCTTTCATTTCGGCTTCCGCCCAACTGCCGCCACCGCCGGCGAACATGGCATAGAAGGCTGCTTCGGAGGCCTGGAACCTCGCCACGCGAACGTCGAGGCCTTGCGCTCTTATGTCCTTTATCGGCACGATTGCGGCACGCAAGGTCAGGTCCAGTTCGTCCGCCACCCATCTCTGGACAGAAGCCAGCGCGATACGGGCGATCTCCAGCGCCGAGCCGGGAAACGCCACGAGCGCGCCGTCGCCGCCGAAGACGAAGGGAAGATCTTGCCGGCCCAGCGCGTTGAGAAGCGCCGAAATGACGCTGGCGCCGGCCATATTGACGATTTTGTAGCGCCCGGCCTCGATCGCCTTGGTCGAGCCGACGATGTCGGCGGTGGCCAGCGCCCAGCCATCGGGGAGAGGCCGATAGTTGTCGATATCGGCAACGCTTTCGAACTTTGCGAAGACCGGCAAAGAAGCGACGAACGGGTCGGACGCGACAGCTGTTTCCATAAGCATCAGATAGCACATTCCAGCGCTTGAAGGTGAAGTCGATCACGCCTCGAAATTGACTTGGGCAGGCTTTGCGATGATAGGATCGCGCGATGCGAATTGCCTTCTACGCCCCGCTGAAGTCGCCCAATCATCCCGTTGTCTCCGGCGACCGCCAGATGGCACGGATGCTGGTCCGGGCGCTGCAGCATGGCGGGCATAGCGTCGAACTGGCATCGGAGTTGCGCTTCTATCTACGCCAGCCGGAACCGAAAAGTTTCGATGCGCTCATGATCGAGGCCCGGGACGAAGCCGCGCGACTGACAAGGCTTTGGGACCGTGAAGGCAAGCCCGATCTCTGGTTCTCCTATCATCCCTACTACAAGGCGCCCGACCTGATCGGGCCCGAGCTGGCGTTGGCCTTTGCCGTCCCCTATGTGACGGCCGAAGCCTCCTATTCCGAACGGCGCAACGCCGGTTCGTGGGCCGATAGCCAGGCATTGGTGGCGCGAGCCATCGAGCAGGCGGCGCTGAACATCTGCTTCACGCAAAGGGATCGCCAGGGGCTGGCGGATGCTGTTCCCCACGCCGCTCTCGGTATGCTTTCACCCTTCATCGACACATCGGCATTCCACGAAATGCCGGTACTGGATTATCCGACGCGCCTCGTGACCGTGGCCATGATGCGCCCGGGCGACAAGGTCTTGAGCTATCGCATGCTGGCGCAGGCGCTCGGGTTGATCGGCCACCTCCCCTGGACGCTGTCGGTCGTCGGGGACGGACCTGCCCGTGACGAGGTAAAGGCGCAATTCGCCGGCTTGCCCGCCGACCGTATCGAATGGCTTGGCGCGATTGAGCCGGTCGCCGTGCCGGATGTCCTCTATCGCGGGGGAATCTACGTCTGGCCGGGTTACGGCGAGGCCTATGGCATTGCCTATCTTGAAGCACAGGCCGCCGGCCTTCCGGTGGTGGCTCAGGACATTGCCGGCGTGCCGGAGGTTGTGCGGCATGGCCAGACCGGGTTTCTCACCCCGCCGGGCGATGTGGCGGCGTTCGCTTCCGCCATTGCAAGGCTTCTGGCCAATAATGACGAAAGAACCATCATGGCTGCACAAGCCAGACGTTTCGTTCTCGAAGAACGCTCTCTCGGTGCTGCAAAGGCCCGTCTTGCGGAACTTCTCAAGATGATCCCGTTGTCATGACATCCGACCCGACTTGGCAGCCCCTGGTGGACGAGCTGGCGCACCGGCAACGGGCGGGCCGCAAGGCAGAGTTCTGGCTGCGCGACGATGACGCCGTGGATCCGACGCCGGCGCTCGATCGGTTGCTCGACCTCACCGGTGACTTCGCGGTTCCGGTCACTCTGGCCGTCATTCCGGCCCAGACCGACGGGAAGCTTGTCGTCCGGCTTGACGCCGCGCCGCATGCCACGGTCGCCATTCATGGCTGGGCGCACCGAAATCATGCGCCCGAGGGTCAAAAAAAGCAGGAGCTCGGCGCGCATCGGCCACGCGAGGTGGTGCTGGATGAGCTGGCCGGCGGGCTGTCGCGTGTAACCGGCCTGCACGGCGCACGTGCGGTTCCGATGCTGGTGCCGCCCTGGAACCGGATCGATGTCGGCCTGGTACCCGACCTCGGATCGATAGGATTTGCGGCATTGTCGGTGTTCGGGCCGCCAAGGCCGGCTTCCCTGGCGGTCATCAACAGCAATGTCGACATCATGGATTGGCATGGCACGCGCGGCTGCCGCGATCATGGTCTGTTGGTTCAGGCCATCGTCGCGCAATTGCAGCGTGCATTCGGCGGCGGCGAACCGGTCGGCCTGCTCACCCACCATCTCGTCCATGATGAATCGGCCTGGCTTTTCCTCGAACGGCTGTTCACGATCACCGCGCGGGCAGAAGGCTGCGCATGGCTTCCGATCAGCACACTGACAGAACGCAGCGCCGGAAAATAGCTCAGCGCTTTTTGTGCAAGACTGGAAATGTGAGCGTCTGGCCATCCCGCGCCGCAAAAGCGCGTGCAAATCTGTCTTTGGCCAGTTTCTCCATCTCGTCCAGCTCATCGTCGGTGCGTGCCGGATCGTGGTGAAACAGCGCAAGCCCGCGCGCGCCGGCCGCCTCGCAGAGCTTGACGCCCTGTTGCCATGTCGAGTGCCCGTTGCCGCGGTAGCGCTCCATTTCCTCCTCGGTGTAGGTGCAATCGTAAATGACGAGGTCGGCATTCTCGATCAGGCCGAGCACCGCCGGATCAAGTTTGCCCGGCTCGTGCTCGGTGTCTGTGATGACCGCCACGACGCGGCCACCCCATTCGACCCGGTAGCCGATGCAGCCGCCCGGATGGGCAAGACTACCGGTTCGGACCACCACCCCTTCGCGTGGCCGAAGCACGTCTCCGGATGCGAAATCGCGGCAGTCGAGGCTCGCCTTGCAGACACCGAGTGTCACCGGAAACCATGGCGGCCGAATGAATTCATCGACCATCTGCCGCGTCGTCATGCGTCCAGCGAGATGCCCGGACCAAAGCGTAACTTTGATCCCTCGTTCATAAATAGGCTTGAAAGCCGGCAGCCCGATGACGTGGTCGTAGTGGCAATGGGTGAAAAACAGGTCGAAATCGGTGACGCCCGCCGCCCGAAGCGTCTTGCCGGCAGGCCGCAGGCCGGAGCCCGCGTCGAACAGAAGCGTATGCTTGCCGCATTGCATCTCGATGCAGATCGTGTTGCCGCCATAGCGAGCAAATTCTGGCCCCGACACCGCAATGCTGCCGCGCACGCCCCAAAACCTGACAAGGAAGAAATCGTCGTCCATGCACCCTTTCGCCCATCGTAGCCAACCAACTGCTGCCAGAGTCGTTCCAGGAAAGGTGTGACACGGTTCCGGAAACTGCATCAAAACAAAGAAACAGAGCGGCTCGCCGCTTCAGTGCAACTGTGAATCGCTCTCGGCCGTTCGTGCGTCGATCAGGTCCGCGGTCGTACTGCTTAGCCTATCGGCAAGAACCCGCAATATCTCGATGGTCATTTCGGGAAACTCCTTCATAAGCCTCAGGAAATGGTCCTTGCGGATTCTCAAGGCCTCCAGCTCACTTGCCGCTTTGACGGTGGCAGTACGGGAGCTGTTGCACAATATGGCAATCTCGCCAACGATCGAATTTGGCAGCAATTCAGCAACTTTGATCGGCCCATTGTCGGAATCGACCAGAATATCCGCGCTGCCCGAAAGGATGACATAGGCCGCGTCTGCCTCGTCGCCCTGCCGGAAAAGAATCTGGCCGGCACTGTAGTTCACGCGATCGGACGTGAACGCGAGCAGCTTGAGCTTTGTCGGCTCGATGCCAGAGAACAAGGGAACGCGTTGCAGCATTCCAACTTCATCCTTGAGCAGCATTGTCGCAAACCTTCCTGAATTCGCGTTTGCCAGACTATGACACAAGTTCCTTGAAGATACCGTTTCCCGCCAAGAGTGTCTCGTGTGTTCCGTCTTCCACCAATTGGCCTGAGTCAAAGACCACAACCCGATCGAACATCGCCGCCATTGCCGGATTCGTCACCACCCACACAATTGCCGGCGAATGGCCGTCGCGTCTGGCTTCGTCGAGCACATTCCGCAACACTTTGTCCTGCACGCGCTGGTCGAGCGCTGACAGCGGCCGATTGAGAATGAGGAAATCGGGACGCTTGAGCAAGGCGCGGGCAACATCGAGCTTCTGTCGCTGTCCGCCGGTCAGCCGCCTGCCGGCGGCGCCGACGTTGAAGTCCAGGCCGACATCCAGAAGCTCGGCATAAAGTCCCAGTTCGTCAAGAATATCATAGACGATGGAGCGAATACGGTCCGGCGCGTCGGGATGGTTGTTGCCGACACGCCCGAACAGGACGTTGTCCATGACGGTGGCCGCGGCGATGTATTTGGCAGGATCAAACCGTTCGACAGCTTTCTGCAGCTCGGCCGGCAGGTTTTCATAGAACTGGTTGCGTGCAGCGATGATCTTGCTCATCAGCTCGTCGGTCAACAGGCCGAAGCGATGCCGGGGCTCGATATAGGCAAAGCTTAAGGTGACCATCATGGCGCGGTCGTTCTCCGAAACCGCATCGTAGGGGCGATTCTTGAGCCGTTGCAGCAAGGTTTCGTAGGCGGGTATCTCCTCGGCGCTCATGAAGGCGAGCTGCTGGAAGAACTGATGTTCGGGCGGCAGGTCGGCAAACAGCTCGATCGCCTGTTCGGCGATCTCCATGCCCATTTCGTAGAGCGTGCGGTCGAGGCCGGCTTGCTTCAGCACGGAAGCAAAATAGGGATTGGACGCCAGTGCCTTGTGAGCCAGTTCGGGGCCGGCCGCAGCGCCGAAGAGCAGGTTCTGGCCGATCGTCGCTTCCTTGTTGTAGGCGCCCGGTTCAAAAGGAACCACCAGCGCGCTCAGGCCTTCTTCCTCCAACCGGGTTCGCAGCGCCGCACGCAATTCGACGATCCGCCCGGCAAGCTTCGTGTGGCGCTTGAGGTCGGCCGAAGAGCGCAAGCCTAGATCCAGAATGTCGCGCGACAGAAGAACCGCGTCGAGCACCCGGCGCACGGCTTCAAAGAGGTCGTGCGGGCCGGTGGCGCCGGCGGAGGCATAGTTGATCCAGTCGCTGCGGATATCGAGATCCGGATTGCCCGACCGGCGCGCCTCGTCGATATTCCAACGGTGCTGGTCCGCCGCGGCGCCGTCATATGTCACCGATGTCAGCGGCGCATGCTTCAACCCGTAGAGCAAATTGTCGCGCAGGCTTGCCTGGAACAGGAAAACATCCGACGAAGCGTAGGACATGCGCCGGCCGGTCACGGCTTCGGGGAGATCGAGCAAGTCATCGGAGCCCGAAACGATCCTTCCACTATCCGGCCAGGTCAGCCGCGCAAAGGCTTCCGCAAGCGCCTCCGCTCCCCCTGTTGCGGTGCTGACCAGCGCCACCGTCTCACCCGGCTTGACCTCGAGCGAGATGCGATTGAGGAGCATTGCGCCGCCATCGTCGGCTATCGACAGGCTGATCGCCGACAGCGGCTTGGTCATCGGATCGGGATCGTCGATCGTCAGTGCTCCGATTTCCGGCGCGATGATATTCTCGACGGTGAACTGTTCGACGACCTGCTGATATTTGACCTGGACATCCTGCCGGTCCTGATCCCAGTCGATCAGTTCCTTCATCGGTCCGGGCAAGTCCTTGTAGGCGCCAATCACGGCCACGAGCTGGCCGACATCCAGCCGCCCCTGGATGACCAGATAGCCACCGATCATGTAGAACAGAAAGGGCGTGAGCTGCGCGAGAAAATTGTTGAGGAACTTTACCATGAATTTCCATTGGTAAAGATCGAAGCGGATTTTGAAGATGAGCCCGAGCCGGGCTGCTATGTCGGCGCGCTCGTAATTCGACGTATCGTGGACGTGAACCGCGCCGATGCCGTCGACGATTTCGCCAACCCGGCCCGACAGCGCGCGCGCCGTCAACTGCCGCTGGCGCCCCAGCACGAGCAGCCGCCGCCGCATTCGCGGGATAAGCACGATCTGGATCGCCACGATCACGACCGCTATCATTCCGAGCCAGACGTTCTGGACCATGATGAACAGCATGGCCGTCAGCGCCTGGCCGCCGAGCAGCACCGGCTGCAGGAAGGCATCGCCGATGAAGCCGCCCAGCGGCTCCACCTCGTCCTTCACCATGGTCGCCACTTCGGCGGATTTCACCCGCTTGAAGTAAACCGGCGGAAACCGCAGCACACGATCGACCAGGTCGAAACGAATACGCCGCAGCATGCGTTCGCCGAGCCGGCCCTTGTAAGTGTTGATGTAGAGCTTGAACAAGCCGTTGATGACGACCAGCAAGAGGAACACAAGGCTGAGCGCAAGCAGGGTCGACGTGCGGTCCAGTTGAAAACCGGAGAAGAACTGGACCTCGCCGATGAACGGCAGATTATAGTGCAACCGCATGAATGGCAGGGTCGCGCCCGGTTGCTCGAACCCCTTGCCTTGGATCGGGCCGTTGACGATCAGCTTCGGCAGGTCGAACGACATGAAATACGGGACCATCGAAAGCACGACGATCATCAATATCCAGAGCTGCTGCTTCCTGGTGTGCGTCCAGATATAGCGGGCTAGGCTGGTTTCCATATGCGATTGTCAGTTTGAAGGATGCAGAATGTAAAGGCACCTGCTGGCGAATGGTGTATTGGCCATGTCTTCGCCGCCAACGACGATCTCGAAGCGGCAGCTGCGCGCCAGGCGGATGGATGCCGATGGTCCGGACAAATGCAATCGGCCTCCTCCGGGCAATGGCGAAACGGCTTGCGGCACAATCGCGTCCGCAAGTCGAACAGCCTTGCATGAGGCAAGATTGCGTTGTGTCGCCCGAAATCCCAACATAGAAGACGAATATGATGGATGTCACGCAACCACGCAATGCCGGCATGGATGGGCATGAGCAAGCCCTGGACCTCACGCGGGGAATTGCCGCCTATGTCGACCACCCTCTCGTGGCCGGGCTGGCGCGCGTCATCGCCAAGCATCCGCAGGCCAATATCGCGAACGCCTTCAACCACAAGCAGGTCGCCTGCAAGATGTGGGCGCTCGACAGGCTTTTCGAAAGCTGCGGCGGTCGGTTCGAGCGCATATGGGTTCTGGGTGGATGGTACGGCGTATTGCCGGCGATGCTTTTCAACGACGCCCGCTTCGACATCGCGGCGATCGACAGCATCGACATTGATCCCGAAGTCGGCGCGGTCGCCCGGACACTCAACCGGCAAGCCGGCGACCGGTTTCAAGCGCTGACGGCAGATATGTACGCACTCGACTATGCCGCCGGCGGGCCCGACTTGGTGGTCAATACGAGCTGCGAACACATAGCCGACCTCAGCGCCTGGCTTGCCCTGCTTCCGCGGGGCACGAACGTGCTGCTGCAGTCGAACGACTATTTCAGCGAGCCGACGCACATCAACTGCGTGGCGTCACTTGCAGCCTTCGAAGCAATGGCGGCGCTGCGGCAGATCAGGTTCTCCGGCGAATTGCCGACAAAAAATTATACACGCTTCATGCTGATTGGAACTGTTTGAAGCGCTCGCGCAGGATTTGCGCCGAGCGCCGCGCCCCTTCCAGATCGAGGCGATGCGCGGCTGGCGGCGGTCCCGCAAGCGCCTGCTCGGTCGCATGCGCCAGACCTTCAGGCGTCAGGTCCTGTTCCGTCAGCACCGTTGCAAGACCGAGCTCTTCGAGTAACAGGGCGCGACGCGTCTGCTCGGTTTCCCCGCCGGCTGCAAATGGAACGAGCAGCGAGCGACACCCCGCGCGCAGGACATCGCAGACCGTGTTGTAACCGGCCTGCGAGACCGACAGGCGGGCGCCGGTCAACAGGCTGGCGAAATCCTCGCGGAACCGGAAGATGGACAGGCGTGGGGAGGCATCGCGTGAAATCGCGTCAAACTCGTCCTTCGGCAGGTTTGGGCCGGTGATCAAACACCATGTCCAGGCGTTATCGGCATTTCGCGCCGCCGCGACGGTGGATCTGACAAGGCTCTTTCCGGCCGCCCCGCCGCCAACCGACACCAGAACGTCGAAGCGCTCTGAGGCCGCTTGCGTCGGCGGCGCGGCAACGAGCCCGGTGTAGGCGACCTCGGCCCTGATCGCCCCAGCCAGCGGAAATGTCTTGTCGATGGTTGCGAAAGCCGGATCGCCATGGACCATGACAAGATCGAAATGCCTGTTGACGATATCGACCGTTTCTTCGTTTCGGCTCGGCTTCACGCGCTCCTGAAGGATGTCGCGGACGGACGCCGCCAGCAGCGGTCTGGGCGATGTCGCTTCGATGGCCTCGATCAGTGGCAAGAGTTCGAAACGCATCTGCCGGCGTCCAAAGGGAAACGCCTCGATAATGACGATGTCGGGCCTGTAATCCCGGAAAGCCTGCAGCAGCATCTCTGAGCGCCGCGTCTTGAAATCATCGTCGACGGCTTTGCCCTGCAGGTCGACAAGTCCGGAAAATCCTTCGTCACCGGAGGTGACAGGCGGCAGGGTCACGGATTTTACACCCGATCCCGGAAATCCCGCGATCGGCGCTCCGCCGGTCACGACGGTGACGTCGAACCCGTCATCGACCAGAGCCGCCGCAATGCGGCTGGCGCGCGCGAGATGGCCGATGCCGAGCAGGTGCTGAACATAGAAGAAAGCGCGCAGCCGCTTCATTCGGCGGCCCGCCACTCCCGCTCGAACAGTTCCTTGAGCTGTCCAATGCCTGCCACATGATCGAAATTGCTTCGCACGCGCCGCTCCGCGGCGTCGCCGAGGCGGACGCGCAGGACGGGATCGCGGATCAGGCGCTCCAGCGCCTGTGCCAGGGCAGTCGGGTTTTCCGAGGGAATCAGCAGCCCGGTTTCATCCGACGATAAAAGCTCCGGCACGCCGGATATATCGGTCGACACGCAGGCAAGCCGCTGGCTGGCCGCCTCCACCAGAACATTCGGCAGGCCGTCCCGGTCGCCATCCGCGGTGATCCTGCAGGCCAAAGCGAAGATGTCGGCGCTGCGGTAGTGCTCAAGCACCTCCTCCTGCGCCAGCGCGCCTTTCCAGGAGACGCGCCCCTCCAGCCCGAGCCTTTGCGCCAGCGCCTTCAGCCGTTTCAGTTCCTCGCCGCCACCGATATGCTCGAAACACCACGCCAGATCGCCAGGCAAGAGGGCAAGAGCCTCCAGCAACGTATCATAGCCTTTCTTTTCAACGGCGCGTCCGACACTCAAGATCATGACCGGTTCGGCCGGCGCCGAGCCGTCACGCTGTTTTCGCGCCTCGCCGAAACTGCCGAAGCGGTCAAGGTCGAGCCCATGATAGCTCAGATGCACGGACGAACTGCCGTTGGCGAGTTTTTTCAGACGGTCGAAGCCGGTTTTCGTGCACGTGACCGTCCAGCGCGCCGAGGAAAGCTTGCCGGCCAGATCCCAGTCCGCCGACGTCCAGATGTCCTTGGCATGGGCTGAGCAGCTCCAGGGCAACCCACGAAGCTGGCTGGCATAGCGCGTCACCGATGCCGGCGTGTGCGCGAAATGGGCATGCAGCCAGCCCGCGTCTTGCGGCCATTCGGCGGCCAACACGAGCGCTTGCCCGAAGCGGCGCGCGCGATTGCGGGTAAAGTCGCGGCGGATATCGGCAGCCAGCGATTTGAGCGCGCGCCAGAAGCCAGGCCGCGGCAGACAGGCAAACAGCGACCGAACCACGCGCAGCGGCTCTCTGTGCAGATATTCCGGTAGATAGTGGACGGGGGCCTTGATCTCGTCATGCACGGGATGACGTTTTGCGTCGGTCGGCCGCCTGAGCGCGAAAAGTATCAGGTCGAACCCCGCACGCTCGAGACCGAGCAATTCCTGCGCGATGAAGGTTTCCGACAGCCGCGGATAGCCCTTCAGAACCACGACGATCTTGCGGTGTTGCAACTCAGTTCATGCCTTCAATGACCGAAAGGTGATGGCCGGCCCGCCGGTCGAGCAGTTCCGCCACGATTTCGGAAATGTGAGGCAGCCCTTCCAGCGTCAGATGCGCATTGCTCTGCGATGGGCGGGGCCGGTCCGGCAACACCTGCAGCGCATCGGCGAACCGCTGGGCATCCTCGGCCTCCTCAGGCAAAAGCATCTCGATGAGGCCGAGTTCGGCTGCGCGCCGTGCCCGGATCAGCTGTTCCTCGCGCGGCGTGACGCGCGGCACGATCAGCGCCGGCTTGTCGAAAGACAATATCTCGCAATAGGTGTTGTAACCGCCCATCGCCACCACCGCCTTGGCGCCGGCAATCAGCTCTTCCATGCGGTTGTCGAATTCGATGATCTTGACGTAGGGGATCTTGGCCCCTTTCCTGACCAGCTTGTTGCGCTTGCGCGCCGGCATGTAGGGCCCAAGCACGATCAGCGCCCTGTGCTGCAATCGCGGATCCTGCTGATAGGCCTCGATGACGTTGTGGATCAGGTCGGCGCCGTCACCGCCGCCACCGGTGGTAACCAGGATATAGTCGCCCTCGGGCCGGTGGCCGGGCAACTGGTTCTGCTGCAGGCTCCGTTGCAGGAAACCGACGAACTTCATCTTTGCCCTGACCGCCGGCGGCACGTCCAGGCCGGTCAACGGATCGTAGAAATCCGGCGGGCCATAGACCCAGACCTTGTCGTAGAACAGGCCAATCTTGCGCATCACATCCCTGCGTGCCCACTCCGCTTCGAGCAAATGCGGCGCGTCCATCACCTCGCGCAGGCCAAGCACGAGCGTGGTGCCCCGCGTCTTGAGGTAGGACAGCGTATCCTCGATCTCTCCGCGCAGCCCCAGCGGTTCCTTGTCGACGATGAAGATATCCGGCCGGAAGCTCTCGGCCGTGTGGCGGATAATCGACTGCCGCATCCTTAGCGTCTCGTGCAGATCGATGTCCTTTTCCAGCGAGGTGTATTCGCCGTTTCGCAGCTTGATGACGCTGGGGATCTTCACGAAGTCGACGCGGGCGCGGTAGTCGAAGGCGCCGGCGATGGTGGCGCCCGAAATGATTAGCACCTGAAGTCCGCGGAAATCCCCGACCAGCGAATGCGCGATCGTTCGGCAACGCTGCAAATGGCCGAGCCCGAACGTGTCGTGGCTGTACATGAGAATTCGTGCGTCTTTTGCGTGCTGTGTCATTGTGAACGTCTTTTAGAATTCTCGCCGGACCGTGGGCAACCCCGCAGGCTTCGAAACCATTCTCGCGGGTCTATCGACCTGTTTTGAAACATGGGGGCGAGAGGTACGCAACGGCATTCTTCACCAGGTCACGAATGCCAGGGGCGCTGATTGTGGCGCCATGCCTTGTCTTCGCCGACGATAGACGGCCCGAGCACAAATCTCTGTCATGAGGCTTGACCCCGTGGAATTAAATGCCCTGCGGCCTGAGGCAGGCAAAGCGCACATTGCGAAAAATCAAGGGCGACCAAGGCGAAACGAGGCTGCCGCACATTGTGAGGAGAACCCGCACCTTGGGAAAATGCTTCATAATCCATCGAAACACAACGGCCGCCAGAGGCCGCACGTTGCGGCCTTTTATCCTGCCATCAGCCTTGGCCTGTGGCAAGCGTCCGGTCCTTGCACCGTTGAAGCTGGTGCAATCTCGCGTCATGCCGGCTTCCTCCGTCATGTGGAGGATAGCTGCGGCCCCAATGAGATTCGTCAGCCAGGCGACCCATTCGCCAGATCCGTCACAAAGCTTTGCGTGAACACGCCGGCCGGAAGGACGGCTACGCCAACCTTGCCCTTGTCGTCCTCGGCGTTGCCAGCAGCAGACTTGTCTCGCTGCCGGTTATCCCCGGGATGAGCCGTATCCGCCTAAGCACCGCGTCGAAATCGGTGAGCGATGCCGTGCCGAGTTCGACCACCAGGTCCCAGCGGCCATTGGTGGTGTGAATGGTCGAAACCTCGGCGAGACCGCCGAGCGCCCGGACCACGCGGTCGGCGGCATGGCCTTCGATCTCGATCATCATCACGCCGCGTATCCGCTGGTCGACGGCGTCGGCGCGCAGCACCACCGTGTAGCCGATGATCTCGCCCGACTTTTCCAGCCGCTCCATGCGCGCCCTGACCGTGGCGCGCGACACCCCGAGATCGACCGCGAGATCGGAGATGCTGCGCCGGGCATCATGCCTGAGCAGCGTGACCAGCCTTTCGTCGAGCAAGTCCATGATTCTATCCACTTTGACCAAAGCGACTTATCGGAATGATAAATCATTCTTCTCGAAATGCCAATTTCGCCTGTTCAGACTGCCGGGCCGGGATGGTTCATTCCACGCATCAATTGCCCAATCAATTTGCAAGGACAACAAGAACCATGCGCTGCAGGATCGTTGGCGCGCCGGTGCAAGACGGCGCCGGCAGGATGGGATGCGAGATGGGGCCGAGTGCGCTGCGCACGGCCGGGCTTGTCTCGGTGCTGTCGGAACTCGGCCATCAGGTCGAGGACTGGGGCGCGGTGCAACCGGCCGCCGTGCGCGCAATCGTCCATGGCAATCTCGCGCTGAAGGCCCTGCCGGAGATTTCCGCCTGGACGGCGGCAATTGCCGAGACCGCCTATGCGGCTTCGCGGGACGCCATGCCGATCTTCCTTGGCGGCGACCACGCGATATCGGCCGGCACGGTGTCGGGCATAGCCCGCCGCGCCGCCGAACGCGGCCGGCCGCTCTTCGTGCTGTGGCTCGACGCACATCCCGATTTCCACACGCTCGATACCACCGTCAGCGGCAATCTGCACGGCGTGCCGCTCGCCTATGCCAGCGGCCGGCCGGGCTTCAACGGTTATTTCCCGGACCTGCCTGTCGCCGTCGACCCTGCCCACATCTGCGTCATGGGCCTGCGCAGCGTCGATCCGGCGGAGCGCCGGGCGCTGAGCGAAGCGGGGGTTACCGTGCACGACATGCGCACCATTGACGAGCACGGCGTCGCACCTTTGCTGCGCGCCTTCCTGGCCATCGTCGAAAAGGCAAACGGCCTGCTGCATGTCAGCCTCGACGTCGACTTCCTCGACCCCTCCATCGCGCCGGCCGTCGGCACCACCGTGCCCGGCGGCGCCACTTTTCGCGAGGCGCATCTGGTGATGGAGATGCTGTCCGACAGCGGCCTGGTCTCCAGCCTTGATCTGGTCGAGCTCAACCCGTTCCTCGACGAGCGCGGCCGCACCGCCACGCTGATTGTCGACCTCGCCGCCAGCCTGATGGGCCGGCGCATCATGGACCGCCCGACCCGCAGCCATTCCGGAAGCATTGCATGACCCAGCCTTCCCGCCTTGCCATCGTCCCCTTCGTCAGCGTCGACCGCATGATGAAGCTGGTGCTGACCATCGGCGTCGAGCGGTTCCTCACCGAACTCGCCGCCTATATCGAGGAGGATTTTCGCCGCTGGGAGCTGTTCGACAAGACGCCGCGCATCGCCTCGCACAGCCATGACGGCGTCATCGAACTGATGCCGACCAGCGACGGCCGGCTATACGGCTTCAAATATGTCAACGGCCATCCCAAGAACATGCGCGAGGGGCGCCAGACCGTCACCGCCTTCGGCGTGCTCGCCGATGTCGGCTCCGGCTATCCGATGCTGCTCACCGAAATGACGATCCTGACGGCGCTGCGCACCGCGGCGACCTCCGCTGTCGCGGCCAAATATCTGGCGCCGAAAGGCGCGCGCTCGATGGCCATCATCGGCAATGGCGCCCAGTCCGAATTCCAGGCTGTCGCCTTCAAAGCGCTGCTCGGCATCGACCGCCTGCGGCTCTACGACATCGACCGCTCGGCTTCCGAGAAATGCGCCCGCAACCTCGCCGGCAAAGGCTTTGACATCACCATCTGCGCCACCGGCCAGGATGCTGTGGAAGGCGTCGACATCATCACCACGGTGACCGCCGACAAGCTGTCCGCCACCATTCTGACCGACAACATGGTCGGTTCCGGCGTGCACATCAACGCGGTCGGCGGCGACTGCCCCGGCAAGACGGAACTGCACCGCGACATCCTTTTGCGCTCCGACATCTTCGTCGAGTTCTCGCCGCAGACGCGCATCGAGGGCGAAATCCAGCAGCTCCACGCCGACCATCCGGTGACCGAGTTGTGGCAGGTGATGACCGGCAAGGCGGAAGGCCGCAAGACGGCGGAACAGATCACCTTGTTCGATTCCGTCGGCTTCGCCACCGAGGATTTTTCCGCACTGCGCTATATCAGAGACCAGCTTCAGGCCACCGGCCTCTACGAGGAGCTCGACCTGCTCGCCGATCCCGACGAGCCGCGCGACCTCTTCGGCATGCTGCTCAGGGCAGCGCTGCAGCCGGCAGCCGCCTGAGGGGCTTCAGCCGCGCAACGGCGCGCAGCTCTCCCGTTCGACGAGCACCGGGGTGAGCACTTCGCGGCGCGAATGCGCCGCCGGCTCGGCAACCCGCTCGAGCAGCAGGCTGACCGCCCGCGTGCCGATCTTCTCGACCGGCTGTGCGATCGTCGTCAGTGGCGGCCAGGTGGTGACGGCATAGGGTATGTCGTCGAAGCCGATCATCGACATGTCGCCGGGGACCCGCAATCCGCGCCCGCGCAGCACTGTCAGCGCGCCCATGGCCATCAGATCGTTACAGGCAAACAGCGCCGTGATCCCCGGCGCCTGCGCCATCAGCCGCTCCATCGCCATGCGGCCGCCGGCGAAGTGGTAGTCGGAATCCACCACCGAGGCCGGCTGCAGGTCGAGGCCGGCTTCCTGCAGCGCCCTGGCGAAGCCGCGCAGGCGGGCGGGGCTGGAGCTGGAATCGCGCGGGCCGCCGATGACGCCGATCTTCTCGTGACCGAGCCCGGCCAGATAGCAGCCGGCGAGATAGCCGCCATAATCGTGATCGACCAGCACGGAATCGACATTGACCGAATGGATCTCGCGGTCGATCAGCACCGCCGGGACGCCGGGCAGAAGGCTGGAGAACACCCGCGCATGATCGGACGAGCCGGCAAAGATCAGCCCGTCGATCTGCTTGGCCATCAGCACCTGGAGGTAGCGCTCCTCCTTCTCGGCGCTGCCGTCGGAGTTGCACAGGATCACAGTATAGCCGGCAAGGAAGCCGGCATCCTCGATCTGGCGCGCCACGCCGGCGAAGAACGGGTTGGAATTGTCCGGCAGCAGCAGGCCGATGGTCTTGGTCTCGCCGCGCCTCAGGCTGCGCGCCAGCGTGTTCGGGCTGTAGCGCAAGGCGGCGATGGCCGAATGCACGCGCTCGGCCGTCTCAGGCTCGACATGGCGCGTGCGGTTCATCACATGCGAGACGGTTGCGACCGACACTCCGGCATGGCGCGCGACATCGGCAATCGTCGTCATTTCTTGTCCCCTGACTCGATTAGCCTAATGATTGCGTAACCGGATGTGTCGCACGCTAGAGCGCAGCTTTCGAGTGTCAATGTCCCTTTGAGCAACCTGCTGAGCGGAGCGATCTGCCGCCAAGAAAAAGCCGCAAGGCTGGGTGCTTGGTGGTCGACCTGTTGTCGCAACCGGATAAGGTTCGAGAGCCGGGAACTGCTCAATCGCCAACGATCGGAACAACGATGCGACTTCTCCTTGTCGAGGACGACCCACGCACCGCCGACTATGTCGTCAAGGGCCTTGGCGAGGCAGGCCATATCTGCGACCTCAGGCGCGATGGCCGCGACGCGCTGTTTGCCGCGACACGCGACGCCTATGACGTGATCGTCGTCGACCGCATGCTGCCCGGCCTCGACGGCCTGTCGATGATCAAGGCGGTGCGGGCAGCGGGCGTGCGTACGCCGGCGATCTTTCTGACCTCGGTCGGCGGCGTCGACGACAGGGTTGAAGGGCTCGAGGCCGGCGGCGACGACTATCTCGTCAAGCCATTCGCCTTTTCCGAACTGCTCGCCCGCATCAACGCGCTCGGCCGTCGCCCTGCGGTGCAGGAGCTGAAGACGACGCTGCGCATCGCCGACCTCGAAATGGACCTGATCCAGCGCCGCGTCACCAGGCAGGGCCAGGCGATCGACCTGCAGCCGCGCGAATTCAGCCTGCTCGAAGTGCTGATGCGCGGCGAGGGCCGCGTCATCACCCGCACCATGCTTCTGGAACGGGTCTGGGATTTTCACTTCGACCCCAAGACCAGCGTCGTCGAAACCCATATCAGCCGGCTGCGCGCCAAGATCGACAGGCCGTTCGAAACCGCGTTGATCCACACCGTGCGCAGCACTGGCTACAGTGTTCACGACTGAGGCGCGGCATGACAGAAACTTGCCATGACTGAAGCTTGCAATGACTGAAACGCACTATGACTGAGACAGGCTCTCGCCTGCTGCGCAGCACGCCGTTTCGGCTGGCCCTGACCTTCGCCTTGCTGTTCGTGCTCGCCTTCATCCTGTCAGGCGCCATCGTCTACCAGCTGATGAGCGCGGATCTTGCCGAGCAGCTCGACCAGTCGGTCAAGGAGACCTATTCGGTCGTGGCGGTGACCTATGCCGGAAACGACCGGGAGGATCTGGTTTCGGCAGTCGACAGCCACGCCGCGCTCAGCCCGAGCAAGGAACAGCTGTTCTCGCTCACCGATCCCGCCGGCAATCGCCTGGCCGGGAATTTCACCGCCGCCGACCTTCCGGATGGCTTTTCCGATTTTGCCGCTTCCCTGCCAGGCGTTGCGCCGGACACTATGTACCGCGCCTGGACCGGTTCGGTCGGGCCCAACAGCCTGACAATTGCCTTTTCGCTTTCCGAAACCGAGGAGCTGGAACGCATCGTTTTGATGAACTTCGGCTGGGCCACCCTGATCATTTCAGGGCTGGCGGTGGCTGGCGGCGCCTTGCTGGCGTCGCGTGTGCAGCGTCGCCTCGACGGCATTGCCACCACCATGGACGATGTCTCCAACGGCCGGCTCGACGCCCGCATTCCACTGCTCGGCAATGGCGACGACATTGACGGCGTCTCGCGCCAGGTCAACGCCGCGCTGGAGCGGCTGGCGGCGCTGGTGGACGGCATGCGCCAGGTCAGCGCCGACATCGCGCATGATCTGAAGACGCCGCTCAACCGGCTGCAGATGATTTTGGAAGCTGCGGCCGACAGGACCGCGCGGGGTGAGGCCGTTGCCGATGAGCTGGCGGAGGCACGTGGGGAAAGCCTGCAGATCAACGATACTTTCGATGCGCTGTTGCGTATTGCCCAGATCGAGGCCGGCGCCCGCAAGGCGCGCTTTGTCGATCTCGACCTCACCGGCGTCATCGATGCCATTGCCGAAATCTACGCCGGTGTCGCCGAGGATGACGGCAAGTCGCTGTCGGCCACGATCGTCCACGGCACGCCATGCCTGGTCCACGGCGACCGCGACCTGCTGACGCAATTGTTTGCCAATCTGGTTGAGAACGCGCTGCGGCATTGCCCCGATGGCACGGCAATCCTTCTATCGGTGCGGCGGCAAGGCGACCGCATTCTGGCTGAGGTCGCCGACAATGGCCCCGGCATCCCGGCGCAGGAGCGCGAAAAAGTGTTCCAGCGGCTCTACCGGCTCGACTCCAGCCGCACCACGCCCGGCAGCGGCCTTGGCCTCAGCCTGGTGCGGGCAATCGCCGACCTGCATGGTGCAACGATTGCGCTGGAGGATCGCCGGCCTGGGCTGGCGGTAATTGTCGGGTTTCCTCGGGCGGAGGGCACCGGTCCCGGCTTGAAATGACAACGCCAGAGCCAGGTCGACCCCACTCCGTCGAGCGAAGCAGCGACGGAGTGGGGGAAGGCGCTCATGAAACGCCAAGTCGCTGACAACTTTCTCCAAGTTGATGATCGCATCCGACAAAGGCGGTCGCGATTAGCCTTGCACATGTTTCCACCCGGAACGGCTGCGGGTTGATCAAGATGACCGTTGAACCTATCGGCCCACCGCACCCCGGCGAAAATCCGAGGGCGACATCCCTGCCAGCTTGCGGAAGGATTTGTTGAAGGCGCTGAGCGAGCCGAAGCCTGAATCCATGGCGACGCGCAGCACATTGGCGTCTTCATGCATCAGCAGCGCCTGCGCGTAGCTCAGCCGCAGCAGATTCATATATTCGTTGAGCGTCATGCCGGTCGATTTCTTGAAAATGCTCATGGCGTATTTGGGATGGATGTCGGCCGCCGCCGCGATGTCGACGCAGTCTATGTCGTAGAGGAAATTCTCGGCGATGAAGTCGCACATGCGACCGACATTGCGCAGCGATTGCTGGTCGAACGGGCCGCCGGGTTCCTGGCCGATGGCGGTTTCCGGCACCAGCCGGTAGGGCTCGAAGCGCACCCGCTCCAACCGCAGCAGCAGCTCGTTCACGGCGTGCTCGGTTATCGCCGCATCGCCCGAGCGGAAATAGCGGTTCCAGCGCTCGAAATTGTGATGGTCGGCCTGGTCGGTCGCCGATGTCACCAGCGTGGCGCCGGTCATCAGCCTGTGGCGGACATCCGTCGGCAGATGCAGGCGGAAGAAATGCACCAGCGGCAGATGCGCGCCGGCATAGATGGCGTCGTCGGAGAGATCGTCCATCTGGTGCGGCAGCCCGCCCCAGAACAGGCACATGTCGCCCGCCGTGAGCGCGATCTCGTGCTCGTTCATGCGGTAATGCACGCTGCCGCGGACGATGAAATTGACCTCGACCTGGGCATGCCAATGCGGCTTCAGCATCACCAGCGGATGGTTGTGAAACATCTGCAAAGCCATCGGCAGGCCTTCGACGCTGCTGGCGCCAGGCTGGTAAAACGGCCGTTCCGGCATCTTACTTTCCGCCCATCTTTTATTCCCGTTGTCAGGGACAAGCCTTCCGCGCCGCCTAGTCTAGCCATGCTCGCGAAGAGAGAGCAAATGAAATGGGAGGATTTCAATGCGCACGACACTGATCTGTGCCGCGCTGGCGCTTGGCCTGGGCTCAACCCCGGCTTTGGCGCAGTCCGGCGAAATCACGATCTGGAGCTGGAATATCGCCGCTTCGTCGCTGAAGGCGACGGTGGCCGGCTTCAACAAGCAGCATCCCGACGTCAAGGTCACCGTTCAGGATCTCGGCAACCAGCCGACCTATGACAAGTCGATCGCCGGCTGCGCGGCCGGCGGCGTCGGCCTGCCCGATATCGTCTCGATCGAAAACGGCGAGGCCGAGAATTACTGGAGCCAGTTCCCCGATTGCTTCGTCGATTTGCACACGCTGGGCTACACCGCCGACGACCAGAAGAAATTCCCGGACTTCAAGCGCACCGAACTGGAGGTCGGCGACAAGGCCTATGCCATGCCGTGGGATTCCGGCCCGGTAGCCGCCTTCTACCGCCGCGACTTCTACGAGAAGGCCGGCGTCGATCCGGCCTCGATCAAGACCTGGGACGATTTCATCGCCGCCGGCAAGAAGGTCCAGGCCGCCAATCCCGGCGTCACCATGACCAATGCCGATTTCAACGGCGACACCGAATTTTTCCGCATGATTTCCAACGAACAGGGCTGCGGCTATTTCGCCGCCGATGGGCAGTCGATCACCGTCAACCAGCCGAAATGCGTCGACACGCTGGCCAAGATCAAGGACATGAAGGACGCCGGCATCATCTCGTCGGCCGACTGGGGCACCAAGATCACCAACAACACCGCCGGCACCGTCGCCACCCAGGTCTATGGCGGCTGGTATGAGGGCACCATCCGCACCGAATCCGCCGGCGAAAACGGCAAATGGGGTGTCTATCTGATGCCGAGCCTGACCGCCGACGGCCCGCGCGCCGCCAATCTCGGAGGCTCGTCGCTCGCCATCACCTCAGCCTCGAAGAACAAGGAGGCCGCCTACGCCTATCTGAAATACACGCTCGAGACCAATGAAGGCCAGATCACCATGCTCAGGGATTTCGGCCTGGTGCCGTCACTGATCTCGGCCCTCGACGACCCCTACGTCTCGCAGGGCCTGCCCTATTGGGGCGGCCAGGCAGTGTGGAAGGACATTCTCGCCACGCTGCCCAAGGTGGTGCCGAGCCGCGGCACGCCGTTCCAGAGCGACGCCGAAATCATCATGCGCGCCGTGCAGACCAAATATCTCGGCGGCGGCTATCCCGATGCCAAGGCCGCCCTCGACGACGCCGCCAGCCAGATCGCTTCGGCGACGGGACTGCCGATCAAGTGACCAAGGCGGTGATGCTGGCGGGCCAGATATAGGGCAATTTGCCGGACTGTTGGCGCTGCCCCTCACCTGCCTGCCGGCATCCTCTCCCCGTATAGTGGCGGGGAAAGGGACGCTCTCGCCCAACAGTTCGCCAATTGCCGGCGGCGTCCGCCGGCTAACAACACGCCGGATATCAACCGGGAAAGAGGAAGGAGGAGGAAACCATGCGCTACCAGAACGCCACGGCCTATCGCTTCCTTACGCCCTACCTTCTGATCTTTGCCATCTTCTGGGTGTGGCCGATCATCTCCTCGTTCATGATTTCCTTCCAGGCGACGCGCACGGTGCCCTGGCGCTTTGCGCCGACGTTCAACTGGGGCCGCCTGATCGGCGACCCCGCTTTCTTCAACGCGCTGAAGAACACGCTGCTCATCCTCGTCATCCAGGTGCCGGTGATGATCTCGCTGGCGATCATCATGGCGGTGCTGCTGAACTCGCCGCTGCTGAAAGCACGTGGCCTCTACCGCTTTGCCTTCTTCGCTCCGGTGGTGGTCGGCGAGGTCGCCTATTCCGCCGTGTTCCGGCTGATGTTCAACCTGGATTTCGGCATCATCAACAAGCTCCTCGCCGGCGTCGGCCTGGCCAAGATCGACTGGTTCTCCAACGTCACACCGGCCATGGCGCTGATCATGATCGCGGTAACCTGGCGCTGGGCCGGCTACAACGCCATCATCCTGCTCGCCGGCCTGCAGTCGATCCCCGAGGACGTCTATGAAGCAGCGACGCTCGACCGCGTCAGCAAGCTCAAGCAGTTCTTCTACATAACGCTGCCGCTGCTCAAGCCGGTCATCGTGTTTTGCGCCGTGCTGTCGATCATCGGCACGATGCAGCTGTTCACCGAGCCGTTCCTGATCACGGAGCGCGGCGGCCCCGGCGGCGGCACCGAGACGCTTGGCCTGCTGCTCTACCGCCAGGGTTTTCGCTCGCTCAATTTCGGCTACGCCTCGGCCGTCGCCTACACCATGGCGGGGCTGGCAATCGCCATCACGCTGGTGCAGCTGTGGCTGACACGAGAGCCGAAATGAGAGGGGAGCCGAAATGAGTTCGCTGTCGCAACGCCGGCTCGGCCGCAGCGTCCTGCTGCATCTGGTCCTGACACCGCTGGCGGTGATCTGGCTGTTTCCGCTGTGGATGATGGTGGTGTTTTCGACCATGCCCGACAACGGCATTTTCAGCCCCGGCATCGAGCTTCTGCCGCACGGCAATTTCGTCGACAATTTCAACAACCTGCAGCGCGACACCAATTTCGTCGGCGCTATCGGCATTTCGGTGGCGGTGGCGGTGACCTACACCTTCTTCTCGGTGCTGCTGACCTCGATGGCCGGCTGGGCGCTCGCCCGCTATCAGTTCTTCGGCAAGGGCGCGGTGGTGGCGATCATCCTCGGCACCATCACGCTGCCCTATGCGGTGGTGCTGATCCCGCAATTCATCATGGTGGCGCGCGACTTCCAGCTCGCCAACACCTGGATTGCGCTGATCGTGCCACCCTTGTTCAATTCGCTGGGCGTGCTGTTCATGCGCCAGGCTTTCTCGATGATGCCGGCCGACCTTTTCGACGCGGCACGTGTCGAGGGCGTCAAGGAATGGCGTATCTTCCTGTTCGTCGCTTTGCCGCTGGCGCGGCCGATGCTGGCGGCGCTCGCCATCATCCTGTTCCTCGCCTCGTGGAACAATTATCTCTGGCCGCTTTTGATCAACAGCCAGCCCGGCGCGATGACGGCCCCTGTGGCGCTCGGCACGCTGATCGGCCTGACCAAGGTCTCATGGGGCGGCATCATGGCCGGCGCCGTCATGCTGACCGTACCGATGCTGGTCGTCTTCGTGCTGCTGCAGCGCCATTTCATCGCCGGCATCGCCGCCGGCGCCGTCAAGTAGGGACAACAGAATATGGCGGCAGTCACCCTCACCAATGTCGTAAAACGCTTCGGCGTCTATGAGATCATCCATGGCGCCAACATCGATATCGCCGATGGCGAGTTCGTCGTCTTTGTCGGCCCGTCGGGTTGTGGAAAATCGACGCTGCTCAGGATGATCGCCGGGCTGGAGGATATCAGCGGCGGCGAGATCGCCATTGGCGGCAAGGTGATGAACGATGTCGAGCCGGCCGAGCGCGGCATCGCCATGGTGTTCCAGTCCTACGCGCTCTACCCGCACATGAGCGTGGAGCAGAATCTGAGCTTTGGCCTCAGGATGACCGGCAACCCCAAGGAGGACACCGAGCGGCGGGTGAAGCGGGCCTCCGAAATCCTGCGCATCACAGAGTTGATGGCGCGGCGGCCGAGGCAATTGTCCGGCGGCCAGCGCCAGCGCGTTGCCATCGGCCGCGCCATCGTGCGCGAACCGCAAGTCTTCCTGTTCGACGAGCCGTTGAGCAATCTCGACGCCGAGCTGCGCGTCCAGATGCGGGTCGAGATCTCGCGCCTGCACAAGGAGCTCGGCACGACGATGATCTATGTCACCCACGACCAGACCGAAGCGATGACGCTGGCCGACCGGATCGTGGTGCTGCGCGGTGGCCATGTCGAGCAGATCGGCCGGCCGCTCGATCTCTACGACAATCCCGACAACCAGTTCGTCGCCGGCTTTGTCGGCTCGCCGAAGATGAATTTCATCAAGGGCCGCGTCGTCGGGCGCAACACGAGCAGCGTCACCGTCGAGCTGGTGGGCGAGGAAAAGACCCGCATTATGCAACCATTGACCGGCGCCGTGCCGCAAACAGGAGCCAAGGTCATTGTCGGCGTGCGGCCCGAACATTTCGGCAATGGCGGCGAAGGCGACGCCGACCTCACTGTCGGCATCGACGTGGTCGAGCATCTCGGCGGCACCAGCTTCATCTATGCCAGGACCGCCCATGGCGAAGACCTGGTGATCCAGCGCGACGCGGCAAAGGTCCCCGACACCCAGGAGATCACCGTGTCCATCCGCAAATCCTATCTGTTCGATGAAAACGGCCAGCGGCTGCGCTGACCTTCCAGCTATGCAAGGAGAATGATCATGACTGCAACCGCGCCCATCCGCTGGGGGATACTTGGGCCCGGCGACATCGCCAAAGCGTTCGCCCGCGGCGTGGCAGGCTCGCGCACCGGCACGATCGTGGCGCTCGGCGCCCGCAATCCCGGCAAGGCAGGCTTGGCCGAGACGTTTCCCGGCGCCCGCATCCTCGACGGTTACGACGCGCTGCTCGCCGACCCCGAGGTCGATGCCGTCTATATCGCCATCCCGCATCCCGGCCATGCCGAATGGGCAATCAAGGCGGCGGAAGCCGGCAAGCATGTGCTGTGCGAAAAGCCGCTGGCGCTGACCGCCTTCGAGGCCGACGCCATGATCCATGCTGCGCGCAAGGCCGGCACCTTCCTCGGCGAAGCGTTCATGTACCGGCTGCACCCGCAGACGGCGAAGCTGGTGGAACTCATCAAGTCGGGCGTCATCGGCGATGTCAGGCTGATGAAGTCGAGCTTCGGCTTCGCCATGCCGGGCTTCATGCCCGAGCACCGGCTCTACGCCAACGATCTCGCCGGCGGCGGCATCCTCGATGTTGGCGGCTATCCCGTCTCGATGGTGCGGCTGATTGCCGGGGCTGCGACTGGAAAACCCTTTGCCGAGCCGGACAAGGTTGTCGGCACCGCCCATCTCGGCAAGTCCGGCGTCGACGAATGGGCCTCGGCGCTGCTGCATTTTCCCGGTGGCATCGTCGCCGAGGTATCCTGCAGCATCTCGCTCAAACAGGACAATGTCCTGCGCATCCTCGGCACCAAGGGCCGCATCGAGGTGCCGGATTTCTGGTTCGCCGGCGGCGGCAACCGCGATGGCGGCCCTGGCCGGATCGATGTAATTCTCGCCGACGACACGCGCGAGACCATCAGCGTCAACGAAACCCGCCATCTCTATTCCTTCGAGGTCGACGCCGCCGGCGAGGCGATCCTGGCCGGCAAACAGGAGTTCGCCTGGCCGGGCATGAGCTGGGCCGACAGTCTCGGCACGCTGCGTGTGCTCGACAAATGGCGCGCTGCCGTAGGGCTCGAATATGAAATCGAAAAGCCGGCTAAGCGAACCAACACCCTTTCGGGCCGGCCGCTGCGCACCGGCGGCACCGCCATCGGCAAGCGCAAGATTCCGGGCCTGTCGAAGCCGGCCTCCGTGGTGGCGCTCGGCTTCGAGGATTTCCGCACCTTCTCGTCGGGCGCAATCCTGCTCGACGCCTTCTTCGAGGCCGGCGGCAATCTGTTCGACACCGGCTACGTCTACGGCGGCGGCTACACCGAAACGCTGCTTGGCCAGTGGCTCAGGAATCGCGGCGTGCGCGAGCAGTCGGTGATCATCGCCAAGGGCGCCCACTCGCCGCTCTGCTATCCCGATGTCATCGGCAAGCAGCTCGCCCAGTCGTTGGACCGGCTGCAGACCGACCATGTCGACCTCTATTTCATGCACCGCGACAACCCGGATGTGCCGGTCGGCGAGTTCGTTGACGCCATGGACGCCGAGGCCAAGGCCGGCCGCATCCGTGGCCCGTTCGGCGGCTCGAACTGGACGATGGCGCGCATGGACGAGGCGATTGCCTATGCCGAGCGCACCGGCAAGCAGAAGCCCGGCGTGCTCTCCAACAATTTCTCGCTGGCCGAGATGCTGGAGCCGATCTGGGCCGGCTGCATCACCTCGTCGACCGACGACTGGAAATCCTGGCTGACGAAAAGGCAGATGCCCAACTTCGCCTGGTCGAGCCAGGGCCGCGGCTTCTTCACCGACCGCGCCGGCCGCGACAAGCAGGACAATGAGGAGCTGGTGCGGGTCTGGTATTCCGAGAAGAACTTTGGCCGCCGCGACCGCGCCATCGAGCTGGCGCAGCGCCTGGGCAAAAGTCCGATCCACATCGCGCTCGCCTATGTGCTGGCGCAGCCCTTTCCGTCGGTGCCGTTGATCGGCCCGCGCACGCTGGACGAGTTGGAGGACAGTTTGAAGGCGCTGGATATCAAGCTGTCGGCGGAGGATGTGGCGTGGCTGGATAGCGGGCCGGAAAGGCGGCGGGCTTAGCAGCTAATCTCCCCCCTTGAGGGGGAGATGTCGCCGAAGGCGACAGAGGGGGTCGCCTCGCGTGGAGCGCTAACCTCCTTCTGCAGCGGCAGGTAGGCCGAGCCCAGTCGAACGACCCCCTCTGGCCTGCCGGCCATCTCCCCCGCAAGGGGGGAGATTAGCAGCTCATGCGTTCCACCTACCGATCGATCCGTGTCGACAAAATAATCGACGACGACGTCCGCTCGACCCCGTCCATCGCCCCGATCTCGTCCAGCAACGCATCCAGATCCCTGATCGACGGCGCGTCGACGATGACGATCATGTCGAAATTGCCGCTCACCGAGTGCAGCGTCCGTACCGGCGGCAGCGCCTGCAGCGCCCGCACCACCTTGTCGGCGAGCTTGGGCGTGACGGTGAGCAGCACATGCGCCCGCACAAGCCCCTGCTCGTAGTCCGGCGCCATCCGCACGCCATAGCCGGTGATGATGCCGCGCTGTTCCAGCCGCTCGATCCGGCTCTGCACTGTCGTGCGCGAAACGCCGAGCTGGCGCGCCAGCTCAGTGGTCGACGCGCGGGCATTGGCGCGCAGCAGGGAAAGCAGTTTTTGTTCGGCGTCACTGAGCATTTCGACGAACCTCGTCGGCGTATCGTTCAAGTGCAGGGTTCATTTCAAACGATCCCACGCTTCCTTTCGACAGGCAAGCTGCGATTCTTGAAGGCATCGCGTCCACCGCGCGGCGGTCTGGGCCAAAGAGTTTTCACGAGGGGCAAGGTCATGAAGAAAATCATCGTCGTCGGCGCCGGCAAGATCGGCTCCACCATTGCAGGCATGCTCGCCGACAGCGGCGACTACCACGTCACCGTTGTCGACCGCGCGGCGGCGCAGTTTGCCGCGGCCGAACTTCCCGCCGGCGTCGAGGGGCTGGAGCTCGATATCGCAGCGCCGGGCGCACTCGAGGCCGCCCTTGCCGGCGCCTTCGCCGTGCTGAGCGCCGCCCCCTTCCATTTGACCACGCGCATCGCCGAAGCGGCCGCCGCCACCGGCGTGCACTATCTCGATTTGACCGAGGATGTCGTCTCGACCCGCCGCGTCAAGGAGCTGGCCAAGTCGGGCAACAGCGCCTTCATTCCGCAATGCGGCCTGGCGCCGGGCTTCATCTCGATCGTCGCCAATGATCTCGCCAGCCGCTTCGACACGCTGGAAAGCGTTCGCATGCGCGTCGGCGCGCTGCCGCAATACCCGTCCAATGCGCTGAACTACAATCTGACCTGGAGCACCGACGGCGTCATCAACGAATATTGCGAACCCTGCGAGGCGATCGTCGAGGGCGAGCTGATCGAGGTGCCGCCGCTGGAGGAGCGCGAAGAGTTCTCGCTCGACGGCGTCACCTATGAGGCCTTCAACACCTCCGGCGGTCTCGGCACGCTGGCCGAGACGCTGAAGGGCAAGGTGCGCACGCTGAACTACCGCACCATCCGCTATTCCGGCCACGCGGCGATCATGAAGGCGCTGCTCAACGATCTCGGCCTGCGCCACCGCCGCGACGTGCTGAAGGACATTTTCGAGAGCGCCCTGCCGGCAACGCTGCAGGACGTGGTCATCGTCTTCGTCACCGTCTCGGGCCGCCGCAATGGCCGCCTGCTGCAGGAAACCTACGCCAACAAGATCTATTCGCAGCGCATTGGCAGCCAGGTGCGCAGCGCAATCCAGATCACCACTGCCTCAGGCATCTGCGCCGTGCTCGACATGCTGGCCGACGGCACCTTGCCGGCGACCGGTTTCGTCAAGCAGGAAGACATCGCGCTGGATGCGTTTCTCGCCAATCGTTTTGGGCGCGCTTATGCGCAGCACGAGATGGTGAGCCGGCTGGCGAGCTGAGCTACTTCACCCTCCCCCTTGTGGGGAGGGTCGGCGCGCAATCGGAGCGAAGCGGAGATGGCGAGACGGGGTGGGGGGTGAGCGCCGACGGTTGGCGAGGACCCCCACCCTGCTCCGCTCCGCGATCGACCCTCCCCACAAGGGGGAGGGTAAAGCGCCCGCTACTTCCGCAGAGCCATCGGTCGTCCGAGCAGAAACCGGATGAAGTTGCCCGCGGTCCGCGGCGCCATGCGGGGCTGCGTCGCCTGTCGTGGCGCGCTTTGCCTTCGCGCTGGCACCTTGGGTTCGACACCCGGTCGGCCCACCGTGAAGGAGGGCCCCGAGACCGGCTTCCCCCTCAACACGTTGGCGGCGTTGTTGTCATGGATGACGATGCACCATTGCGCGCCCTTCGATGCCGCCACGACGGTGTTGAAGCGCGTCGCCATTTTTGCGTGGTGCTCGCTGTAGACGCCGCTCATCGCCGGCGATCTCCTTTCGACCAGCGTGCCGAACGCCGACGTGACATAGTCGTGGTGCGTGTAGCGTCCGCTTGCCGTCTCGAAATTCTGGCCGTCCGGAAAGGCAATGTAGAGCGGCTGCAGGTCCACCACACGCTTTTCGATCTCCCGGCGCGCGTAGTGGTCGACGCGCTCCATGAAGGTCGGCGCCAGCGCGTCGTCGCTGTCGAGCCGCGTTAGCGAGACATACTCGGCATCGCTGTCGTCGTGGACGAAAGCATTGAAGCGATTGTTGTAATCGTCGCCGGCCTCGACAAGGATCGGCCTGACGTCGACACCGGCCACGCAGCTGCACACGGTGCGAATATAGTTCTCGTGCGTATCGGCATCGAACGCCACAAGGACGGTAAAATCCTTCAGCGACTGGCCTTCGAGCGACGACGCGCAATAGGTGTCGAACAACGCCAGGCGCTCGACCAGCCAGACCGGGTCGAGATTGGCGCGGCCCTTTCCGTCCCACTGGCTTGGCTTGAAGCCAGCGGCGATGTTGTAGCGTATGGCGATGTATTTCTTCAGGCCGGTGTCCATGGACCGACACTTAGTACATTCCGCTGATCTGCGACAACCAACGGCTGGGCGGCCACCCTCCCCCTTGTGGGGAGGGTCGGCTCGCGGTCGGAGCGAAGCGGAGATGGCGAGACGGGGTGGGGGTGAGCGCTGACGGTCGGCGAGGACCCCCACCCCGCTCCGCTACGCGGATCGACCCTCCCCACAAGGGGGAGGGTAAGCGCACTTCAAATATGCAGCGCGTGGCCCAGCGCCTTCAGCGCCGCTTCCTGGAAGCCTTCGCCTTGCGTCGGATGCGCATGGATGGTCCCGGCGATATCCTCCAGCCGCGCGCCCATTTCCAGCGCCAGGCCGAACGCCGCCGCCAGTTCCGACACGCCTTGCCCGACCGCCTGGATGCCCAGCACCAGATGGTTGTCCGCGCGGGCGACAACACGAACAAACCCGTCCTCGCCGAGTTTCGTCATCGCCCGGCCGTTGGCGGCGAAGGGGAACTGGCCGATCTTGATTTCGCCTGAAGCCTTCGCCTCCTCCGGCGTTAGCCCTGCCGTCACCAGCTCCGGATCGGTGAAGCAGACGGCCGGGATCGAGCGCTTGTCCCAGCTGCGCTTGTGGCCGGCGACGATCTCGGCCACCATTTCGCCTTGCGCCATCGCCCGGTGCGCCAGCATCGGCTCGCCGGTGACGTCGCCAATGGCATAGATGCCGCGCATCGAGCTGCGGCACTGGTCGTCGATCTTGATGAACTTGCCGGCCACGTCGAGATCGATCTGATCGAGGCCCCAGCCCTCCGTCACCGGCTTGCGGCCGACCGTGACCAGGATCTTGTCTGCCGCGATTTTGGTGCTCTTGCCGTCCGCGGTCTCGACCAGCAGCGCGTCGCCCTTGACCCCCTTGGCCTTGGCGCCAAGCATCACCTCGACGCCGATCTGGGCCAGCCGTTTCACCACCGGCCGGGTCAGTTCCGCATCATACTGCGCCAGCACGCGCGGCAGCGCCTCGACCACGGTCACCGCGGCGCCCATTTTGGCGAACGCCATGCCGAGTTCCAGCCCGATATAGCCGCCGCCGACCACGGCGAGCTTTTTCGGCACCTCGCCGAGAGCCAGCGCTTCTGTGGATGAAATCACCGGGCCGCCGAACGGCAGGAACGGCAGTTCCACCGTCGCCGAGCCGGTGGCGATCACAACCGTTTCGGCGCGGATGATCTGGGTGCCGGTCTCGGTCTCGACCGCGACGGTCTTGCCGTCGCGGAACGTCGCCCAGCCATAGACGGTCTTGACCTTGGCCTTCTTCAGTAGCCCGGCAACGCCCCCGGTCAGCCGGCTAACAATGCCGTCCTTCCACGCAACCGTCTTGCCGAGATCGAGCACGGGCGCTGCTACCGAGATGCCGAGCGGACTGCTGCCGCCGGCCATATGCGCGACCTTCTCGAACTCTTCCGCCGCATGGATCATCGCCTTGGACGGGATGCAGCCGACATTGAGACAGGTGCCGCCCGGTTTGCCGGCTTCAACGATCACCGTATCGATGCCGAGCTGGCCGGCACGGATAGCGCAGACGTAGCCGCCGGGCCCGGCGCCGATGACCAGCAGCTTGCAGGAGATTTCTTTCATGGCGTGACCCTTTGATGCGAGGGAATGTTCCGTCGCGATCCTTCGCGCCCCCCTCTGTCCTGCCGGACATCTCCCCCACGAGGGGGGAGATCAGCAGCTTCTTCGCTTCGCTCATTCCTGCAACGATGGAGATTGGCGAAACCCTGCGTGACGTCCAATCTCCCCCCTTGTGGGGGAGATGCCTGGTAAGGCAGAGGGGGGCGCTGTCCCGCCGTCATCTCGGTCGTTCCGCCCCTCAATCCACAAATATCAGCGCTGGCGTCTCAATCAGCGCCTTGATCCGCTGCACAAACACCGCCGCATCCCAGCCGTCGACCACCCGGTGATCGAAGCTCGACGACAGGTTCATCATCTTGCGCGGGATGAACTTGGTGCCGTCCCAGACCGGCCGCACCATCATCTTGTTGACGCCGACGATCGCCACCTCAGGATGATTGATGACCGGCGTCGTCGCCACGCCGCCCATGGCGCCGAGCGAGGTAATGGTGATGGTCGATCCCGACAGCTCGTCGCGGCTGGCCGTGCCGGACTTCGCCGCTTCGGCCAGGCGGTTGAGCTCGGCCGCGCAATCCCAGAGGTCGCGCGCCTCGGCGTGCTTGACCACCGGCACCACCAGGCCCGACGGCGTCTGCGCGGCAATGCCGATATGGACGCCGCCATGCTGATGGATGATGCCGGCCTCGTCGTCGAACAGCGCGTTGATGTTGGGCTGGTCGGCAATCGCCTTGACCATCGCCCGCATCAGGAACGGCAGCAGCGTCAGCTTCGGCCTCTCCACACCCTTGCGCTTTTCCTTGTTGAGCGCCGCGCGCAACTCCTCGAGTGCTGTGACGTCGATCTCCTCGACATAGGTGATGTGCGGGATGCGTGACTTCGCCAGCGACATTTTTTCGGCGATCTTGCGCCGCAGTCCGATGACCTTGATATCCTCGACGCTGTCATTGCGCGCCAGACCCGACGCCTTCGCTACCTGCGGTCCGCGTGCCAGGAATGCCTCGATATCTTCGTGGCTGATGCGGCCGGCAGGGCCGGTACCCGACACCTGGCGCAGATCGATCCCCGCCTCCTTCGCCCTGAGCCGGATGGCGGGCGACGCCAGGGGCTTTTCGCCCTCCGGGCGCGGCGCGCCGGTGGGTGCCGCACCTTTAGATGTCGGCGCAGTACCCCCACCCCTGGCCCCTCCCCACAAGGGGGAGGGGGATTCAGTCTCAGCTGCCCGTGCGCTTTTGGCTGCTGGTGCAGGTGGTGGCGACTTGGCGTCGGATTTCGTGGCCGAAACGCCTCCCTCTTGTGGGGGTCCGGAGGACGGGCGAGACCCGTGGCTCGCCCCGGCAGGGGTGGGGGTCGGTGCCGCCGTGACCTCTGACAATTTCGAGCCTTCGCCGACATTGCCCTCCCCCGCCACTTTCAGCCGCACGATCGGCGAGCCGATCGCCACCGTGTCGCCGATCTCCGCGCCCAGCCACAGGATCTCGCCATCGACCGGCGAAGGTATTTCCACCGTCGCCTTGTCGGTCATCACGGCGGCAAGCACCGAGTCCTCGCGCACGAGGTCGCCGACCTTGACGTGCCACTCCACAAGTTCGGCCTCGGCGACGCCTTCGCCGACATCCGGCAGCTTGATGATGTGTTCGCCCATCCCTAGGCTCCCATGGTTTCGAGAAGCGCGCGGCCGACACGGGCCGGCCCCGGGAAATAGTCCCATTCCTGCGCATGCGGGTAGGGCGTGTCCCAACCGGTGACGCGCGCCACCGGCGCTTCCAGATGGTAGAAACAATTTTCCTGCACCAGCGCCGACAGCTCGGCGCCGAAGCCGGAGGTCAGTGTCGCCTCGTGCACGACGACGCAGCGTCCGGTCTTCTTCACCGAAGCGACTATCGCGTCGAGATCGAGCGGCAGCAGGGTCCGCAAATCGATGATCTCGGCATCGATGCCGGTTTCTTCCACAGCCGCCTGCGCGACATAGACCATGGTGCCGTAGGCGAGCACGGTGACGGCCGAGCCCGCCCGGCGGATCGCCGCCGTGCCGAGCGGCACCGTGTAATGGCCGTCGGCGACCTCGCCCAGTTCATGCTTCGACCATGGCGTCACCGGTCGGTCGTGATGGCCATCGAACGGTCCGTTATAGAGCCGCTTCGGCTCCAGAAAAATCACCGGATCGGGATCCTCGATCGCCGCGATCAGCAGTCCCTTGGCGTCGTGCGGATTGGACGGCACCACCGTCTTCAGCCCCGACACATGGGTGAACAGCGCTTCCGGGCTCTGGCTGTGCGTCTGGCCGCCAAAGATGCCGCCGCCGGTCGGCATGCGGACAACGATCGGGCAGGTGAAATCGCCGTTCGAGCGGTAGCGCAGGCGTGCTGCTTCCTGCGTCAGCTGGTCGTACGCCGGGTACATGTAGTCGGCAAACTGAATTTCCACGCATGGCTTCAGCCCGTAGGCGGCCATGCCGATGGCCGAGCCGACAATACCGGATTCGTTGATCGGCGCATCGAAGCAGCGGCTCTTGCCGTACTTCGCTTGCAGGCCTGCCGTGCAGCGGAAGACACCCCCGAAGAAGCCGACATCCTCGCCATAGACGATGACGCGTTCGTCGCGCGCCATCGACACGTCCATGGCGTCGCGGATCGCCTCGATCATGGTCCGTCTCGGCATGGTCAGACTCCCGCCTGCTGGCGCTGGCGCCTGAGATGCGGCGGCATCTCGGCAAACACGCCCTCGAACATCTCGCGCGTCGACGGCTTGCCGCCGGCATGCAGCGTGCCGTGGCCTTCAGCTTCCTTCTGCGCCGCGATCACCGTCTCGAGGATTTCCGCTTCGGCCTGGGCGTGACGCTCGTCCGACCAGACGCCGCGTTGGATCAGATGGTTCTTCAGCCGCATCACCGGATCGCCGAGCGGCCAGGCGTCGGATTCCGTCTTCGGCCGATAGGCCGACGGATCGTCCGAGCTCGAATGCGCGCCGGCACGGTAGGTGACATGTTCGATCAGCGTCGGCCCGAGATTCTGCCGCGCCCGCTCCGCCGCCCATTTGGCCACGGCATGCACGGCGAGATAATCATTGCCGTCGACGCGCAGCGCCGGAATGCCGAAGCCGAGGCCGCGCGCGGCAAAGGTGCCGGAGCCGCCACGCGCAATGCCTTGAAACGTCGAGATCGCCCACTGGTTGTTGACGACGTTGAGGATGACCGGCGCCTTGTACGTCGAGGCGAACACCAGTGCGGAATGGAAATCGGATTCGGCCGTCGAGCCGTCGCCGATCCACGCCGCCGCGATTTTCGAATCGTTGCTGATAGCGGAAGCCATCGCCCAGCCGACCGCCTGGATGTATTGCGTCGCCAGATTGCCGGAGATCGAGAAGAAGCCATGCTCCTTCGACGAATACATGATCGGCAATTGCCGCCCTTTGAGCGGATCGGCCTCGTTGGAATAAATCTGGTTCATCATCGTGACCATCGGATAGCCGTCGGCGATGAGCAGGCCGGCTTGCCGATAGGTCGGGAAATTCATGTCGCCTGGCGCCAGCGCCTTGCGGAAAGCGCAGCTCACCGCCTCTTCGCCCAGATGCTGCATGTAGAACGAGGTCTTGCCCTGGCGCTGCGCCATCTGCATGCGCGCATCGAAGCTGCGCAGCGTCATCATGTGGCGCAACCCCTCGAGCAGCTCCTCGTCGGTGAGCAGCCCGGCCCACGGCCCGACCGCCTCACCGGTGCGGTTGAGCACGCGGATGATCGAAAACGCCATGTCGCGGATGGTGCGCGGATCGACATCGATGTCCGGTCGCGGCACCGAGCCGGCCTTGGGGATCGGCACGTTGGAGAAGTCGGGCGTTCCGCCCGGCCGCACTTCCGGCTCCGGCACATGAAACCGCAACATCCCAGCATCGGTCATGACCATGGTCCTCCCATTTGCTGCGTCGATATTTGCACATCCGCGCGCCCGGCACAGCGCCAATTCATGGGGCGCCGCAACCCATCCGGCGTCACGGCCGGCAGGCGACCCCAAGATGCAGATATGTCTGCGAAATTTCTTGTCGATGTTGGGGAGCAGCGCGCAATTAGGCGCAAAGTTTTTCAGGATTTCCAGCAGATAGTCACTTCACGGCCTCCGGGAGAGATGAACGCATCAAGGTCGGCGAACTGGCGCTTTCCTCTCCCCGTGTTCGGGGGAGAGGTGTCGAGCGAAGCTCGACGGAGTGGGGGTCGACCCTTGGGCGCTAGGCAATGCTTGAGATAGCCCTTCCTTTGTCCGTTCGCGGCGATTGCCACGTGGCTCCCCCACTCCGTCTCGGCTTCGCCGAGCCACCTCTCCCCCCTCCGGAGGGAGAGGAAGGGAGACGTGTCCGAACCGGATAGATAGGTAACAGAATGGACCGATAGCATGGGTGACAGTTTTCTTGTCCGCCGGAGGACCGGCGATGGTTTGGCGAGAGACTGGCATCATGGACGAGCGGCTACGGTTTGTTGTGGAGTGTCTTTCTGGGGATGAGACGATGGTTGCGCTTTGTGCGGCCTACGGGATCTCACGCAAGAACGGCTACAAATGGCTAGGACGCTATCGGACGTTTGGGCCTGAGGGTTTGCACGACCTGCCGCGAGCCCCGCTCAATCATGGCCGGCGACAGCTCAGGATCTGGTTGAGCGGATTGTGGCGGCCAAGGAGCTGCATCCGCTTTGGGGTCCAAAGAAGATCGTCGCACGGCTCCCGAGTTCATGTGGCCTTCAGCCTCGACGGTCGGCGCGATCCTTGCGCGGCATGGGCTTGTCCGCGCCCGCAAGCGACCCCGCCTGCGGGCCTGCGGCAATGGACCCTGGCCACAGCCGCAAGAACCGAACGCGGTGTGGACTGGCGATCACAAGGGCTGGTTCCGGACCCGCGACGGCTGGCGTTGCGAACCCTTGACGGTGATGGATGCGTCGAGCCGCTATCTTCTGGCGCTCGAAGCGACGGGGTCGACGGCCGATAGCGAAGCCTGGCCGGTGTTCGAACGGCTGTTTGAAGAGCATGGCCTGCCGGATCGCTTCAGAAGCGACAATGGCCCGCCCTTCGCATCGGCCGGCGTCACCGGGCTGACGCCGCTTGTCGTGCGCTTCATCAAGCTCGGCATCACCTTGGAGCGGATCGCACCCGGCAGGCCACAGCAGAACGGACGTCACGAGCGCTTTCACCTGATCATGCTGCCGATGGCCGAGGCACCGGAAGCCGACCGAACGGCACAGGGCCAGGCCTTCGAGACCTTCCGCCACAGCTACAATGAGGAACGTCCCCATGAGGCGCTGGGCATGGATACGCCCGCCCAGCACTACCGGTCCTCACAGCGCGCCATGCCCAGGACACCACCCGAGCCCGTCTATCCGGCCGAGGCCTCGGTCCGCCGCGTGCGCCACAATGGCGAGATCCGATGGAATGGCGGCTTCATATATGTCTCGCAAGCGCTGGCGGGCGAACCGGTCGCTGCGTTGGAGACCGAAGACGGACAATGGACACTCTCATTCCATGCCCACCCGCTCGGCATCATCGACACACGGCACATGAAGCTTGTCCGCCGCAGCGCCGCGCCAACCAATCCGCTTGGCGCTGCGGCGGACGCATAGGGGGAGAGAAGTGTCACCTATGTATCCGGTTCAAAGTGTTACCCATCTATCGGCTGGACACGCCAAGGTCTCGAACGCTTTGGAGAACGTTCACTCAGCGACCGCATCATGCTAACCACCCTCCATGGCGCAGAAAAAAGGATACGAGGTCGATTCGTGGCTGGCGAAGCCTGACGCGCGCATATCGATCGTCCTGCTTTACGGACCCGACCGCGGCTTGGTCGCCGAGCGGGCCAAAACCTTTGCCGCGAAAACCGGCCTGCCGCTCGACGATCCGTTTTCCGTCGTACGGCTCGACGGCGCGGAGGTCGATCGCGACCAGGGCCGGCTGCTGGACGAAGCCCGCACCGTGCCGATGTTCTCCGACCGGCGGCTTCTGTGGGTGCGCAACGCCAGCGGCCAGAAGCCGCTGGCTGAGGACGTCAAGGCGCTGACCGCGGAGCCCGCGCGCGACGCCATCATTCTCATCGAGGCCGGCGACCTGAAAAAGGGCGTCGGACTGCGCGCGATCGTCGAGGCCGCCGACACCGCCATGGCGCTGCCTTGCTACGCCGATGAAGCCCGCGACATCGACAGCGTCATCGACGACGAGTTGCGCAAGGCCGGCATGTCGATGGCGCTCGACGCACGCCAGGCGCTGCGCCGCAATCTCGGCGGCGACCGGTTGGCCTCACGCGGCGAGATCGAAAAACTGGTGCTTTATGCCCACGGCCAGAAGGACATCAGCCTCGACGACGTAAGAGCGATGTCCGGCGACGTCTCCGGCGCCTCCTTCGACGACGCGGTCGATGCTGTGCTGGAGGGCAGGATCGGTGACTTCGACACCGCCTTCACCCGCCACTGCCTGTCCGGCGGCCTTCCTTTCCTGGTACTGTCCTCGGCGATGCGGCAGCTGCAGCAGCTTCAGGTCATGCGCGGCCAGATGGACACCGCCGGCCGCAACGCCGCCTCGGCAGTGGCCGGCGCCCGTCCGCCGGTGTTTTTCTCGCGGCGCAAGCTGGTGGAGAAGGCGCTGGAGCGCTGGAACGTCGAGGCGCTCAGCCGCGCGCTGAACCGGCTGCAATCTGCCGTGCTGCAGACCAGGCGCAGGCCGGATTTGTCGGAAGCGCTGGCGCGGCAGGCGCTGCTCGCCATTGCGGTGGAGAGCGCGAGGCTGGCGCAGCGGTGATCTCCTCCCTTGAGGGGGAGATGTCGCCAAAGGCGACAGAGGGGGTCGCGGCGCGTGGAGCGCTGGCGCCTTTCGCAACGACAAACGAGGTCGGCGCTTGATGGGAGACGACCCTTCTGGCCTGCCGGCCATCTCCCCCTCAAGGGGGGAGATCAGCAGTTCGATCCCTTCGGCAATCGCCAATAAAAAGAAGGGCCGGCAACCGCCAAGCCCTTTCTTCATCCTAAGCCAGAACTTCATTCGCCGGCTAAATATGGCGCAGCCCCAACCCTCTACCGCTCATCCTTCAACCGCCGGCATAGCTCGTCGAGCTGCTCCAGACTGCGGTAGTCCACGCGGATCGCGCCGCCTTTGCCCTTGTGCTCGATGGTCACGATCATGCCGATCGTGTTGGTCATCAGCCTTTCCAGCGCCAGCGTGTCGGCATCCTTGCCCGATGCGCCGTGTGCTGGTTTTGCCTTGGGCGGCGTGCCGCCCGCCGGCATCTGCGCCAGCGCCTCGGCCTGGCGCACCGAAAGCCCTTCTTCGACGATCTGCTTGGCTAGCCCGGCGGGATCCTGCGCCGTCACCAGCGTCCGGGCATGGCCGGCCGACAGCACGCCGTCGACCAGCATGTCGCGGATTACGTCGGGCAGCTTCAACAGCCTGAGCGTGTTGGCGACGTGGCTGCGGCTCTTGCCGATGACATTGCCGAGGTCGGCCTGTGTGTAGCCGTGGTCGTCGATCAACTGCTGGTAGCCGAGCGCCTCCTCGACCGGGTTGAGATCGGTGCGCTGGACGTTTTCTATGATCGCCAGTTCCAGCGCTGTGCGGTCGTTGACGTCGCGCACGATGATCGGGATCTCGGTCAGCCCGGCGCGCTGCGCCGCCCGCCAGCGGCGCTCGCCGGCGATGATCTCGTAGCGCCCGGCCTGCGTCGGCGAAGGCCTCGCCACTACCGGCTGCACGACGCCATGTTCGCGGATCGATTGCGCGAGATCCGTCAGATCGGCGTCGCCGAAATGCCGGCGCGGGTTTTTCGGGTTCGGGCTCAGAAACTCTATCGGCACCTTGCCGTCGGCATTCAAGCCCGGCTTTTCGGTCGCTGCCGGGCGATCGATCTCGCCGATCAGCGCCGCCAGTCCGCGGCCCAGTCTCTTTCTCGAAAGGTCGTCGCTCATCTCAATTCCAAATTCATCGTTTCGGTGCCGGATCGCTTTGTTTATCGAGCCTGCCTAATCATGCAGCGCGCAATTTTCGCTCGCGGCGGATCACTTCGGATGCCAATTGCAGATAGGCTTGGCTGCCGGAGCATTTCAGGTCATAGAGGATCGCCGGCTTGCCATAGGAGGGCGCCTCGGACACTCGCACATTCCTAGGAATGATGGTCTCGTAGACCTTGTCGCCCATATGTGCCCGCACGTCCTGAACCACCTGGTTGGCGAGGTTGTTGCGGCCGTCATACATGGTCAGCACGATGCCCTGGATGATCAGGTCCGGATTGATCGAACGGCGCACCTGCTCCACCGTTTCCAGGAGTTGGCTTAGCCCTTCCAGCGCGAAGAACTCGCACTGCAGCGGCACAAGAACAGAATCGGCTGCCGCCATTGAATTCAAAGTCAAAAGGTTGAGCGAGGGCGGGCAGTCGATCAGCACATAGCCGAACGGCGCACCGCGCTCGGTGGCGGCGCGCAGCGCGTTGCGCAGCTTGAGCACGCGATCCGGCGCCGAGGCGATTTCCATCTCGATGCCGAGCAGATCGAGCGTCGACGGCACGATCGACAGGCCGGGCACCGCCGTTGGAATGGCCGCCTTTTCCAGGCCCAGTTCGCCGGTCAGCACATCGTAGGAGGAGACGGTGCGGTCCTTGCGGTCGATACCGAGACCCGTCGAGGCATTGCCTTGCGGGTCGAGATCGACGATCAGCACCTTTTCGCCGATCGCGGCCAGCGCCGTGGCCAGATTGATGGCGGTGGTTGTCTTGCCGACGCCGCCCTTCTGGTTGGCGACGGTGATGATGCGAGGTCCGGTTTTCATGGGTCTGTGCCAGGTATTCATGTGGGCCAGGTATTCATTGCGTCGCCAAGGTTGCGAAGGAGAGCTTACGCAGTCTGCAGATCGGTCACTTCGAGGATGACGCCATGGGCGTCGGTCATGCTCGGATGTTCTACCAGATCGAAAGCCCAGCGGTGAGTGCTTTCTTCCACCTCGGAGCGGTAATCCCGGCCTTTGTGGAACAGCGCCCGCGATCCCTTGGTCAGCCACGGCGCCGACAGATCGAGCAGCGCCGGCAGCGCGGCAAGCGCCCGCGCCGTGATGATTTCCGGTGCGGAAACAAGCGCATAGCTGTCGTCGATGCGCCGGGCGACGACCCGTGCCGGCAAACCGAACTGGCCAATGACCGCCTGCAAAAACGATGCTTTCTTGCGGTTGCTCTCGACCAGATCGATCGACGCGCCGTCGCGCTCGCCCAGCAAGAAGGCCATTACCAGGCCCGGAAAACCGCCGCCCGAACCAAGATCGGCCCAGCGTTTGGCCTGCGGGGCGATTCGGGCCAGCTGCGCGCTGTCCAGAATATGGCGGCCCCAGACATCGTCCAGCGTCGACGGCGCGGCCAGATTGATGCTGCGGTTCCATTTCAGGAACAACTGTTCGAACGTCACCAACCGATCGAATGTTTCACGTGAAACCGGTCCCGCGGCCTGTTGCAGGCTCGCCCATGAGGCAGCGCTCACGCAACGGCCCTTTGCGCGGCCGATTCAGCGTTGCGGACGTGCGCGACGATGATTGCCAGCGCCGCCGGCGTCATGCCTTCCATACGCTGCGCGTCAGCGATCGAACGCGGCTGACGCGTTAGCATCTTCTGCTTCAGCTCGTTGGACAGGCCGGGAACATCGGCGAAATCCACCGACGGCGGGATCAACCGGCTTTCCTCGCGGCGGATCTGTCCGACATCCGCCTGCTGGCGATCAAGGTAAACCGAATATTTCGCTTCCGTTTCGAGCCGCTCAGCGGTTTTGACGTCGATTGCGCCAAAGGCCGGCGCAACACGGGCCAGCCAGGCTATATCGACGCCGGGATGAGCGAGCAATTCATAAGCGGAGCGGCGCACGCCGTCCCTGTTGATCTCCAGCCCGTGCCGCGCCGCTTCGTTGGGCGTCATCGTCGTCGCAACTGCGAGTTCGCGCGCCCTATCAAGATCCTGTGTGACTTGATTGAACCGCTGCGTCCGCTCCGGCGACACGATACCAAGCCGATTTGCCAGAGGCGTAAGCCTTTCATCGGCATTGTCGGCGCGCAGCGATAAGCGAAACTCCGCCCGCGAAGTGAACATGCGGTAGGGCTCGGCAATGCCGCGGCTGGTGAGGTCGTCGACCATCACACCGATATAGGCTTCGGTGCGGCTGAGCACGATTTGGTCGTCGGCCGCCGCCTTGCGCGCGGCGTTGAGCCCGGCGAGCAGGCCCTGCGCTCCGGCTTCTTCATAACCGGTGGTGCCGTTGATCTGACCGGCTAGGAAAAGCCCCGCAATACGTTTGGCCTCAAGCGTCGGCTCGAGCTCGCGCGGATCGACGTGGTCATATTCGATGGCGTAGCCGGGCTGCAGCATGGTCGCGCGTTCCAGGCCCGGGATCGTCTTCAGAATGTCGAGTTGAACGTCTTCGGGCAGGGAGGTCGAGATGCCATTGGGGTAGACGGTGTCATCGTCCAGCCCTTCCGGCTCCAGGAATATCTGATGACCTTCTCGATCGCCGAACTTGACGATCTTGTCTTCGATCGACGGGCAGTAACGTGGACCTACGCCTTCGATCGAGCCGGAATACATGGCGGAGCGGTCGAGATTGGCGCGGATCAACTCGTGCGTCGCCGGCGTCGTACGCGTGATGCCGCAATGGATTTGCGGATTCTTGATTGTGTCGGTGAGCAGCGAGAACGGCACTGGATGTTCGTCGGCCGCCTGGCTTTCCAGCGACGCCCAGTCGATGGTGCGGCCATCGAGCCGCGGCGGCGTGCCGGTCTTCAGCCGTCCAAGCGCGAAACCGGCGCGGCTCATCGTCGCCGACAGGCCAAGGCTCGCCTGCTCGTTCATCCGCCCGGCGACAATCTTCCTGTCGCCAATGTGGATGAGGCCGCGAAGAAAGGTGCCGGTGGTCAGCACCACGGCGCCGCAAGCCAACCGGCGCCCGTCGGCCAGGAGCACAGCGGCGATGCGTCCATCCACGATGTCGAAGTCCAGTACCTCGCCTTCGACGACGTCGAGACCGTTCTGTTGCCGAATCGCTTCCTGCATAGCCAGCCGATACAGCTTGCGGTCGGCCTGCGTGCGCGGCCCGCGCACGGCAGGGCCTTTGCGGCGATTGAGCAGGCGGAATTGGATACCGGCAGCATCGGCGATGCGGCCCATCAGCCCGTCCATGGCGTCGATCTCACGCACCAGATGGCCCTTCCCGAGGCCGCCGATCGCCGGATTGCAGGACATGACACCGATCGTGTCAAAGCGCAGCGTGACCAGCGCGGTCTTGGCGCCGGCGCGCGCGGCAGCGCTCGCAGCCTCGCACCCGGCATGGCCGCCGCCCACCACAACCACATCATAGTGATCGATCATTGTCCCTTCCAGATTCAGAGTTTCCCGACACATGTCCCCACGAGAGGACGCTGTCAAGGATTGCAGGTTGATTCGTTCACGTGGACCGGAGTGCTGAAAGTCGCAGAGGTGTTTCACGTGAGTCATGGGAGCAGCGAAGCCTCGTTTGGCGCTGCCCCTTATCTACCTTCCGGCATCTTCTCCCCATGAACGGGGACAATGAGGGGCGGTGCAGGCTTTCGGCCACTTGCCCTTTTGCCAACCGTCTCGTTTCACGTGAAACGCACTTGGCGGCCCCCCTATGTCTCACGTGAGTCACTCATACCAGCGCCCCGTCATGTTTCACGTGAGTCACTTGCCAATGCAAAACTGCGAAAAGATCACGTCCAGCAGGTCCTCGACATCCACCGCGCCGACAATCCGGCCAAGCCGGTCCGCCGCAAGACGCAGCTCCTCTGCCCGCAGCTCCTGGCCGCGCTCTTGCCCGGACAAAGCCGAGATCAGAAAGTGCCTGGTCTCATTGAGCAGCTCCACATGCCGCAACCGAGACGGCAGGATGTCACCGGCATCGCCGATAGCAGCCGCGGCGCGCCTGCCGATCTCGGCCAGGAGTTCAGCCAAACCAGTGCCGTCCACCGTCGAGATCAACGCATCATAGGCCTCCAATCGCGGCGAACCTTTCAAGAGATCGACCTTGGTGCCGATTCTCAAGGCCGGGGCGTCGACAGGCATGTTGCCGATCGCAGTCGGGTCCGCCAGATCTTCCAGCAACAGCACTAGGTCAGCCGTGTGCGCCTTGGCCCGCGCCTTTTCGATACCGATCGCTTCGATCTTGCCGGGCGCCTCGCGCAGGCCCGCGGTGTCGGTTACCCTGACCCGCACTCCGTGGAGATCCAGCACCACTTCGAGCAAATCCCGCGTCGTGCCGGGTTCGTCGGTAACAATCGCCGCCTCACGCCTGGCCAGCGCATTGAAAAGGCTGGATTTTCCGGCGTTCGGTGCACCGAGGATGACAACCTCAAACCCGTCACGGATGATCTCGGCGGCATGGAAGCCATCGACATGCCGGCCGATCTCGCCCACCATTGCGCGCACATCGGACCAAACCGTGTCCGAAACCGAACCGGGCACGTCGTCTTCGTCGGCGAAGTCGATTTCCGCCTCGATCATCGCCCGTGCATGGATCAGCCAACGGCGCCAGCCAAGATAGAGTTCGCTTTGCACTCCTTCGGCATTCTGCACGGCAAAGCGCCGCTGCGCTTCGGTTTCGGCGTTGACCAGATCGGCCAACGCCTCCGTCTCGACCAGATCCAGCTTGCCGTTGAGAAGAGCCCGGCGCGTAAATTCACCAGGTTCCGCATGACGCACGCCGTCAAACCCGGCAATGATCTCCAGCATCTTGCTGGCGACGGCGCGGCTGCCATGGACGTGGAACTCGGCGACATCCTCGCCGATAAAACTGTTCGGCCCAGGAAAAAACAGCACCAGGCCGTTGTCGATAAGCGAACCGTCCACCGTTCGGAGCTTGCGCAGGGTTGCAACCCGGTCCTTGACCTTACCACCGGCAACCGTTTCGACGACAAATCGAGTCTTCGGTCCGGAAATGCGGATGACAGCGATGCCGGCGGGCAGGCGCCCGCTGGAAAGCGCAACGATCGAATCGCCTGAAATCATTTGCCCTTCTCACCGGTCGCCTAGCTGTCCGGTCGACAATCCCACAGTGTCGCGGCCGTCATGAACCGGCTGTTCGTCAATATCAAGGTCGATCGCGAGGAGCGGCCGGACATTACCAAATCTGTATAGCCGCCTCGTCATCCATGTGCGAGCAGGCGGGTCCTAATCCCGACGCCAAGCAGTTCTGGGCGGGCCAGCAAGCCCTACGGCAGGCCGGCATCGTAATGCCTGTTCCTGGCCCGGAACCGTGAAGCTGGAGCCCACCTCCCCATGAGGCAAGCCTCGTTCCGGTTGCGAATCGGAAATCCCGACCCGCGTCACGCCGATCGTCTCCGCGATCGGAACGGATGCGAATCGACTTAACATTGGCCAGTGGCATCCGGCCGCAGACCGGCAGACCGGAGCTATGTACCGGCTATCCTGCCCGTGGGGCCGGATCCGTAGGAACCGAGCCGCTGCTGCGACGCCGGTAGCTCAACCCGTGTTTCCGTCCAAGGCCGAAGGAAGCCGCGTCACATCAATGGCTAGCGGCCGCGGCGCGAACAGCAAATCCTTGGCCGCGACCACCGCTCCGACCGTGATCAGGATGCAAGCAACAGCCACCGACCAGTGAAACACACCAAAGCCTGCCAGCAGAAGCACGATGACCGAGAAGAGGGGCGCCGCGTAGGAGAGGGCGCCGAGGATCATGATGTCGCCGTGCTTGCAGCCATAGTCCCAGGCGTAAAAGCCGGCGCCTAGCGGTATTACGCCCAAGATGACGATGGCGCTCCACTGCGTCGCCGTCTGTGGCCAGACGGTAGCCTCAAGCGTCAGGTGCAGCACCAAGGCGACCGCAGCCGTGATGAAGCAGTAACCGGCGACGACATCGGTCGGCACCTTGCCAAAGCGGCGCGATAAAACCGAATAGCCGGCCCAGATGAAAGCGCAGAACAGCGCGATGACATGCCCCTTCATCACACCATTGGCCAGTCCGATCGTGCCACCCTTGGTGATCACCACAATGGCGCCGGCAAGGCCGAGCACGACGCCGGCGACGTGATGGGCCCTAAGCTTTTCTCCAGGCAGGAAGGCGGCAAAGACGACGATCAGCAACGGCCAGAGATAGGCGATCAGGCTGACCTCGACCGGCGGCGCCGACTGGATGGCGAAGAAATAGGCGCAGTGATAGATGCACAGCCCCGCTGTGCCGAGCGCCCAGACCTGCCACGGCTGGCGCAGCGACTTGGTCGCCGCCGGACGGACAAGCCAGCTCGACGCGCCGGCCAACCCGCCAAGCAGAAACGTCATCGCCGCCAGCTGAAAGGGCGGAATCGGTCCAGCCGCAGTCGAAAGCAGCGCCAGGAACGACCATGTCAGAATGGCCGAGAAGCCGATCAGGGTCGGGATTGTTTTCTTCATGCGGCCTCCGATCTTCGAGACGGGATTACTCGCATGACGACGGCGATGGAAATTGCCGCCCAAGGCCACGCCCTGTCGGAAATGCGACCTGTTTGCCCCCGCAATGAAAAACCCCGTCCCGGTTTCCCGGAACGGGGTTTCATGCATGACCGATGATCCGGTGAAACTGCTTACGTGTTCATTGAATCGAAGAAATCGGCGTTGGTCTTGGTCTGCTTCAGCTTGTCTATCAGGAACTCGATCGCGTCGGTGGTTCCCATCGGCGCCAGGATGCGGCGCAGGACGAAGATCTTCTGCAGATCCTGCTTGGAGACCAGCAGGTCCTCCTTGCGGGTGCCGGACTTCAAAATGTCCATGGCCGGGTAGATGCGCTTGTCGGCGACCTTGCGGTCGAGCTGGATTTCGCAGTTGCCGGTGCCCTTGAACTCTTCGAAGATGACTTCGTCCATGCGGCTGCCGGTGTCGATCAGCGCGGTGGCGATGATGGTCAACGAGCCGCCTTCCTCGATGTTGCGGGCCGCGCCGAAGAAGCGCTTCGGCCGCTGCAGCGCGTTGGCGTCGACACCGCCGGTCAGCACCTTGCCGGAGGACGGCACAACGGTGTTGTAGGCACGGCCGAGGCGGGTGATCGAATCGAGCAGAATAACGACGTCGCGGCCATGCTCGACCAGGCGCTTGGCCTTTTCGATGACCATTTCGGCGACCTGGACGTGGCGCACCGCCGGTTCGTCAAAGGTCGAGGACACAACCTCGCCCTTCACCGAACGCTGCATGTCGGTCACTTCTTCTGGCCGTTCGTCGATCAGAAGTACGATCAGATAGCATTCCGGATGATTGGCCGTGATCGAGTGGGCGATATTCTGCATCAGCACCGTTTTACCGGTACGCGGCTGCGCGTTGATGAGCGCGCGCTGTCCCTTGCCGATCGGCGCCACCAGGTCGATCACCCGCGACGAGATGTCCTTGCCGGTCGGATTGTCGATCTCCATCTTCAGCCGCTTGGTCGGATAGAGCGGCGTCAGATTGTCGAAATGGATCTTGTGACGGATCTTTTCGGGATCGTCGAAATTGATCGTGTTGACCTTGAGAAGGGCGAAATAGCGCTCGCCCTCTTTTGGGCTGCGGATCGGCCCTTCGACGGTATCGCCGGTCTTCAAGGAGAAGCGGCGGATCTGCGAGGGCGAGATGTAGATATCGTCGGGACCCGGCAGATAATTGGCGTTGGCTGAGCGCAGGAAGCCGAAACCGTCCTGCAGCAACTCGACCACACCATCGCCGATGATCTCGACGTCCTGGGCGGCCAGTTTCTTCAGGATGGCAAACATCAACTCCTGCTTGCGCATGACGCTGGCGTTTTCTACTTCGAGCGATTCGGCATAGGCGATCAGCTCTGGCGGCTTCTTGTTCTTGAACTCTGCGAGTTTCATTTCTTGCATAGACGGACTCTGAATCTGCTTTGGGGAAAATATATCGGCTGGATGCGATAAATGCCGGGCGCGGCCGAAAGCAATCAAGGGCGGCGCATGACGGGAAGGAAGACCCGTCTTTTATCGTCGGTCGGGGGAAAGAGCAAGCTGCGTTTTGTTCGACCGAAATGGGCCTAGAACGGCTTGACGACAACCAGGATGACGATGGCGATCATCAGCAATGTGGGGATCTCGTTGACGATTCGCCAGTGCCGCGCCGGTTTTTCATTGCGGTCCTCGGCGAATTTCCTGACAGCACCGGCCAGATAGCCATGCACGCCCGACAGCAACAGCACCAAGCCTATCTTGGCGTGCAGCCAGCCGCCGTGAAAGCCAAACACTTTCCAGGCAAGCCAAAGCCCGAACACCCAGGTGACGATCATCGCCGGATTGATGATGCCGCGCAGCAGACGCCGCTCCATCACCTTGAAGGTCTCCGATTGGACGGACCCCTTCTCTGCGTCGGCGTGGTAGACCAGCAATCGCGGCAGATAGAGCATGCCGGCCATCCAAGAGATGACGGCCAGGATATGGATTGCCTTCGCCCAGGGATAGAAACCCTCAGGCGCAAAGAAAAACAAAAGTGCGGTGAGAACAACCAGCACTCCGATGCCGATGGTCATGCGCATCATCGCCCCACGAGTGCTGTTGCCGCCCGTATTATCCGATTGAGCCATCAGCGTGTCGCGCTCCGCACCTGCTTCACCATCGCCTCGACATGCGCCACCGGCGTCTCCGGCGTAATGCCATGGCCGAGATTGAAGATCAGCGCTCCGTCGCCCAGCGCCTTGAGGATCGCATCGACGCCGTCCGACAGGGCTTTGCCGCCAGCCACGAGCCGCAAGGGATCGAGATTGCCCTGGACCGCCCCTGAATGCTGCAGTTCGTTCGCAGCCGACAGGGGCACGGTCCAGTCGATCCCCAGCCCCGTCACCCCGGTCTTCTCACGATAGGTCTCGTAGCGGGCGCCGGCGCCCTTGGGAAAGCCTATGATCGGAACATCGCGATGAACCGCACGAACTTGCCTGACGATCTCCGCCACCGGTTGCACGCAGAACTGCTCGAAAGACGCATCATCAAGCACGCCGGACCAGGAATCGAAAATCTGCACCACGTCGGCACCGGCTTCGATCTGGCGGATCAAATAGGCCGCGGAGTGATCGGCGAGCACTTTCAGGAGATGCTTGAAGGCCATCGGTTCGCGATAGGCAAACAGCCGCGCCGGCGCTTGGTCGGGTGTGCCGTGGCCAGCGATCATGTAGGTCGCCACCGTCCACGGCGCGCCGCAGAAGCCGATCAGCGTGGTCTCGTCAGGCAATCTTGCCCGCAGCCGGCGAACCGTTTCGTAGACCGGTTCGAGATTCACGTGAAACGTTTCACCGTTGAGAGCCGAAATCTCAGCTGCAGTGATTGGCGTCAGCAGCGGCCCGCGGCCCTCCTCGAAGCGGACATCGCGCCCCAGCGCATGCGGCACGACCAGAATGTCCGAGAACAGGATCGAGGCATCGAAGCCGAAGCGCTCGATCGGCTGCAGCGTCACCTCGACGGCCAGATCAGGATTGTAGCAAAGATCGAGGAAGGACCCGGCGCGCTTTCTGGTCTCGCGGTACTCCGGCAGATAGCGCCCGGCCTGGCGCATCATCCAGAGCGGCGGCGGAAACACTGCCTCGCCTCTCAGCACGTCCAGCACGATGCGGTTCTCGGGCATTGAGCGCTCTCTTCCCTGCCTTCTCTATAATTAAATAGTCTATTTCTAGAATCTTCTGATTCTAAGAGTCTGTTGGTATCGGTGGTTGTCACCTGTCCCGCTTTGCCCTGGAAAAGGCCAGCCAGCATTTTGTCGCGTGTTTCTTCCGCGGGATTGGCAAAGAGTGTGGATGACCAGGATTCCATCACTGGAGTCAATGGTTTGGCGTAGCAGCTGAAAAACCGCCTCTGTGGATGAAGCGCTGGCAAAAACGCCCGTCCCCAGATTTGTCCCCAGCCGCACCGTGGAGCTGACAGCGCATCGAATTGTGGACAACTGGCCTTCTGATACAGTCGCCTCCAGCCGGTCGCCTTTGCGGTCCCTATTTATCCACACAAGCCCACAGCCTGAGGCGCCCCCTGTGAACAAACCCCAGAGCTTCTTTCATCTGCACCTGATTTCCGACGCCACCGGCGAGACGCTGCTGGCGGCCGGCCGAGCCGCCTCGGCGCAATATAAGGATGCGCGAGCCATCGAGCATATCTATCCGCTCATCCGCACCGAAAAGCAGGTGGCGAAAGTCTTCGAGGACATAGAGGAGGAACCGGGCATCATCCTCTACACCGTCGTCGACCAGAAGCTGGCGCGCGGCATTGACGAGCGCTGCGCCACCATGGGGCTGCCCTGTGTTTCGGTGCTGGAGCCGGTCCTCACCGTCTTCCAGTCCTATCTTGGCACGCCGGCCGGCCGCCGCGTCGGCGCCCAGCATGTGCTCGACGCCGATTATTTCCACCGTATCGACGCACTCAATTTCACCATGGAGCATGATGACGGCCAGCTGCCGCTCAATATGGACGACGCGGATGTGGTGCTGATCGGCATTTCCAGGACATCGAAGACGCCGACCAGCATCTATCTCGCCAACCGCGGCATCAAGACCGCCAACATCCCGATCGTGCTCGGCGTGCCGGTGCCCGAAAGCCTGGTCGCTGCCACCAAGCCGCTGATCGTCGGGCTGATCGCCACCGCCGAACGCATCTCGCATGTCCGGCAGAACCGCGTGCTCGGCAACAGCAGCACCTACGAAGCGACCGATTATGTCGACCGTGCCTCGATCGCCGAAGAGCTCGCCTATGCCCGCCAGATCTGCACCCGCCACAATTGGCCGATGATAGACGTCAGCCGCCGCTCGATCGAAGAGACCGCGGCAGCCATTGTTGCCCTGCGGGGGAAGAATAGATGATGGGATGGCAACGCGACCTCCTGCCCCAATCAACCACTATCGACCAGGCCCAGAACCCATGACCGAAAAAATCATCCTCGCCTCCGGCAGCCCGTTCCGCAAAGCAATGCTCATCAATGCCGGGCTCGGCATCGAAGCGGTGCCTGCCGATGTCGACGAGCGTGCGCTCGAGGCGCCGTTGCAGGACAGCGGTGTGTCGCCGGAAGATGTCGCCCTGATACTCGCCGAAGCCAAGGCGACCGAGGTCAGCGAACGCAGATCGGGCGCCTTGGTGCTCGGCTGCGACCAGACTTTGTCACTGGGAGATGAAGTGTTCCACAAGCCGGCCGACATGGAAGGCGCCCGCCGCCATCTGTTGGCGCTGTCAGGCAAGACGCATCAGCTGAACAGCGCCGCCGTGCTCTGCCGCAACGGCAAGGTGCTGTGGCGCCATGTCGGCATCGCCAGCCTTACCATGCGCAAGCTCGATCCGGCCTTCGTCGGCCGGCACCTGGCCCGCGTCGGCGCCAAGGCGTTGTCGAGCGTCGGCGCCTACCAGATCGAGGGCGAAGGCATCCAGCTGTTCGAAAAGATCGAAGGCGATTATTTCACCATTGTCGGCCTGCCGCTGTTACCGGTGCTGGCGGAATTGCGTGCGCTCGGAGCCATTGATGGTTGAGAAAAAAGCTTTCGTCACCGGCCATCCGATCGCGCATTCGCGCTCGCCGAAGATCCACGGCTATTGGCTGAACACATACGGCATCGACGGCAGCTATTATGCGATCGATGTCGCGCCGGCCGATTTTCCCGAGTTCCTCTCGTCGCTCGAGGCCAATGGCTATCAGGGCGGCAACGTCACCATTCCACACAAGGAAGTCGCCTTCGCCCGGGTCGAGCGCCGCGACGAAGCGGCGGAGATGATCGGCGCGGTCAACATGCTGTGGCTGGACGACGGCGTGCTGTGGGGCGGCAATTCGGACTGGATCGGCTTTGCCGGCAATCTCGACGAGCATGCCCCGGGCTGGGAGAGAAACGCTCCGGCCGTGGTGCTCGGCGCCGGCGGCGCGTCGCGCGCGGTCATCCACGCGCTTAAAGTGCGCGGCATCAACGATATCCGCATCGTAAACCGCACACTGGCGCGGGCGCAGGAACTCGCCGACCGCTTCGGGGCCGGCGTCTCGGCGCATGGCGCGGTCGGCGACTTGCTTGGCGATGCCGGCTTGCTGATCAACACGACGGCACTTGGCATGCATGGCGATGCGACGCTGGCCGCCGATCCGGCCGGCCTGCCAGCTCACGCCATTGTCGCAGACATCGTCTATGTGCCGCTGGAAACACCGCTGCTTGCCGCTGCCCGCGCGAGAAATTTGAAGACGGTCGACGGGCTCGGCATGCTGTTGCACCAGGCTGTGCCCGGTTTCGAACGCTGGTTCGGCAAGATGCCGCAGGTCACGCCTGAGTTGCGACAGATGATCGTCGCCGACATCCTCGCCAAATGATGGGTCGCAAATGATGGGCGCCAAATGATGACCGTGCTCGGCCTCACCGGATCGATCGGCATGGGCAAGTCGACGACGGCGAAAATGTTCGTCGACGACGGCGTGCCGGTGCATGACTCCGACGAGACCGTGCATCGCCTCTATGCCGGCAAGGCAGCACCTCTCGTCGAGGCGGCCTTTCCCGGCACCGTGATTGCCGGTTCGGTCGACCGCACCGAGTTGGCGCGCCGCGTGCTCGGCAACGCTGCTGCGCTGAAGACATTGGAGGCGATCGTCCATCCGCTGGTGCGGGCCGATGCCGATGCCTTTCTGGCAAGGCACCGCGCCGCCGGCGCGCCGCTCGTCGTGCTCGACATTCCGCTGCTGTTCGAAACCGGCGGCCGCAACCGTGTCGACAAGGTCGTCGTCGTCACCGCGCCGGCCGATATCCAGCGCGCCCGCGTGCTGGCGCGTCCTGACATGAGTGAGGAAAAGCTGGCGGCAATCCTGGCCAAGCAGGTGCCCGACGCCGAAAAGCGCCGGCAGGCCGATTTCGTCATCGACACCGGTGAAGGCATGGACGCCGCCCGCACCGCGGTCGGCGCGATCATTGCCGAGCTCTCAGGACGCTGAGCTCGCCTGCTAACTCCTGGGGGATAAGTCGCGCCCATCAGGCCCCTGACGGCAGGCTGTCGGCATTACCCATTGCCATTTTGTTCCGCTCCATGATTCTACTCCTCCAGGAGTAGGTTGATTCTATGCGTGAGATCATTTTCGATACCGAAACCACCGGACTCGACATGCGCGACGACCGCATCATCGAGCTTGGCGGCGTCGAGCTGGTCAACCGCTTCCCGACCGGCCGCACCTTCCACAAATTCATCAATCCGCAGGGGCGCGCCGTCCATGTCGAGGCGCAAGCCGTGCACGGCATCAGCGCCGCCGACCTCGTCGGCAAGCCGACCTTTGCCGAAATCGCCGAGGAATGGCTCGCCTTCACCGACGGCGCCAAGCTCGTCGCCCACAACGCCAGTTTCGACATCGGCTTCCTCAACACGGAATTCGGGCGGCTCGGCCAGCCGGCCATAGACACCGGGCGCGTCGTCGACACGCTGGCGCTGGCGCGGCGCAAGCATCCGATGGGCCCTAATTCGCTCGACGCGCTCTGCCGCCGCTACGGCATCGACAACGGCCACCGCACCAAGCACGGCGCGCTGCTCGATTCCGAGCTCCTGGCCGAAGTCTACATCGAACTCATCGGCGGCAAGCAGGCCGCACTTGTCCTCGACGCCGTCGTGGTGCAGCTCAACAGCAATGGCGACGTTGCCGATATCGACATCTCGATCGCCGCCAGGCCAATCGCCCTGCCGCCGCGCCTGACCGAGGGCGAGCGAGCGGCGCATGCGGGGCTGGTGGCGACGCTCGGTGAAAAGGCGCTGTGGCTGAAGGTGGCGGCGGGGTGAACGGATCGCGGAGGTAGCGTTCCGTCACACCCCTCTCTGGCCTGCCGGCCATCTCCCCCTCAAGGGGGGAGATCAGCAGCTTCGCCGCTCCAGCCCATTCCTGCAACGTCTAAATTTGGCGAAGGTCGCGATGACGGCCAATCTCCCCCCTTGAGGGGGAGATGCCTGGCAAGGCAGAGGGGGTGCTGTCCCGCCAGCATCTCAGTATACTAAAAGCCCGGCACGAAGCCGGGCTTTCAACTCATGCGCGTGACGCTTGCCTTCAGCTCACCTTGACCTTCGATGCCGCCTGGTCCTCGGCCAGCTTCTGCTGGAACATCTGTGCAAAATCGATCGGGTCGAGCATCAACGGCGGGAAGCCGCCATTGCGGGTGGCTTCGGCGATGATCTGGCGGGCGAACGGGAACAAAAGCCGCGGGCATTCGATGAACAGGATCGGCAGCATGTGCTCCTGCGGGAAGCCGGCGATGGCGAAGACGCCGCCATAGACCAGTTCGACATTGAACAGCACTTCCTGGTCGAAGGACGCCTTGGCGTTCAAGGTCAGATTGACGTCGAACTGCTTGTCGGAGAGCGGGTTGGCATTGACATTGACATTGATCGCAATGCCTGGGGCCTTGTCGCGGCCGCGCAGCGAGTTCGGCGCGCCGGGGCTTTCGAAGGACAGGTCCTTCACATACTGGGCAAGCACGTTGAGCGACGGCTGCGCCGTTTCGCCGTTGCCGTTGGCGGCGCCGACCGGCGCGTCATCTTTGCTGGCCATGAGCCTTGTTCCTTTTGCCTGGACAGCAGCGCTGACCGAATTGAAATCGGGCGTTGGCTAGCATGGTCGGCATGACAAGACAAGGTTTGCCGCCTTCAGGCCGAAGGGGTCGATGTAGCCTCAGTCGTCCTCAAGGCGACGGTCAGTCGTCCTTCAGGCGGCGCCACGGCGAGTTATGGTCGGGACCGCGCTTGAAATCGTCCTCGCGCGAATAGTCGCCGTCGTCGAGGTCGATGACCTTGTCGCGCGACCTACCGCGAAAACCGCCGGCGGTGAAATCGGTCGCGACGACGATGCGGCCCTTGAGCCTGCGCCAGGCAAGGTCGCGCACCGGCGGCAGGAACAGCAGCAGGCCGATAATATCGGTAATGAAGCCGGGGATGATCAACAGGATGGCGGCGACCACGATCATGGCGCCATGCGCGAGCTGGCGGCTGGGGTCGCCGCCGCCGGCCATCTCGGCGCGGACCCGCGCCATGACACCAAAACCCTGGTGCCGGAGCAGAAGCACGCCGGCAATGCTTGAAGCCAGCACCAGGCCGACCGTGGCGAGCGCCCCGACCTCGCGGCCGACAATGACGAAACCGGCGATTTCCAGCAGCGGCAGCGCAAGCAGGAACAGAGGAAGGAAGGAAATGCGCAAGTCTTGACCGATCGTTTCCATGTTTGCCGGGCGGCGCATAATCGCCGCTGGCACTGAGGCCGTTAGATAGGTATGCCTGCCTTTGATTTGAATGATTGCGCCATGCGTTCTATATGCTTTGCATGTTTAACGCCATGCGACCGCCGCCCGATTGGCTGGCGGTCCCGGCCAGGTCAGGGATTGATTGGCGAAAGATATGGGATTCTTCGACTTCGGCACCATTTTCTTTCTAATTGCGGCGGTGGTGATCTTTTTCCAGCTGCGCAACGTGCTTGGCCGCCGCACGGGCAGCGAGCGCCCGCCCTTCGATCCGTACACGGCCAGCCGCACCGAGAAGGACGCGACCCAGAAGCCCGAAAATGTGGTTTCGCTGCCACGCAAGCGCATGCCGGGCGAGACGGCTGCCGAGACCTATGCGGCCATCGATGCCTTCGCAAAGCCCGACACCGACCTCAACAAGGGCCTGCGCGCGATCAAGGATAATGATCCCTCCTTCGACCCCAAAGTCTTCGTCGACGGCGCCAAGATGGCTTATGAGATGATCGTCATGGCCTATGCCGATGGCGACCGAAAAACGCTGAAGAACCTGTTGTCGCGCGAGGTTTTTGACGGCTTCGTTGCCGCGATTGGCGACCGCGAGGCGAAAGCCGAAAAGATCCAGTCCTCCTTCGTCGGCATCGACAAGGCCGACATCGTCTCGGCCGAGATGAAGGGCGGCGAGGCCCACATCACGCTGCGCATCGTGAGCGAACTGATTTCGGCGACCCGCGACAAGGCGGGTGCGGTCATCGATGGCGATCCCGAGACGGTGGCCGAGGTCAAGGATGTCTGGACCTTCGCCCGCGACACACGCTCGCGCGATCCGAACTGGAAGCTGGTCGCCACCGAGGAAGAAGACTGAGCCTATGCATGTCGCCCGATGCGGGCAGCTTTTTTGGGATAGCGACATGCAGGCAAACATGGGCAGTGGCGAGGCTGAGGTGTCGCTCTCGCCGCTTTTCGTGGAAAAGTCCTTCGATGATCTTCCCGGTTGGAATTCCGATGACCATCTGCCCGCTTTCGAAGCCTTCCGCCGTTCGGCCTTTCATGTCCTGAACAAGCCCTACCGCACCGGTTCGTTGGGCGTCCGGTTCGACGCGTTTGCCGGCGCTTATGACGAGGCGCGCACCGTTTCGCCGGCGAATCGGTCGGCGGCCAAGGGTTTTTTCGAGCGCCATTTCGCCCCAGTCCAGATTCGATCCGAAAACCCCGGCCTGGTCACCGGCTTCTACGAGCCGGAGGTCGAGGCCTCACCAGTGCGCACGGATGAATTCACGGTGCCGCTACTGGAGCGGCCGGCCGACCTCGTCGACATCGATGACGCCAACCGTCCTCGAGGGATGGACGACTATCTCGCCTTCGCCCGCGATACGCCGCAGGGCCTGGTGGAGTATTTCGACCGCAGTGAGATCGAGAGAGGCGCGCTGGCCGGCCAAGGCCTGGAAATCGCCTGGCTTGCCGACAAGGTCGACGTCTTCTTCATCCATGTGCAAGGTGCGGCCAGGCTGAAGATGACCGACGGCCGGCTTTGCCGCGTCACCTACGCCGCCAAATCCGGCCAACGTTTCAGCGGTCCGGGGAAGATTCTCGCCGAACTCGGCGAAATCCCACTGGAAAAAGTGACGATGCAGTCTATCCGCGCCTGGTTCAGGGCGCATCCGGATCGCGTCGACGAGATCCTCTGGCAGAACCGCTCCTACATCTTCTTTCGCGAAGCCGATGTCGACGATGCCGCATCCGGTCCAATCGCCGCCGCCAAGGTGCCGTTGACGCCCGGCCGTTCGCTCGCGGTCGACCGGCTGCTGCACACATTCGGTACCCCCTTCTACATCGACGCTCCGTCGCTGACCGCCTTCGACGGAAAACCGTTCCGGCGGCTGATGATTGCGCAGGACACCGGCTCGGCCATCATCGGAGCGGCGCGGGGCGATCTGTTCGCCGGCTCCGGCGATGCGGCCGGCGAGATCGCCGGCGTCGTTCGCAATGCGGCCGATTTCTATGCCTTGGTTCCACGCGCTCTCGTTTCGGAATCGAATCGATGAGCAAGCGCCCCGATAAACTCAACGAAGACGATCGGGTGCTGTGGAACCTGGTGGCGCGCACCGCCCGACCGCTGAAGGGCCGGACCGCGGTCGAGATTCCCGACATCGTCGTAGACCCCAAGCCGGCACAGACGCCGGTCGCTGTCGGTCCGGTCCTCGCCGCCAAGCCGAAGGCGCAGCATGTATCGCACGCGCTGGACGAGCCGACATTGGACAAGCTGAAGAAGGGCCGGCTGCCGATCGAAGGCCGCGTCGATCTGCATGGCATGACCCAGGACGAGGCCTATTCGCTGCTGTTTTCGTTCCTGCACCGGGCCCATGCCGGCGGCATCCGCTATGTCCTCGTCATTACGGGAAAAGGGTCGTCGTCGGGCGGCGACGGCGTCTTGCGGCGCGCCGTGCCTGCCTGGCTGTCGACGCCTGCCTTCCGGCCGCTGGTCTCCAGCCACGATCACGCCGCCCGCAACCACGGCGGTTCGGGCGCGCTCTACGTTCGGCTCAGGCGAACCCGCTGATGACGCCGTTCGGCGAAAAACTGCGGGCGCTTCGAGCCGAGCGCGGCTTGCGCCAGAAGGACATGGCGCAGGCGATCGGAGTCAGCGCCGCCTATCTGTCGGCGCTGGAACATGGCCGCCGCGGCGCGCCGACCTGGACGCTGATCCAGAAGATCATCGGCTATTTCAACGTCATCTGGGACGATGCCGAAGAGCTGGCGCGTCTGGCCGAGGCCTCACATCCGCGGGTGAGACTCGATACGTCCGGCCTCAGTCCTGCCGCCACCGAGTTGGCCAATCTCCTGGCCGAGAACATCGAGAAGCTGAGCGAAGCCGAGCTTGCCCGCATCACCGCCTCGATCCGGGCCGCACTGGAGCGGCGTAAGTAGGGCGGCGCCAAGGCCACGAATGCTCATCAATAGCGCCGGCATTTCATCCTGAAGGCGATGCCCGCCGGCCGTTAGCCAGCGGGCATATAGCGAGATTACTTCGCGCCGGCCTGGCCGCCACGGCCGCCAGTGCTGTCATGATCGCCGCCGCGGCCGCCACCCAGGCAGTCCGAGGTGAGATCGCAACAGCGATTGCCCCACTGGTTGTTCTTGGCGCAGCCGGTCTGGTCGGCCATAGCGGATCCGGCCAGGGACGATACCGCGATGGCGGCGAGGAAAGCATTACGCAGGAAAGCAGTCATTTGAAGTCTCCATGGTTGGGTTTCTGTTTACGGCTGTGTGTCGCCGCTGGAGACGGTTTGGTTCACGCAGGTAGCGAAATTTTTTGAGGAGGCGTTTCGAGAGATAAGATTTCGAGGTCAGCGCTGCCCTCATCCGCCGCGCTGCGCCTATTTTGCAACGTTGACGATTGGCGAAATCACCGATGGCAGCATCTTTCTCCCCGTCACTATACGGGGAGAAATGCCCGGCAGGGCAATGAGGGGCAGCGCCGACTTGCGGTTATCTCGTGAAAGTTATTAGCCGCGGGCTTCCGACGAAGCTGTTCGCAGCGACGCGCTCACATGCATCGTCCTTATTTACTGAACCGCGCCGACCAGCACCTGCTGGCCGCCGCGGATCGAGACCCAGCGGCCGCTGTTGTCGATGGCCTGCCGCTTGAGGAAGCGATAGCCGGTGGCGTCCCAGATCTTCACCTTGTCGGTCAGATTGTCGAGGACGTAGTCGCCCTTGTCGGTGCGCACCGTCAGCACGGCATGGCCTTCGCCGTCCGGCTTGCGCACGACGGTGATCAAGAGATCGGCCAGCGACACGCCAGAGCGCGAGAGCTGGCGGCGCTTTTCCAGCACATAGTCTTCGCAGTCGCCGACGCCCTTGTCGGGATAGGCCCAGACCTCGTCCTTGCCATAGATGTCGTAGTCGCTCATCGGCTTGACGGCGGCGTTGACCCTTGACGTCACGTTGATCAGCTTGCGCATGAAGGCGTCGGTCATCGCGGCGGGGTTGAGGTTGCTCGGCCGGATCGAGCATTCGCCGGGCTGGGTTTTACAGAAATCATAGTGGCCGATCGGCTGCGAGGTCATGCCGCCCGTCGCCATGGCGCCGCCTGCAAGTGCCGGCACTGCCCAGCACGCAGAGATCGCCAGCCCTGCTGCCGCCCACAAGCGCAGCGTCCGTGCCATCGGTGAGGAAGTCATTGTCCCCGTTCGCCCTTGTTCTTAACGAAAGGTTAAAGGGGATTTACACTCCGTGTCAATTATCGGGGGAGCCAGATTCTTCGGCATGGTTACCCGCGCCCGCCCAACAGCGTCTATTGTGCAACAGAACGCCTGTGGCGCGCAAAATCGCCCCGCTTTTGCGGGCAATGCACGCTGCAGCCGGATCGAGCCTCAGCCTTTGGCGGAGCGGACCAGCTTGGGTTTCACCGCTACGCGTGTTTGGCGGCCGTAGCTTGTGATGAAATCGACGATGCGCGGCACGATTTCCGAGCGGAATCGCGACCCGTTGAAGACGCCGTAATGGCCGACGGCCGGCTGCATGTAATGCGCATGCCGGTCAGCCGGGATGTTGGGGCAGAGATCGTGGGCGGCCTGGGTCTGGCCGAGACCGGAAATGTCGTCGTTCTCGCCTTCGACCGTGAACAGCGCGACATTGCGGATCGCCTTGGTGTCGACCACCTCGCCGCGATGCGTCATCTCGCCCTTGGGCAGCGCATGGCGCACGAACACCGTGTCGACGGTCTGCAGATAGAATTCCGCCGTCAGGTCCATCACCGCCAGATATTCGTCGTAGAAATCGCGGTGCTTCTCGGCATTGTCGCCGTCATGCTTGACCAGATGCATGAAGAAGTCCTTGTGGGCGGTGATGTGGCGGTCGAGGTTCATGCTCATGAAGCCCGACAGCTGCAGGAAGCCAGGATAGACTTCGCGGCCGAAGCCCGGCACCGGCCAGGGCGCGTGCATGATGACGTTGTCGCGGAACCAGTCGATGCCCTTTTCCTTGGCCAGAAGATTGACCGCGGTCGGATTGCGGCGGGTGTCGATCGGCCCGCCCATCAAGGTCATGGTCGAGGGCACGAAGGGATCGCCGCGCTTTTCCATCAGCGCCACCGCTGCCAGCACCGGCACCGAAGGCTGGCACACCGCCATCACATGGGTGTCCGGCCCCAGCGCATGCAGCATGTCGATGATGTAGTCGATATAATCGTCGAGGTCGAAATGGCCGTCGGTCACCGGCACCATGCGGGCATCGACCCAGTCGGTGATGTGCACGTCGGCATAGGGCAGCATCGCCTCGACCGTGCCGCGCAGCAGCGTCGCATAATGGCCCGACATCGGCGCCACGATGAGAAGCTTGGGGTCGGCCTTGCGCCCGGCGGGCACCGACCGCTCGAAGTGGGTGAGATTGCAGAACGGCCGCGACCACACGGTCTTTTCGCTGACCTCGACGCTCTTCCAGTCGACCACGGTCTTGCTCAGGCCGAAATGCGGCTTGCTGTAGCGGCGCGTTGTGCGCTCGAACAGTTCGGCGGTGGCAGCGACCGAGCGGCCCCACGGCGTATGCGAAAACGGATTGAGCGGGTTGGTGTAGAACAGCCGCACTGCATCGGCATAAAGCCGCGCGGGCTGCAGGGCGGCATGGTTCATTTCATAGAGCTGGTAGAACATCAGGTACTCCGCAGCTGCCGTGACCGAAGGGACGACGGACAGCGCCGAGCCTTGAATGTCTCGCGCGGAGGTTAACAAGATATTGCTGCGATGCAATACGTCACGTGGCGTGACATATGCCAATCTTTCGTCCGAGGCCTTGAGAAACCGCGTTGGGCGGGTGCAGCCGGCTCAATGTGCACTGCAAAATGCAAGGCTGTTGGACACGGGGCAGGATGCGTCCGGCCCGATCGGGCCGGACTTGGACAGATCTAGACGCGCGCCATGCACACCGAGGTATGGCCCGAGCCGATGAAGCCGAGCTGGCCGGCGGCGCCCTTGGACAGGTCGAGCACGCGCCCTTTGATGAACGGTCCACGGTCGTTGATGCGCACGATGACGCTGCGGCCATTATTCTGGTTGGTCACTTTCAACTTGGTGCCGAAAGGCAGGCTGCGGTGCGCGGCGGTCAGCGCCGACGGGTTCATGCGTTCGCCATTGGCGGTCCTGGAATGCAGTGCGTACCAGGAGGCGCGGCCGCACTGGCCGGCGGCGGAGGAGGCGGATGCACCGACCATCAGGCCAGCCGCGACCGTTACCGCGACAAGCGCGGTCTGGTTTGTTTTCTTCATGTTGGGGGGATTGGCTCCGTTTTCGACAGACCCCAGCCGTTAAGTGCCGAATAAGGCGGGAAATGCGGCAAGCATCGGGCAGTTCCGTGGCACTGGCACACGTTTGGAGTCGCTGGGAAACAGTTTGTCAGGCATCTTTCGTGTGGCGCGGCCGTATCGACAGCGATATTGCGAGCTGTTTCACAGATTCCGTGAGCAAGGCAGGACGTTATAGTACAAGTAGAAGAGAGCGCGATTGGGCGCCGTCCTTTCGCTCTGTCATCACGGTCATGGCGCAGTTGACGATCGACTTCGGAAAGGAATCTTGGCGATGAGACTGTTCAGATATCTGCTGGCGCTGATCGTGCTCGCCATTGGCGCGCTGTGGTCGCTGCAGGGCATTGGCGTGGTCGGCGGCAGTTTCATGACCGGCCAGTCGCAATGGCTCTATATCGGCATCGTGACCATGCTGGTCGGTTTCGCCGGGCTGGTATGGGCGAGCCGTTCGCGGGGGTGAGTTGCGACGAAAAATCGACCCACACAGATCGACCCCCACTCCGTCGAGCGTCGCCCGACACCTCTCCCCCGATCGACGGGGGAGAGGAAAGGCGCGAGCCTTGCAGGGGCGCGAACTTATGCGGCCTGGCTCCCTTCCCCTCCCTCCGGAGGGGGGAGAGGTGGCGCCGCGAAGCGGTGACGGAGTGGGGGAAGGCGCTGGTCAAACCCGCAGTCGCAAACAGGGCCAACCCGGCGAGCAAGAAAACAGCCACCCCATATTGCCGGTCCATTCTGTTACCTATCTATCCGGTTCGGATAGAATGCCCTGCCCGCGATAGGCTCTACCCGAACAGCTGATCCAGAATCCTGCCCTCCAGCCTGGCAAGCTCGACCGAACCGCGCCGGCGCGGCCGCGCCACCGACACGTCGAGATCGAGCGCGATGCGGCCCTCGTCGATCACCACCACCCGGTCGGCGAGCGCAACCGCCTCGGCGACGTCATGCGTGACCAGCACGGCGGTGAATTTTTGCTCCAGCCAGATGCGTTCCAGAAGCTGCTGCATTTCGATGCGGGTCAGCGCATCGAGTGCGCCGAGCGGCTCGTCGAGCGCCAGAATCTTTGGCTGTCCGATCAGTGCACGCGCCAGCGCCACGCGCTGCTTCTGGCCGCCCGACAGCACCGAGGGCCATTCGTCGGCGCGGTCGGCGAGGCCGACTTCACCCAGTATGGCGAGCGCGCGCCGCCTGGCTTCCGCACCGGTGGCAAGCCCGGTCAGCCCGACTTCGACGTTTTTCACCACGCTGGCCCAGGGCAACAGCCGCGGCTCCTGGAACATGAAGCGGCTCTCTTCCCCGGCGCCGGCCTTCGCCTCCGGCCCGAATGTAAGGGATCCAGCGGTTGGCCGATCGAGCCCGGCCAGCAGCCGCAACAGCGTACTCTTGCCGCAGCCGCTCTTGCCGATGACGGCCACAAACTGTCCGACGGGCACATCGAGATCGATGCCGTCGAGCACGACCTTGTCGCCAAAGCGCTTTTCCACGCCCTTGAAGGCAAAGGCGCGCTGCCTTTCGACGGCCTCCTCCGGCCGTGACGGTTCCGGCGCGGCGACGAAGGAACGGATGGCGGTCAGGCTGGCGGTTGGCATCGAACCCTCAGGCGTTCTGGAAGGCGGGATGCCAGCCGAGCGACAGCCGCTCGAGCAGGCGGGCGAAGCTGTCGGCAAGCTTGCCGAGCAGCGCATAGATCAGGATCGACAGCACGACCACATCGATCAGCAGGAATTCGCGTGCCTGCATGGCCATGTAGCCGAGGCCGGAACTGGCCGAGATGGTTTCGGCAACGATCAGCGTCAGCCACATGATGCCCAGCGCATAGCGCAGGCCGACGAAGATCGCCGGCAGCGCGCCGGGCAGGATCACCTGAAAAAACAACGCGCGGCGGTCCATGCCGTAGACCCTGCCCATCTCGACCAGCTGCGGGTCGACGCTCTGGATGCCGAGCAGCGTGTTGACGTAGATCGGGAAGAACACGCCGAGCGCCACCAGGAACAGTTTTGCTTCCTCGTCGATGCCGAACCACAGGATGACCAGCGGGATCAGCGCCAGATGCGGGATGTTGCGGATCATCTGCAGCGTCGTGTCGGTCAGGCCGCGGCTGAGCGCCGACAGCCCGTTGGCAAGGCCGAGTGCAAAGCCGATCGAGCCGCCGATGGCAAAGCCGGCCAGCGCGCGCAGCGTGCTGACGCCGATGTTCTGTATCAGCTCGCCCGATAGCGTCAGCCGCCAGAAGGCCTCGGCCACCGCGCTCGGCGCCGGCAGCACATTGGCCGGCATCACGCCGGCGCGGCTGGCGGCTTCCCAGCCAATTATGACCAACGCCGGCAGCAGCCAGCCGATGCCGTTCTGTTTGGCCCGTTGAGCCAGGCTCATGACGACGCCTGAAGGCGGTTGGCGCCGTGGAAGCCGACGGCGAATTCATTGGCGATGTTCTCATGCGCCCGTGCCCGCCTGGTGCCCAGGCCGAGACGCGGGAACAGAAGCTCGGCGACGCGGTAGGCTTCCTCGAGATGCGGGTAGCCAGAGCCGATGATGGTGTCGATGCCGATCGCCTGATATTCGCGGATGCGCTCGACGATCTGCTCCGGCGAGCCGACCAGCGCGGTGCCGGCGCCGCCGCGCACCAGGCCGACGCCGGCCCACAGATTGGGCGAAACCACCAGCCTGTCGCGGCGGCCGCCATGCAGTTCGGCCATGCGCCGTTGTCCCACAGAGTCCATCTCCTTGGTGAAGCGGGCCTGGGCATTTTCGATCTGGGCATCGGTGACGTGGCTGATCAGCCGGTCGGCGGCGCGCCAGGCCTCTTCCTCGGTCTCGCGCACGATGAAATGAAGCCTGATGCCGAAACGCAGTTTGCGGCCGCGCCGTTCAGCCTTTTTGCGCGCCGCGCTGAGTTTTTCCGCCACCTGCGCCGGCGGCTCGCCCCAGGTCAGGTACATATCGACGAGATCGGCGGCGAGCTCCTGGCCGGCATCGGACGAGCCGCCGAAATAGAGCGGCGGCCGCTCCTGTTGCGGCAGAAGGTCAAGGCGGCCATTGTCGACGCGGTAATATTTGCCGTTGAAATTGACGCTTTGGCCCGACACCAGCGCGCGCCAGATGGTTAGGAACTCCTGCGCCTGGGCATAGCGCTCGTCATGCGGCAGGAACACGCCATCGCCGGCAAGCTCGGTCGGGTTGCCGCCGACCACGACGTTGAGCAGCAGGCGGCCATTGCTCAGCCGGTCGAGCGCCGCGGTCTGGCGCGCCGCGAAGGTCGGCAGCGTCACGCCGGGCCGCAGCGCCACCAGGAATTTGAGCTTTTCGGTCAGCGCCGCTAGTCCGGAAGCGGTGATCCAGGAATCCTCGCAATTCTGCCCGGTCGGCAAAAGCACGCCGGGAAAGCCGAGCCGGTCGACGGCCTGTGCGATCTCCTTGAAGTAAGCGAACTCCGGCGGCCGCTGCAGCTGTTCGGAGCCGAGATAGGAGCCGTCGCCATGCGTCGGGATGAACCAGAAGAAATCGAGCGGGCCGGCTTGCGGGCTTGATGAAGCGGTCATGGCGAAATCCCTGAAGCTTGAAACGGCAAAGGCGCCCGGCGGTTTTACCCCCGGGCCCCACCGGGAATTTAAATTTACCCCGGGGGGGCCCCCCCCGGGGGGGGTTGGCCCCCCGGTGGGGGTTAGCGTTTTCGTTTTTAATCGGAACGGGGGGGGCGG
>NZ_JAMYVM010000022.1:0-123087 GCF_040324035.1 Mesorhizobium sp. M0016 | reverse complement strand
CCCCCCCCCCCCCCCCCCCACACCCCCCCCGCCCGCCCTCGTGGGGGCCCCCCGCCGCGCACCCCTCCGCGGGCGCGTGGCGGCGCCCCACGGCGATGCCTTGGGAGGCGAAGGCTTCGTTGAGTTCGATGACATCGAATTGGTGCGGTGTCAGGCCGAGGCGAGCGCAGAGCTTTTGTGTCGCCGGAGCAGGGCCGATGCCCATGATGCGCGGCGCCACGCCGGCGGCAGCGCCGCCGAGGATGCGGGCGATCGGCGTCAGGCCGTGTTTTTTCACAGCCGCTTCGGAGGCGATGATCAGCGCCGCCGCGCCATCGTTGACGCCCGATGCGTTGCCGGCGGTGACCGTGCCGTCTTGCCGGAACGGCGTCGGCAATTTGGCCAGCGACTCGACCGTGGTGCCGGCGCGGGGATGCTCATCCTTCGATACGATAGTCGCATCGCCCTTTTTCTGCGGGACCGTCACCGGGGTGATCTCCTTCGCCAGCCGGCCATTGGCCTGTGCCGCGACAGCCTTGTCCTGGCTGCGCATGGCAAAGGCATCCTGGTCGGCGCGCGACACTGAATAATCCTCGGCGACGTTCTCGCCGGTCTCCGGCATGGAATCGACGCCATATTGTTTCTTCATCAGCGGGTTGATGAAGCGCCAGCCAATGGTGGTGTCATGGATCTCGGCATGGCGTGAAAAGGCGGTCTCGGCCTTGGGCATGACGAAGGGGGCGCGACTCATCGATTCGACGCCGCCGGCGATCATCAGCTCGGCCTCACCAGCCTTGATGGCGCGGGCGGCGATGGTGAGCGCGTCCATGCCGGAGCCGCACAGGCGATTGACGGTCGCGCCCGAAACTTCCTTGGGCAACCCGGCCAAGAGCAGCGACATGCGGGCTACATTGCGGTTGTCCTCGCCGGCCTGATTGGCGCAGCCATAGACGACGTCGTCGACAGCCTGCCAGTCGATGCCGGCATTGCGCTCGACCAGCGCCTTCAGCGGGATGGCGCCAAGATCGTCGGCCCGCACCGACGACAGCGAGCCGCCGAAACGGCCGATCGGGGTGCGGATGTAATCGCAGATGAATGCCTCGGTCATGTCATGCGGCCTTTTCTTTTCCGCTTCCCTCATGCGCCGCCTTGGTGCGGGCCTGCAGGTCGCGCAATGTCGTCAGCTCGAGTTCCGTCGGCGCCGGCGTTTCGTCAAGCGCCTCGGCGAACTTTACGATCCAGCCACAGCTGTCCTGCACCTCAAGCCGCGTTGCGCCGGGATGCAACGACACCACGGTGAATTCCTTGCTCACCGTATCTGGCTTCCAGATGGCAAGGTCGGTGATCAGCAGCGTCGGCCCTGATGTCTCGATGCCGAGGCGCTGGCGATGGTCGCCGCCAACGCCATGGCCGAAGGAGGTGAAGAAGTCGATCTTCTCGACCATGCCGCGCTTGGACTGCGCCATGGTGATGTAGATCTCCTTCGACGAGGTGGCGATCTCCGGCGCGCCGCCGCCGCCGGGCAGGCGGGTCTTGGGACGCGCATAGTCGCCGATGATTGTGGTGTTGATGTTGCCGAACTTGTCGAGCTGGGCGGCACCGAGGAAACCGATCGAAATGCGGCCGCCCTGCAGCCAGTAACGAAACATCTCCGGCACCGAGACGGTCGTGACGGCGGTGTCGCAAAGTTCGCCGTCACCGATCGACAGCGGCAAAACATCGGGCGCGGTGCCGATGGTGCCGCTTTCATAGATCAGCGTGATGTCGGGCGCATGCGTCAGTCGCGCGACGTTGCAGCCGGCCGACGGCGCGCCAATGCCGACGAAGCAGACATCGTCGTTTTTCAGGGCTCGGCTGGCGGCAATCGTCATCATCTCATTGGGAGTAAAGCCGCTCATGCCGCGCTCCTCAGATGCTTTACGCGGCCGGCGAAATCGTCCGCGGTGCGCTCGAGGACATTGGCCTGGATCCAGGCCTGGAATCTTTTACGGTCGGCGGCGATGTCGTCCCATTCGAGATAGGCGGCATTGTCGCGCACATAATAGCCGTGCGTGTAGGAGGGATGCGAACCGCCTGATACCACCGAGATCGCAGCGATGGTCCAGCGCGGCAGCACGGTGAGGTTGGGATGCAGGTCGTCGAAATTGTCGACGACTTCCTCTACCGTCACCACGGCGCGCTTGGCCGCGAGCACCGCTTCCTTCTGGATGCCGATAATGCCTTCGACCAGCACATTGCCTTTTTTGTCGGCCTTCTGAGCGTGGATGAAGGTCACGTCCGGTCGGATGGAAGGAACGGCGGCAAGCACCTCGCCGGTGAACGGGCAGGTGACCGAGCGGATGTTGGGATTGACTGCCGCCAGCCCGGCGCCGCGATAGCCGCGGAACACCGCGCAAGGCAGGCCGGCAGCTCCCGCCTCGTAGGCGTTGGCCATGCCGGCATGGCTGTGCTCCTCGATTTCGATCGACCGGGGGAAGCCGTTCTCGATGGCGTCGCGGGCGCGGCGCAGCAGGCCGACGCCGGGATTGCCGACATAGGAGAAGATGATCTTCTTGGCCATGCCCATGCCGATCATCTGGTCGTAGATCAGGTCGGGGGTCATGCGGATGAGCGTCAGGTCGCGAAAGCCCTGGCGGATGGCCTCATGCGCCGCCGCCGTCGGGATCAGATGCGTGAAGCCTTCGAAGGCGACCGTATCGCCATCATGCAGGTTCTCAGCCACGGCCTGTTTGAGCGGCAGGAAATTGACCATCGCCAAGAACTCCGAAGTTCAAAAAGTTCGTATTGCGAACATTTGTTTTGTATGAGATATTTTTACATCGCGCCGCCGAGACGAGTCAAGGCGGCGCATTGTCTTGCGGAGGCCGCATGGAGGACAAGGCAAAGACGCGCGACCATGTCGGCTCGCTGGAGCGCGGCCTTGCAGTCATGGAGATACTGGCCCGGCATCCGGCCGGGATGACGCTGACCGAAATGGCGGAGGAGGCGGGGCTGACCCGCGCCGGCGCGCGTCGCTTCCTGCTGACGCTGACCGCCACCGGCTATGCCACGCAATCCGGCCGGCAGTTTTCGCTGTCGCCGCGCCTGCTCACCATCGTGCGCTCTTGGCTCGGCGGCGCCTCGCTGTGGACATTCGCGGCATCCATCATGCGCGACGTCGCGGGCCAATTCGACGAGGCCTGTAACGCGGCGGTGCTGTCGGGCGAGGAAGTCGTCTATGTCGCGCGCATTCCTGGCCGCCGCATCCTCAGCGTTTCGCTCGATGTCGGCACCAGGCTGCCGGCGCATTGCACCTCGATGGGGCGCGTCCTGCTTGCGGGGCTGGGCGCGGATGAGTTGAAGGCCTTCCTTGCAGAAGCCAAGATCGAACGGCGGACGCCGAAGACGATCACCAGCCGCGCCGCGCTGGCCAAGGCCATCGACGCGGCGAGGGCGGATGGCTTTGCCGTCGTCGATGAAGAGCTGGAGCTCGGCCTGCGCTCGATCGCCGTGCCGATCTGTGACCGCGCGGGCAAGACCGTGGCGGCGATCAACGTCTCGACCCAGTCGGCGCGGTTCTCCGTCGAGGCGATGGAGCGGGATATCCTGCCAGCGCTGCGGACGGCCAAGCAACGGATTGAGGAATTTTTCTTCGTGTGAGCGCAAGGCTAATCGCCTGATTGAAGCGCTGCCCCCGCTCTGTCTCGGAGACGGGACGCCCTGCGCGGTTAGCGTCGCCATGCGAACAAACGATGCCCGGGGCACCTCCTGAGCACAACGCATATGCGTGAATCCAAATATGTCGTTGACGTCGCCCTTCAACTCCAATATCGAACAGGACTATACAGGTTTACTGAACAGGTACCCATATGAAGCGGCGCGCGGTTCAACTTTCTCCCGGCACGGGCAAGCCCGAGCAGATCGCCACCGTTCTCGAACATGAGATCCGCTCCGGCGTGCTTGGCTTCGGCGACCGCTTGCAAAGTGAGAACGAACTCGTCCAGCGCTTTTCCGTCAGCCGCAACACGGTCCGCAAGGGCCTCGAGGAGTTGTCCAGCCGTGGGCTGATCACGACCAAGGTCGGCATCGGCTCCTTCGTCACTTTCGACGGCAAGCCGGTCGATGACAGCATTGGCTGGTCGCGGGCGCTGGCCAATGCCGGCGCCAATGCCGAGACGCGGACGCTGCGGCTTGAAGTGATCGAGGATGCCGATCTTGCCGCGCTGCTTGGCATCGAAAGCCCGTTCTTCATCGCCGTCGACCGGGTGCGCACCAATGCTAGCGACGGCCATGCGATCTCCATCGAACGCAGCCGCCTGCCGCTGTCGTCCGAACTGGAGGACGTGCCGCTGCGCGGTCTGCGCGAAGGCTCGCTGCACCAGACGCTGCGCGGCGCCGGCCTCATCCCAGACCATGGCGAGGAATGGGTCGGCATCGAGATGCTGAATGCCGAAGACGCCGCCATTCTCGGCTGCCCGCAAGGCACGCCGTTCCTGCGCGGACGCCGGCTGACGCGTGCGGCCGACGACCGGCCGATCGAATATGTAACCAGCCTGCTCAACCCGGCGCATTTCGCGCTGCATATGAGGTTTTGAGCGATGCCGGACAGAACCAACGACACGCTCGATCGCGCCATGGGCGCGCTTGTCGGTGGGGCGCTCGGTGATGCGCTGGGCATGCCGACGCAGCTTCTGTCGCCGGCGCGGATCGCCGAGCTATACGGCCATGTCGAGGATTTCGTGGCGCCGTTTGCCGATCATCCGGTGTCGAAGGGGCTCGTTGCCGGCACCATCACCGACGATACCGAACAGGCGCTGCTGCTTGGTCGCATCCTGGTCCAGTCCGGCGATGGCTTCGATCATGCGCGCTGGGTGAACGCACTGCTCGACTGGGAGCGCGAGGTCAAGGCGCGCGGCAGCTATGACCTGCTGGGACCATCGACCAAGCGCGCCATCGACGCCATCAATGACGGCGTGCCGGCGGAAGAGGCGGGAAGCCGGGGCGACACCAATGGCGCGGCCATGCGCATCGCGCCGGTCGGCATCATGATGCCGCTGGAACCGCTCGACGCTTTCGTCGCCAAGGTGGCCGAAACTTGCCGTGCCACGCACAACACCTCGATCGCCATCGCTTCGGCCGCAGCAGTTGCCGCCGCCGCCAGCCACGGCGTCGCCGGTGGCGACTGGCGTGCCGCCTCCGACAGCGCGGTAGCAGCCGCGCGGCGAGGCGCCCGGCTCGGACATTGGGTGACTGGTGGCGATATCGCCGCGCGTATCGCCTGGGCGCAGGAGCTCGTGCGCGGCAAGACCATGCGGGATGCGATCGGGCTCATCACCGATCTCGTCGGCACCGGTGTGGCCAGCCAGGAGTCCGTGCCGGCAGCTTTCGCCGTGCTTGAAGTCGCGCAGGGCGATCCCTGGCAAGCGGCAATCATCAGCGCCAATCTCGGCGGCGACACCGACACGATCGGCGCGATTGCCTCAGGCATGGCCGGCGCCTGCGTCGGCTTTTCGCAACTTCCGCAACAACACATTGCCAGGCTCGTCGGCATAGATATGGCGGGGGTGCGCTCGCTTGCCGAAGACCTCGTCGCGGCGCGCACGGCAAAGGCCAGCAAGGATGCCGCGGCATGAGTGGGCGTCTGGTCCATATCGGCAGCGCCGTCGTCGACTATGTCTACCGCATCGACGCCTTGCCGGCGCCGGGCTGCGAGAAGACCGCGTCGAGCTTTGCGCAGGTCGCCGGCGGCGGCTTCAACATGATGGTCGCGGCCAGCCGCACCGGCATGACGGTGGTGTTCGGCGGCCAGCTCGGCAGCGGACCGAATGGCGATTTTTTGCGCGCCGCGTTTGCGGCCGAAGGCATCATAACGCTGACGTCGCCATCGCCGGTCATGGACAGCGGCAATTGCGTCGCCATGATCTCCGGGGATGCCGAGCGCACCTTCGTGTCGTGGCCCGGTGCGGAGAGCATTCTCAGCCTCGAGATGATGAGGCCCGTGGTGGTCGCGCCTGATGATTGGGTGTTCACGTCGGGCTATACGCTGAGCTATTCCGGCAGCCGCGACGCGCTGACCGACTGGATCGAGGCGCTGCCAGAAAACATTCCCTTCGTTTTCGATCCAACGCCGGTCATCGCGGATATCCCACGTCCCATCCTGTCGCGGGTGCTTGCCCGTACGACATGGCTGAGCTGCAACATGACGGAAGCGGTCGAGATCGCTGGGCAAGGCGATGTCGAGGCACTCGCCGCCCGGCTGCTCGCCGACCACTGCCCAAAGGCCGAAGGCGTCGTTATCCGCGCCGGCGCCAAGGGCTGTTTCGTGAGGTTGGTCAATGGCGAGACGCAGACCATTGCCGGCTTCAAGGTCGATGCCATCGACACCAATGGCGCCGGCGACACCCATATCGGCGGTTTCGTCAGTGCACTCGCGCGCGGCGTGCATCCCTTCGAGGCGGCGCGCTATGCCAATGCGGCGGCAGCACTTTCCGTCACCCGCCATGGCGGCTCATCGGCGCCGACCGACAGCGAGATCCAGACTTTCCTGAGCCAGGCCGCCACGGGCGAGCCGGGCCAGAACCAGAAGGCCCATCAGACAGCCTGACCCGCCAAGCGGGCAAACAAGAGAGGAACGAACATGCGCATGCCAAGACTGACTGCCCTGCTGACGGCGACCGCCGTCATCACCTCCGCGCTCACGCTGGCCGCCAGTGCCGCCGAAGTGCATGTGCTCAACTGGAAGGGCTACGGCGCCGACGAGCCGTGGGCGATCGAAGCCTTCGAAAAGGCGACCGGCAACAAGGTCGTCAACGACTTCTTCAATTCCGAACAGGAAATGCTGACCAAGATCCGCACCAATCCGGGCCTCTATGACGTGGTCATGATCAACGCCGCCTTCAACGATCAGGCGATGGCGGAAAAGCTGATCCAGCCGATCGATGTCTCCAAGCTGCCGAACTATGCCGACATCAGCAAGGACAAGGCGCAATCGCCGATGCTCGACCATGACGGCAAGGTCTATGGCGTGCCGTGGGTGTGGGGCCTGACGGCGCTGGCTATCAACGAAAAGTCCTTCGACAAGCCACCGACCTCGATCGCCGAAATGTGGGACCCAGCGCATAAGGGCCGGGTCGTCATTCGCGACGACGCTGTCGAAGCGGTGCAGTTCGGCGCCATCGCCACCGGCCAGAACATCAACGACATCAAGGATATGGACGCGGTCAAGACCAAGCTGACCTCGCTGATGCCGCAGATCAAGACCTTCTGGAGCTCGGAGAACGACTGGAACCAGATGGTCGCCTCCAACCAGATCGACATCGGCACCTATTGGAGCGGCTCGGCCGATCGCGCCAAGACCCACTTCAAGCTGCCGGTCTCGCTGGTCGTTCCGCAGGAAGGCGCCGTCGCCTGGCTCGACGCGTTCTCGATCCCGGTGGGCTCGAAGAATGTCGAAGGTGCGCAGGCCTTCATCAACTGGATGATCGATCCGAAATTCTATGTCGAATGGGTCACCAAGGTCGGCGCTCCGGTGTCGGCCAACACCAAGGCGGTGGAAGCGCTGCCTGAAGACTCCTTCAACCGCAAGGTGATGGGCGATCCCGAGGTGGCCAAGCGCATCCAGTTCCAGGCGCCGATCACCGACGCGCAGCGCGAGGCCTATCTGGCGCTGTGGCAGCAGCTCAAAGTCGACGTGAAGTAACGCTCACGTCCGGACCAGCCGGCGGTTGGCGCCGGCTGGCCCTTCAATCCTGGGGAGGAGGGTATCATGGCGGTACAGGGTGCGGTCGCGTCGCGCAGCGGGCTGAGATCGGCCCTGCCGCTGCTGGCGCCGGCCTATCTCTGGCTGACGGTGGCGATCTTCCTGCCGCTCTCGGCCATGGTGTTCTTCTCCTTCATGACCGACCTGCCGCTGTCGGGAAAGCCGTGGGCCTTGACCCTTGGCAATTACGCCGCCTTCTTCTCGCAGAGCCTGTACCTGACGCTGCTGCTCGCTTCGCTGCGGCTCGGCCTCGAAGTGACTTTGTGGTGCGTCGTCATCGGTTATCCCGCAGCCTATGTGTTGGCCAAGGTGCTGAAGGGGCGCAGCCGCGAGGCGATCTTCCTGCTGGTCATCCTGCCGTTCTGGTCGAACGGGCTGGTGCGCATCTTCTCCTGGGCGATGGTGCTGCGCGAGGGCGGCATCCTCGACACGGCGCTCAACGCCGTGCTGCCGTTCAATATCAACATCGACCTGATGTATTCCTACCCCGCAGTCATCATCGGCCTGGTGCACTCCTACGTGCCCTACATGGTGCTGACCTGTTACCTCACTTTGCAGGCCATCGACGACTCGCTGATCGAGGCCGGACGTTCGCTGGGCGCCTCGCGGCTGCAGGTGCTGAAGCGGGTGATCATCCCGCTGTCTATGCCCGGCCTGGTGGCAGGTGCGGCACTGATCTTCGTGCCGGTCGTCGGCTCGTTCATGGAGCCGCGCATTCTCGGCGGCCGCACCGGCACGTTCTATGGCACGGTGATCGAGGACCAGTTCGTCGCCGTCTTCAACTGGCCGCTGGGGGCGGCGCTTTCCTTCATCCTGCTGGCGGTGGTGCTGGTGATCCTGGCGGTTGCCTCGCCGGTGCTGCGGAGGGCTGCTTGATGATGACGACCCGCATAATCGAAGGACTAGGCCGCTTCTACATCGGACTGCTGCTCGTCTTCCTCTATCTGCCGATCATCATCATGGCGCTGATGTCGTTCAACGTCTCGCCCTTCTACCAATTGCCGTTCGAATGGACGACGGAATGGTATGCCTCGCTCTGGCAGAACGACCAGCTGATCGCGGCGACCTGGAACAGCCTCGAGATCGCGGTCATCACCACGCTCATCTCAGTGGTGCTTGGCTCGGCCGCTTCGCTGGCGCTCTTCCGCTACGACTTCCGCGGCAAGAAAGTGCTGCAGGCGCTGCTGTTTCCGCCGATCGCCATTCCGTGGCTGATCACCGGCACGGCGATGCTGATCTTCTTCTTCGGCGTCGGCATTGGCCGCGGCCTGTTAGCCATCCTGCTCGGCCATGTGGCGCTGGCGCTGCCCTATGTCATCGTCGTCGTCTCGGCCCGGCTGCAGACTTTTGCACCGGAGCTGGAAGAGGCGGCGCGCTCGCTCGGCGCCAACCAGTGGCAGGTGACCGCGCGTGTGACGCTGCCGTGGATCATGCCCGGCGTCATTGCCGGCGGCTTGTTCGCATTTGCCGTGTCGTTCGACCAGTTTGTCGTCTCCTACTTCCTGGCGACGCCGGGGCAGACGACGCTGCCGGTCGAAATCTACGCCGCGATCCGCAAGGGGTTCACGCCCGAGATCAACGCGGTCTCGACCATCATCATTGTCGTGTCGATGGCGCTGATGCTGTTCACGGCGCGCTTCTTCAAATTCGGCGGAGAGAAATAATGGCCGGCGTGCACGTATCGAACGTCTCCCGCAGTTTTGGCGCGCACAAGGCGCTGGACCACGTCTCCATCGATTTCGCCGATGGCGGTTTCTATGGGCTGCTTGGCCCCTCGGGCAGCGGCAAGACCACGCTGCTCAGGCAAATCGCCGGCTTCGACTTTCCCGACTCCGGCCGCATCGCCATTGGCGGCGAGAGCGTCGAACGGGTGCCGGTCGAAAAGCGGCGCATCGGCATGGTGTTCCAGAACTATGCGCTGTTTCCCAATATGAGCGTCGCCGATAATGTCGCCTTCGGCCTGTCGGTGCGCGGCGAAACGAAAGCGACGATCGCCACCGAAGTGCAGCGCGCGCTCGATCTGGTTCAGCTCGGCAAGCTCGGCGAGCGCCGGCCGCACCAGCTCTCCGGCGGCCAACGCCAGCGTGTGGCGCTGGCGCGCGCCATCGTCACCAAGCCGCGCGTGCTGTTGCTCGACGAGCCGCTCGGCGCGCTCGACAAGGCGCTGCGCGTCGACATGCAGATCGAGCTGAAGCGCATCCAGCGCGAGATCGGCATCACCACCATCTTCGTCACCCACGACCAGGAAGAGGCGCTGACGATGAGCGACCGCATCGGCATATTGCGGGACGGCAGGCTCGTGCAGGAAGGGCCGCCGGAGGAAATCTACGACCGGCCGAAGAGCGAATTCGCCGCCACCTTCCTTGGCGACGCAAACATTTTTCGCGGCGATGCGACCGGCAACGGCATCCGGCTGCCTGACGGCACGGCGATCGCCGCCGGGGTGGGTGATCGGCTTGCCGCCGGTACGAAGGCCAGCTGCGCCGTGCGTCCCGAACGCATTCGCATCGCGACCGATGCCGGGGTTGCGGATGCGGCCAATGCCAACGCTCTGAAGGGCCAGATCTCCAAGCGCATTTTCGCCGGCAACAACAGCACCTATTTCGTCGAGCGTGCCGGCCAGACGCTGAAGGTGATCGTCCAGAACACCGGCAATGACCGGCTGGCGGAAGGCCAGAATGTAATACTCAGCTGGTCGCCGGAAAGCACCGTGCTGATTGCTGCAAACTAGTTCGCACCGTCACCCCGTCATGGTTCTGATGGGAATTGATGGAGCGGACCTTGGCTGATGGGCCGGCCATGGCGTTATATCCTGTCGTCCAAGGGAGGAATGGATGGCAGGCCAGGGTTTCGAGCCGGATGTGAGGGTTCGCACCAGCGAATACCGGATCGGTTGCATCGGCGCCGGCATGATCATGGCCGAATGCCATCTTGCCGCCTATGCGCAGGCCGGTTTCCCAGTCGTCGCCATCGCTTCGCGCACCAAGGCCAGCGCCGAGAAGGTAGCTGCACGCTGGAGCATTCCGACCATCCACGACACACCGGAACAGCTGATCGAGGATTCTGAGGTCGAGATCGTCGACCTTGCCTTTCCACCCGACCAGCAGCCGGCGCTGATCCGCCATGCGCTGAAGCAGCCTCACATCAAGGCGATCCTGGCGCAGAAGCCACTGGCGCTGTCGGTCGATGAAGCCGTGAAGCTGCGCGACGAGGCAGCCAAGTCAGGCAAGATTCTCTCGGTCAACCAGAACATGCGCTACGACCAGTCGATGCGCGTCCTGAAGCAGATCATCGACAGCGGCGCACTGGGCGACATCGTCTTTGCGCAGATCGACATGCATGCGATCCCGCACTGGCAGACTTTCCTTCAGGACTACGACCGGCTGACGCTGGCCAATATGAGCGTGCATCATCTCGACGTGCTGCGCTTCCTGTTCGGCGATCCCTCGGAAATCACCACGCTGACACGCAAGGACCCGCGCACGACATTCGAGCATAGCGACGGCATCACCGTCTCGACGCTGCGCTTTCCCTCCGGCGTGCTCGCCGTGTCGCTGGAGGATGTCTGGTCCGGACCGCGCCAGGAGGGCTATCTGGACGACCAGCACATCAACTGGCGCGTCGACGGCACCAAGGGTGTCGCCAAAGGCACGATCGGCTGGCCGAAAGGTGTGGCCTCGACGCTGACTTATGCGTCGACCAAGACGACCGGCGGCGAATGGGTCAGCCCGAGCTGGGACACGATGTGGTTCCCGCATGCCTTCATCGGCGTGATGGAGCAATTGCAGCATGCGGTGAAGACAGGCGCGCCGCCGGCGCTCTCCGTCGCCGACAACGTCAAGACAATGGCACTGGTCGAGGCGGGCTACCGCTCGATGGCGCAAGGCCGCACCGTCAAACTGTCCGAGATATCGATCGACTGAACATGCCGCCGAATAGTGTGGCGGCTGAATCGCTTACCGGGAGGAGTTCACATCATGATGCAGGCAGGTATCTTCACCGGCTATTTCCCCTATGAGCTCGCGGAGGCCGCCCGCCGCATCCGTGCACTCGGCTTCAACACAGTGCAGCTCGACATGCATTTCAGGGATGTCGATCTCACGGCCGGGCAGATCACCGGGGACAAGGCGAGGACAGTGCGCGACACGTTTCGCGACCACAATCTGCCGGTCTGCTGCATCTCGGGCTACACCAACATCATCCATCCCGACAAATCCGAGCGCGAGAAGCGCGTCGGCTATCTCAAGGAAATCATCCGCAATGCGCGCGACTTCGGCTCGCCCTACGTGATCTCGGAGACCGGCACCTACAACACCGAATCCGACTGGGTGCATCATCCCAAAAACAAGACCGAGGAAGGCTTCGAGGAATGCCGCAAGGTGATCTCGGACCTTGCCCAGACGGCTTACGACCATGGGGCGGTGTTCCTGCTCGAAACCTATGTCAACAATGTCGTCGGTTCGGTCGAGGAGACGGTCAAAATGTTCGCGCAGGTCGACCATCCGGGCCTGGGCCTGCTGATGGATCCGACCAATTATTTCGAGGCACACAATATCGACCGCATGGACCAGGTGCTGAACCAGGTGTTCGACACGCTGGCCGACAAGATCCGCATCGCGCACGCCAAGGACGTCAAGCGCTCAGGCAGCGACAAGACCGAGAAGCATGCCGATATCGGCGACGCGGACGCGCATGAGGGGCTGACCTTCCGCGGCGTCAGCGAGATCGAGCTGCCGGCGCCCGGGCTGGGATCGCTGAATTACGATCTCTATCTGCAGCGGCTCAGTGAGAAGCACCCGAACATCCCTGTCATCATCGAGCATCTGACCGAGGACGACGTGCCGCGGGCGAAAACATTCCTCGACGGGAAGTTCCGCGCCAACGGGCTTTGAGGTAGGCGAGACGGTGATGGCGACGGCGGCCAAGACAAAGCGCGATTACGGCCTGGTCGGCGAAAGCACCCGCCGGGCGATCGAGACCGGGCTGGCCTCGGCCGAGTGGTATCACACCGACGTGCCGCGCAAGGCAATGAAGGAAATGATGCAGCGCTCCGACGGGCCGGCGATCCGCGATACAGTGATCTGGATCGCAGCCATCCTGGGCTCGGCCGCCGGCATCGTGTGGTTCTGGGGCACGTGGTGGGTGGTGCCGTTCCTGCTCGTCTATGGCGTGATCTATGGATCGTCCAGCGACTCGCGCTGGCACGAATGCGGCCATGGCACCGCCTTCCGCACACGCTGGATGAACGATGCGAGCTACGAAATCGCCAGCTTCATGGTGGTGCGCAATCCGGTGCAATGGCGCTGGAGCCATGCGCGGCATCACACCGACACGATCATCGTCGGCCGTGACGCCGAGATCGCGGTAATGCGGCCGCCAAATCTGGTCAAGGCGGCGCTTGCCTTCACCGGCATTCTCGATTTCCGTTATTCGCTGCCGATCCTGGCGCGCCAGGCGTTGGGCAAGCTGTCGGACGACGAAAAGAGCTACATTCCTGAGACCGAACAGGGCAAGGCCATCACGGCGGCGCGCTGGCATGTCGCCGTGTACGTTGCGACGATCGCCCTCGCGATCGCGCTGGGTTCATGGCTGCCGCTGGTGCTGATCGGCCTGCCGCGTCTTTATGGCAGCTGGCACATGGTTCTGACCGGCCTGCTCCAGCATATCGGGTTGGCCGACAATGTCGTCGACCACCGGCTGAACACGCGCACCGTCTACATGAACCCGGTCAGCCGCTTCATCTACTGGAACATGAATTACCACGTCGAGCATCACATGTTTCCGATGGTGCCCTACCATGCGCTGCCGAGGCTGCACGAGCTGATCAAGCACGACCTGCCGGCGGCGAACCCGTCCATGTGGCATGCCTATCGCGAGGTCTGGCCGGTGCTGCTGAAGCAGCTGCGGTACGAGGATTATTTCCTCAAGCGCGAATTGCCGCCGACGGCGCGGCCCTATCGCGGTGAATTTCACGAGCTCGATATGTCGGCGGCGGCCGAGTAGCGAATAAGCCACCCGCCTTCTATCCGGCCTGTTACGGGGCCGGTAAGGTGACCGGGAAAAGCAACCAGCAAACAGGGACATCCCGATGAGCCGAAAGAGACCGACCGTCGCCGATCTGCGCGCCATGAAGGGCAAGCGCCAGCTGACCATGCTGCGCGTCCTGACCATGGACGAGGCCGAGGCCGCCGAGCGGGCAGGGGTCGACATCGTCTCGGTGCCGCCGGAACTGGTGCTCAACCCTGAGTATCGCGATGCGGCGCCTAGCCTGTTCACCATGCCGGGCGAGAACTTCTATGAAATAGGCACGGCGGACGATTTCCTGCGCTGGGCGTTCCGGCTCTACAAGGCCGGAGCCGACGCCGTTTATTGCAGCGCCGGTTTCGCCACCGTGAAGCGGCTCGCCGACGACGCGATCCCCGTGATCGGCCATGTCGGCCTCATTCCGTCCCGCGCCACCTGGACCGGCGGCTTCAAGGCCGTCGGCAAGACCGCCGACACCGCCATGCAGATTTTTGAGGCGGTCAAGCAGTATGAGGCCGTTGGAGCGCTTGGCGCCGAGATCGAAGTGGTGCCGGTCGAGGTGGCGAAGGCGATCTCAGAACGGACCTCGCTGATCATGCTGTCGATGGGTGCCGGCACCGGCTGCGACGCGCAGTATCTGTTCGCCGACGATATTCTTGGCCAGAACCGGGGCCACATGCCGCGCCATTCCAAGGTCTACCGCAACTTCGCCGCCGAGTACGATCGCCTGCAGGCCGAACGCGTCGCGGCGTTTTCCGAGTACGTTGCCGACGTCGATAGCGGCGCCTATCCGGAAGACAGGCATGTCGTGCGCATGGATCCGGCCGAGCTCAGCCTGTTCATGAAACGGGTGGACGCAAAGGGCTGACTACTCGGCCTCTTTGCCGGTCGTCGCAGCGCCTTGCCATGTTCCGTCGGCGAGCATTGCGTGGAGCACCTCGGCGTCTGTTCCCAGCGGCCGGTCTTCCCTCAGCATCGCTACATGCGCGCGCACCGCGGTACGGACCGCTGCTGTGCCGGGCGCCAGCTTGAGACCGTCGCGCAGGTCCACGGCTTGCGCGGCGGCCATCAGTTCGAAGGCGATCAGCCGTCGCCACAGCGCGATCATCCCGGCGCATTTCGACACGGCAAGCGGCGTCTGCGTGGCGTGGTCCTCTACGCCTTCTGACACGGCCAGGAAATCCAGCATCACCGGATTGGCCTTGTGGCGGATGCCGGCCAGGATTGCCGTTGCCGTCTTTTGCAGCGGCACGAAACCGGCCGAGGCGCCGCCGACCGGTGACAAATATTTTGGCAGGCCGTTGCGGCCGGAGCCGGTCAGCTGGATCAGGCGGGCAGCACTTGCGGCGGCGCATTGTGCGATCGCCAGGCCGAGCGTCTCGAAGGCCAGCGCCAGCGATGCGGTGTGGAAATTGCCGGTCGACAGAACCAGCCCGTCATCGCCCAGCACCAGCGGATTGTCGGCGGCGGCATTGAGTTCGATCTCCAGCGCCAGCCGCGCCTGATCGATCGCCTGGATCAATGCACCATGGATCGACGGCATGCAGCGGATCGACAACGGGTCCTGCAAGGTGGTCGGCGCCGGCTCTTCGTCGCGGGCAAGCAGGTCGCGCAGGCCCCTGGCCGCCAGCTGCTGGCAGGCTGCCGGCCGCGCCAGATGCAGGCGCGGATCGAGGATGGTGCGGTTGGCGCCAAACCCTTCCATGGTCAGCGCTCCCGCCTGCTGCTGTTGCACAAAGGCAGCCAGCGCGTCGGCCAGCGCCAGCGCACCGCTGCCGGTTGAAACCGCCGAGGCGTTGATCAGCGACAGGCCGTCTTTCGGCGCCAGGCTGATCGGAGCCAACCGCGCCATCATCAACGCCTTGGCCGCCGGCATGCGCCGACCCTGATAGTCAGCTTCGCCGTCGCCGGTCAGCAGACGGGCGAGCGCCGTCATCAGCACGAGATCGCCGGCGCCGATCGAGCCCAGCTGCGGCATTACCGGATGCACGCCGGCATTGAGCGCATCGACAAGGGCGGTGAAAGCCGCCGGCGAAATGCCGGAACCGCCAACAGAGAACATCGCGGCACGGGCAAACATGGTCGCCCGCACCGCTTCTTGCGGCAGCGGCTCGCCGACAGCGCCGCTTCGCCCTTCCAGCAACTGGCGCTGGAAGGCGCTGGCATCGCCCTCGACCGACGTGCCGAGATTGGCGCCGAGCCCGGTGTTGAGGCCGTAAATCTGCTGGCCGGACGCGGCGACCTGGTCGAGCACTTTTCGCGCTTTGTCGAGCCTCTCGATGACAGCAGGCTCAACCTCCACCTTGCGGCCGGCGCGGGCGACCGCCGCGACATCCTCGACGCTGACGCCGGCGCCGGTGAGGACGAGCGCGCTCATGCGAAGCGCAGCCTCTGGCCGATACCTTTATCCGCTGCCTTGGCCAGCATCGCCTTGCCGAGCGCAATGTCGGACAGCGACAGGCCGCGATGCCAGAACAGGATCGTCTCGTCGTCGCTTTCGCGTCCAGCTTTGAGGCCGGCGGCGATCTGGCCGAGTTCGGCATGCAGCGTCTTTTCGCTCAGCCTTCCGGTTTCGACATGGGCGCGCAGCGAGCCGAACTTGCCGCCTTTGCACTGGCCCCAGTCGTCGACGACCATTTTCTGCATGATGTCGGTCAATGACAGCTCCACAGCGCTCATCGTACCATAGGGCACGACCAGCGCACCGGGCTTGATCCATTCGGTCTTGAGCAGCGGCTGCGGCTCCGGCAGCCGCGAGGCCTCGACGACGATGTCGGCGCCCTTGACGCAGCTCTCCCAGTCGGCGACCGCCGTGACGGTCTTGCCGAGATCGGCGGAGAGTTTGGCGGCGAAGCCGTCGCGGCTTTTCGGGCGGCGCGAATGAACGCGGATCTCGTCGAAGTCGAAGAGATGGTCGAGCAGGCGCACGTTCCAGTAGGCGGTGCCGCGCGCGCCGATATGGGCCAGCACCTTGGAATTCTTGCGCGCCAGATGCTTGGCGCCAATGGCGGTGACAGCGCCGGTGCGCATGTCGGTGATGACGGTGGCATCGAGAATGGCGCGCGGCGTGCCGGTGCGCGGATCGAACAGATTGAGGATGCCGAATTCCGAGGGCAGGCCGTGCAGATAATTGTCGACATAATCGCCGACGATTTTCACGCCGGCCGTATCGAGCGGCGCGACGTAGCCGCGCAGCACATTGAAGTGGCCGTGGAAGGAGGGATCGGGCTCGAGATGGACGCGGGGCTCTATCACCGTCTGGCCATTGCCTTGCGCGACAAGCCCGGCTTCGACGGCGGCGATGATTTCGCCATCGCTCATCTCAAGGGCTTCGATATCGAGAGCATTGAGGTAGTCGATATAGATAGGCTTCATGCAATGTCCTTGGCCACCCGCCCATCCATAACAGGCCGCGGCGCGACACGGAAGTTTGTTGGATAAGCTCTGGACGGGGCCAGCCATATGCTGTTCAACGATGGTTCGTCATGACTGCCGTTCCCGACACCGAGGCCTCCGCCGTAACCGCCAGCAATGCGCGGCGCGTGGCGTTGATCGTTGCCATAGCCTTTTTCATGCAGCTGCTGGATTCGACGATCATCTCGACCTCGCTGCCGCAGATGGGACAATCCTTCGGCGTGACGGCGGTGGCGATGAGCATCGGCATCACCGCCTACATGCTGACCATGGCGGTGTTCGTGCCGCTGTCGGGCTGGCTTGCCGACCGCTTCGGCGCGCGCAACATCTTCCTGCTGGCGATTGTGCTGTTCACGCTGGCCTCGCTCGGTTGCGGCTTCTCGCAAAATCTGACCCAGTTTGTCGCCGCCCGTGTCGTGCAAGGCCTTGGCAGCGCGCTGATGACGCCGGTCGGGCGAATTCTGGTGCTGCGCAATGCGTCGAAATCGGAGCTGCTCAACGCCACGGCGCTGATCACCTGGCCGGCGTTGTTTGCGCCCGTGGTCGGGCCGGTGCTTGGCGGCTTCATCACAACCTATCTCTCCTGGCACTGGAATTTCTTCATCAACATCCCGCTTGGGCTCGTCGGGCTGGCGCTGGTCGCGCGCTTCATTCCGGGCGACCGCGCGGCCGATCCCAAGCCGCTGGATTGGCCGGGGTTTTTCCTCACGTCGCTGGGGCTCGCGCTGCTGCTCTACGGCCTTGAGCGCATCGCACATCCGGAAGACGGCGCCTTGCCCGCCGTGCTGCTGGTTGCCGCCGGCATCGTCATCGGCTGGCTGGCGGTGCGGCATCTCCGGCGCGCGCCGCATCCGCTGCTCGATCTCAGCGCGTTCAGGGTGCAGACCTTCGCCATCTCGACGCTTGCCGCCGGCACCATTTTTCGCGTGGCGATCAACGCCACGCCGTTCCTTTTGCCGCTGCTGTTTCAGATCGGCTTTGGCCTTTCGCCGGTCGATGCCGGCTTGATGATCCTGGCCTACTTCCTCGGCAATCTCGGCATGAAGACGGTGACGACGCCGACGCTGCGACGCTTTGGTTTTCGCACGGTCATGGTCGTCAACGGCCTGATCGCCTCGGCCTCGATCATGGCCTGCGCGGCGATCTCGCCCGAAACGCCGCAGGCGCTGGTAGTGATGCTGATGCTGATCGCCGGCCTGACGCGCTCGATGCAGTTCACGGCGCTGAATACTCTGGCCTTCGCCGACATCGATGCCGCGCAGCGCAGCTCGGCGGCGACTTTGTCGTCCATGCTGCAGCAGATATCGATGCTGTTCGGCGTGGCGGTGGCGGCTGCCATCCTCAACCTGTCGCAGATCGTCAGGGACCGGCCGGCGCTCGACCTCGTCGATTTTCGCACCGCCTTCCTGGTCATCGGCGCCATCGGGCTGGTGGCGGCGTTGCGGTTCCTCGTGCTGCCGCCCGGTGCAGGCGCCGAAGTTTCAGGCCACATGACCAGGACCTGAATTCGCGATTTTCGCCGCTCAGGCGGCAATTAATTCCGCCTTGTGCTTTCGCCTCAGAACGGCACCTTCGCGCATACACGCAATGGCGCAACGGAATGCCAAAAGCGCAGCCTTTTCCTAGGATTGCGCCAGTTCTAGCAATCGGTGCGTCCACTGGAGGATTATCACTGCCAACGGGCGTTCCGAGCGCGGATTCATTTGACGAAGCGGCGCCGAGCCGATTAGCTTTCTTCGGAAGGGGTGGCAGAGCTGCCATCGGGGCGAATGCAGACATGAACACGATTGGCTGGCCAAATGTCAGGAGCCTGAATCAGGAAGGCATTGTCTTTGCCATCGCCGTGGTGCTGTTCGTCGCCGCTGCCATTGGGCTGCCTGGTTTCATCGCTGCCAACAATCTCGTTGCCATCGTCCGCTCGGTGTCGGTGCTGGGCATTTTGGCGCTCGGTATGGCGGTCGTCATAATCGGCAGGGGCATCGACCTGTCGGCGGTGGCGATCATGGCGATGTCGGTCGCCTGGTATCTGCAATTGCTCAACGCCGGAACGCCTGATGGGCTCGCCTTCGCCTATGTGCTGGCAGGCGTGCTCGCCATCGGCCTGCTCAACGGTTTTCTCGTCGCTTATGCCGACGTTCCGGCGATCTTCGTGACGCTGGCGACCGGCTCCTTCGTCTTCGGCTATGTCCGCTCGCAACTGATCACGCAGGATGCGGTGCCGGTGCCTCAGGGCCATTGGGTGGAGCTGCTCGGCGGCCTGAGTTTCCTCGACATTCCGATCGAAGTGTTCGTCTTCGCCGGGCTCGCCTTCCTGTTCTTCGTGTTCCTGCGCTACACCAAATGGGGCCGCTACATCTATTTCGCCGGCGACAATCCGGTCGCCGCGCGCAACATCGGCATTCCGGTGCGGCCAATGCTGGTGCTGCGTTATGTGGTTTCGGCCTTTGTCGCGCTGATCGCCGGCCTGCTTACGGCGGCAAGCCTGCATTCGATCAACACCCGCGTCGTCAACTCGACGCTGCTCTATGACATCGTGCTGGTGGCGGTGATCGGCGGCATCGGCCTTTCCGGCGGGCGGGGCGGGGTGCGCAACGTGCTGGTGGGCGCTGCACTGATCGGCATCCTGTCGAACGCGATGACCATCATCGACATTCCGCTGCTCTATCAAAACCTGATCAAGGCGGCGATCCTGCTCGGAGCCATCATCGTCGACGGCATCATCAATCCGCGTGACGAACAGACCGCGCAGCAGGGCGACATCTAAGGGGTACCCGACCGGGTCATGCCGACCGGCCGGCAATAAGTGAAAAACAGAGGATGTGACATGAAACTGATCAGAACACTGATGGCGGCCGCCACGGCGCTTGCCGCTACCGCCTTCGTCGCGCCGACCTTCGCCGCCGACGATCCGGGCCCGGCCGCTTACGCGCAGGCGCTCAAGGGCAAGCGCGTCATGCTGGTGCCGCTGGCGATGGGCTTCGACCTTGCGCAGGGCTGGTCGCACTATCTGAAGACGGAAGTCGAAGCCTGGGGCGGCACCTTCGAAACACGCGATCCGAACTGGGTCGTCGATGCCGGCGCACAGGCGATCACCGACGCGATCTCGTCCGACACAAGGCCGGACGTGCTGATCATCCATGCGCCGGACCTCAACTCCTATTCCAAGCTGATGAAGAAGGCGCAGGCTGCCGGAACCTACGTCATACTGGTCGACAACCCCGCCAACTTCCCGGCCGACGCCTTTGTCGGCAGTGACTGGGACCGGCTCGGCCAACTCGAGGCCGAAGCGGCGATCAAGGGCTGCGGCGAGAATTCGTCGAAGAAGATCGGCCTTGTGCAGGGTGATCAGGCCAACTCGTCCAGTCTCTACCAGTATGCCGGCATCATGAAGGTGCTGGAGAAGCACCCCGACTTCAAAGTCGTGGCCAAGCCCGACTCCAACTGGGATCCGACGACGTCGCGCAACGTGACGACGACAATGCTGCAGCAGAACCCCGACATCTGCTCGATCATCGACTTCTGGGATGGCGACGCCACCGGCGCATCCGCCGCCATCCGCGACGCCAAGCTCGACGGCAAGGTCTTTTTGGTCACCACCGGCGGCGGCGAGAAGGCGGCCGATTGCAACAAATTGCAGGACGGAACTTACGGCGCCGTGGTGATGACCGATCTGGCTCGCCAGTCCGGCGACATGAACGCTATCATCAAGTTCCTGCTGCAGAGCGGCCAGCCGGCCGGCACGTCGCACACCTACATCTACACACTGGAGAAGGCTACGACCAAGGCCGACCTCAAGCCCGACAGCTGCTGGGACCTGAAGGCGCTGCAGGCCGAAGCGGCGGCGAAGTAAGCCGCGCTTTTTCGACTGAAATAAACGAGGTGGCTGGACAATCCGGTCACCTCGTTCCCTCATGGAATAGCAGCCGCCGATGTCCTTTCGCGAACGCCTCCAGTCCTGGCGCTACAATCTCGTGCCCGACCATCTGGTCGGCGAGATCCTGACAAAACGCTGGACCGACAACGCCATTCCGTTCCTGGCGCTGGTGGCGACGCTCAGCGTGTTCGGCTCGATCATTCCCGGCTTCTTCAAGCTGACCTCGCTGCAGGAATCGACCCGCCAGCTCGGCGAGTTCTCGATGGTGGTCACCGGCATGACGGTGGTGATGCTGGGCGGCGGCATCGATCTGTCCGTCGGTTCGATCTTCGCGCTGTCCTGCTTCTCCGCCGTCTATGTCTTCTTCATCCTCGAACAGTCTATCTGGCTGGCGCTGGCGGCATCGCTTGCCACCGGGCTCATCTTCGGCGCCGTCAACGGCTACCTCGTCGGCTATCTCAGGCTGCGCGCCTTTCTGACTACGCTGGTCACCTTCATTTTTGGCCGGGCGCTGTTCGATATTCTCGTCACCACCTATGCCGCAGACGTGCAGCTTTCCCAGGCGACATCCGATGTGCTCGACTTCATCGGCGACAGCACCTTCTGGGGGCTTTCGGTCTCGGTGTGGCTGGCGATCATTCTTGCCATCGTCACCCATATCGCGCTGACGCGCTCACGGCTGGGCTGGCATGTGCTGGCGGTCGGCGGCTCCAGGCGCTCGGCGCACAATGCCGGCATTCGCGTGCGCCGCACCGTGTTCATGACCTATGTCTTTTCCGGCTTCTGCGCCTCGATCGGCGGCTTCCTGATCGCTTGCCGCCTGAGTGGGGCAGGGCCGGGCACCGGCCTCAACCTGGAGATCATGGCGCTGACGGCGGCGGTGGTCGGCGGCGTCAGCCTGGGTGGTGGCCGCGGCTCGGTCATCAAGGGGCTGATGGGCGCCATCATCGTCTTGACCATGACCAACGGGCTGATCCGGCTGGGCTATGGCACCGGCACCAACCAGATGGTGCTGGGCATCATGCTGGCGGTGGCGGTGACGATCGACATCCGCTGGCTGAAGAACCGCCATAAGGTGCTGAACGAGATCTATGTTGCGCCGGTCTATCTCAAGATGGGCGAGACACAGTCTGCGGTGCCGGGCTCAGGCACGCCCTACGCGCTCGACAACCGGCTGTCGGCGGCCGACCATATCGGGCTCGGCGAGTTGGAAGGGCCGGAAGACGTCATCCTCGACCGCGACGATCACCTCTATTGCGGCACGCGCCATGGCGAGATCGTCCGCTTCTTCGCGCCGGATTACGTTAAGTCGGAGGTGTTTGCCCATATCGGTGGTTTTCCGCTAGGCCTGGCCTTCGACAAATCGGGCAATCTGATCAGCTGCGTCGGCGCCATGGGGCTCTATTCCGTCTCACCGGATCGGGAAGTGAAGCGCTTGTCGGCCGAGACGTCACGCTCCTGGACCTCGATCGTAGACGATGCGCGGCTGCGCGACCCCAATGATTGCGACATCGCGCCTGACGGGCGCATCTATTTCACTGACTCCACCAAGCGCTATGACGCCCACGATTGGGCACTGGACTCGATCGAGAACCGCGCCACCGGCCGGCTGCTGGTCTATGACCCGAAGGACGGTTCGACGAAGACACTGCTCGACGGCTACCGCTACACCAACGGTGTGTGCATGGCGCATGACGGCAAGTCGCTGTTCTTCGCTGAGAGCTGGGCCTGCCGCGTGCATCGCTACTGGCTGGAAGGGCCGAAGGCGGGCGCCGCCGAATGCGTCATCCGCGATATGCCGGGCTATCCCGACAACATCAACCGGGCGTCGGACGGCAATTACTGGATGGCATGGCTCGGCATGCGCACGCCGAGCTTCGACCTGTCGCTGCGCCATCCCGATATGCGCAAGCGCATGACGCGCCGGCTGCCGCAGGACGAGTGGCTGTTCCCCAACATCAACACCGGCGGCGTGGTGAAATTCAACGACAAGGGCGGCATTGTCGAGGCGATGGGCGACCTCACCGGCGGCGCGCATCCGATGGTCACCTCGATGCGCGAGCACAAGGGTTTCCTGTTCGTCGGCGGCATCCTTAACAACCGCATCGGCCGCTACAAGATTGCGGGCGCCGACCCGAACTGGACCAGTTCCGCTTCTTATTGGGGAGCGAAGCCATGATCCTCGATCCTGTGCTCGACCTGTTTCGTGGCAAGGCGGTGACCATCCCACCGCTCGACGGTGCCTTCCGTCCCAACACGCGGCTGGACGAGGCGCCAGTGTTCGCCGATTTGACGGAGCCCGACAATCTTCTGGTTGCCGATGGCCGGCTGCTCGTTTCCAGCGGCAATGCGGTATATTCGCTTGCCGCAGGGGTGGAGCCGAAGGTTGTCGGGACCTTTCTTTCCCCCATCACGGCGCTGGCTCTATCACTGTCGGGCGAACTTACGGTGGGGTTGGAAAGCGGCAAGCTGCTGGTTGCCGGCAAGGAGGTTTCGCTGCCGGCCGGCGTCAGCTGCATCACCGCGCTCGCCTATGCAGACGACGGCACGTTGTGGCTGGCCAATGGCTCGGCTGAGCACACGCCGTCGCAATGGGCCGCCGACCTGATGAAGAAGGGCGCGTCCGGTTCGCTTTGGAGGCGGGACGCGGCCGCCGCCGAGTTCCGCAAAGTGGCCGGCGATATCGCCTTTCCCTATGGGCTGCATCCCATTGGGCGGGATGTGCTGGTCAGCGAAAGCTGGCGCCATCAGCTCGTTCGCTTCGATGGTGCGACCGGTAGCCGCTCGACCATGCTGACGCATCTGCCCGGCTATCCCGCGCGCCTCGCGCCGGCCGGCGATGGCGGCGCGTGGCTGGCTCTGTTCGCGCCACGCAACCGGCTGATCGAATTCGTTCTCCAGGAAACCCACTATCGGCGCGACATGCTAGACCAGGTGGCGCCGGCCTACTGGATCGCGCCGGCTTTGGCCTCCAATCGCAGCTTCCTCGAACCGCTGCAATGCGGCGGCATCCGCACCATGGGCATCCACAAGCCCTGGTCGCCGAGCCGCTCCTACGGGCTGGTGGTCAGGCTCGACCGGACCATGCAGCCGCAATTCAGCCTGCACAGCCGCGCCGACGGCACGCGCCACGGCATCTGCAGCGTGGCGGAAACGGACGGCCGCCTGTTCATCGCCTCCGGGGGCGGCGATTGCGTGCTGGCCATCGACGCAGGAGGTCTCTGATGGAATCGATCGTGCGCCTGGAAAATGTCACCAAGAACTATCGCGGCGTGCCCGCGGTCAGACAAGTCAGCTTCGAACTGCGCAAGGGCGAAATCCACGCGCTGCTCGGCGAGAACGGCGCCGGCAAATCCACGCTGACCAAGATCATTGCCGGCGTCGTCGACGCCACCTCAGGCAAGATGTTCCACAAAGGCCGCGAGATCGCTTATGCGTCGCCGCATGCGGCGCTCGAGGCCGGCATCGCCATGGTGTTCCAGGAGACCAGCCTGGTGCCGTCGATGACGGTGGCGCAAAACCTCTATCTCGGCACCGAAAAATTCCTCAACCGGCTGCGCGGCACCTACATTTCGGCGCAGCAGTTTTTGCAATCGCTGAACTTTCCGGTCGACCCCAACGCCATGGTGGCGACGCTGGGCGCGGCCAAGCGTCAGATGGTCGAGATCGCGCGCGCCGTTCACCACAATGCCGAGATCATCATCTTCGACGAGCCGACGGCGACGCTGACGCCGGAGGAGAAGCGGCACTTTTTCGCACTGATCCGGCGGCTGAAGGCGAACGGCGTCTCGATCGTCTTCATCAGCCATGCATTGGAAGAGGCGCTGATGATCGCCGACCGCATCACAATCCTGCGCGATGGCGAACTGGTGATCACCGACGACACATCGGCCTTCGACCGCGACAAGATCGTCGCCGCCATGGTAGGGCGCACTTTGTCGGGACAGATCTACCGCCAGCGCGACGAGGCCAGGCTGCGCAAGGCCGGCAAGAAGGTGCTGTCGGTGCAGGACATTTCGATGAGCAATGTCGTGCGCAACACCTCCTTCTCGATCTTTCAGGGACAGATCACCGGCGTGTTCGGGCTGATCGGCTCCGGCCGCACCGAGACCTTCAAGATCGTGTCGGGCATCTACAAGCGCGATTTCCTGCGCGGTGGCGCGATTGAACTCGACGACAGGCCGGTGCGCTATCTCGTGCCCAGTGAGGCGGTCGCCGACGGCATCGTCTACGTCACCGAGGACCGCAAGAGCGAGGGCATTTTCGAGACGATGGGCATTGCCGAGAACCTGTTCGGCGGGCTGCTGGCGGCGGGCCGCGAAAAGGCCTGGGTGATCAACCAGCAGGAGATGCGCACGCTTTCCGCTGAATGGACGAAGACGCTGAACATCAAGGCGATCAACGACAATGCCCGCGTGGTCGAGCTTTCCGGCGGCAACCAGCAAAAGGTGGTGATCGGCAAGGGGCTGGTGCAGCAGCCGCGTATCGTGATCTTCGACGAGCCGACGCGCGGCGTCGATGTCGGCGCCATCGCCGAGATCCACCAGATCATCAACCGGCTGGCCGACGAGGGATTGGCCGTCGTCGTTATCTCGTCGTACCTGCCGGAAATCATGAACCTGTCGGACCGGATTCTGGTGTGCCGGCAGGGCCGCATGGTCGAGGAGTTTTCGCCCGCCGAGGCGACGGAGGAGAAGATCATGTATGCGGCGGTTCATTAGGTTTCTGGTCGGTGTTTGAGGGTGCGCATACGTCGCCAATTGGCGAAGGCCTCAGCGCCTTCGTCATCCTCGGGTCTCTCCGCGACGGCGCTTCGCGCCTGCTTCGCCCGTGAATGACGAAGCTGAGATGCTTCGGCCAATCGCCATGGTTCTGTCAGCATCAAAAACTGAATCGGAATAGCCGGTTAGCCGCCCTTGCTCGAAACCTGATTCAACCACCTGATCCACCGATTCAACGAAAGGAAACGCCATGGCCGCCACAAAACTCCTCAGCGATGCTGAGGTCGAAAAAATCCCGGTTGCGAAGGCTGTGTTCGATGACATCCGCGCGACGCGCAAATCGGATTTCGTCAACAATTTCTGGCGTGGGCTCGCCAACGATCCGGCCTTGCTGAAACGGACATGGGAACAGGTGAAGGTGGTGATGGCCACGGAGAGCGCCATCGACCCGCTGACCAAGGAAATGATCTATATCGCGGTGTCGACCGCCAATGGCTGCTCCTACTGCGTCCATTCGCATACGGCAGCCGCCCGCGCCAAAGGCTTGACCGATGCGCAGCATGGCGAGCTGGTGTCGATCATCGGGCTGGCCGGGCAGACCAACCATCTGGTGACTGCGATGCAGATTCCGGTCGATCCTGAGTTTGAAGTGAAGTGAGGGGCGGATTTCCCTTCTCCCCTGTGGGAGAAGGGGAAGCGTGCGCTATGCCGGTCTGTAAACCTTCTCCGCCGTGTTCCAGAAGATATCCGCCTCGGCGGCCGCGCCATGCTTGCCTACCGCGGCGCGGTGCGCCTTGATTAGTTCGGCATGGGTCGTCCAGAGTTTTTCGATCGGGAAGTTGGAGCCGAACATCAGGTGGTCAGCGCCCAGAATGTCGATGGCATTGTCGACGATGTAGGCAATCAACGCCGGATCGTTGCGGTGGGCGAAGGTGCCGAGGCCCGACAGCTTGGCGTAGAAGTTCGGCGCTGTTGATAGAGTACTCAGGCCGGCTTTCCAGGCCTCGGTGGTTTCCGGCTCCATGCCGGTCAGCATGCCGGCATGGGTGAGGATGAAGTTGGTCTCAGGATTCTCGCCGACCAGCGTCAGCCCATCCTTCATCTGGGCAGGGAAAAGCTGCAGGTCGAAGGACAAGCCATAGTCTTTCAGCCGCGCCACATTAGCGCGTACCTTGGGGTCGATGACTTGATCGGCCGAGGCAGCGAAGCGGAAGGCCGGCGTCTCGTGCCAGTGTAACTGCATGCGCACGCCGCGCAGCAGCGGGTACTTTTTCAATCGATCGATCTGGGGCCGGACATCGTCGACAGTCATATCGGTATAGCCGACGATAGCGTGCGGCCAGCCGGTCTCGTCGGCAGTCTTCTGCAGGAAGGCGACTTCTTTTTCGAAATCCTCCTTGGCCCAGTTGGTCTGGACATAGACGGCCTTCTCGACACCTGCGCCTTGCTGATCGGCGAGAAATTCCTCGATCGGATAGTCGCGGCGAATCGGCTCGTAGGGGCCAAAAATGCGCGGCACCATCGGGCCGACCAGCCAGGGCTGATCCTGCTGGCGCCAGATGTGGAAATGCGCGTCGATGGCTTTCTGCATCACGATACCCTTTTCCAGATTGCCGACGACGCCGGGGCAGGGCGGGCGAGCGACAGGATGAAATCGGTGAGACTCCCGAGCGAAGAGCCGTCGATGAGATCGTCGAGATCGGGCAAGATGGCGCGCAACGCCGCCGTTGCCGGCTGGAAGCGCGGATCGCCGGCCAAAGGTGTCGCCAGCGAAAGCCGGAAGGCGCGCGCGCTCAGTCGGCGTATCGCCGTTTCGAGATCGGCATGGTCGCCGCGCTCCAGCGCGTCCGACAGGATGATCACAGCGGCACCGCGAGCGAAAGCTGAGAAACGGGGCACCGAGAGGAAGGCGAGCAGGGTCGGTCCCATGCGCGTGCCGCCGTCCCAGTCGTTTACGAGTGCCGCCGCTCGGGCGAGAGCCTGGTCGCGATCGCGGATACGCAGTGCGGACGTGATTCGGGTGAGCTGCGTGCCGAAGGTGAAGATTTCGGCACGGTCAGCACCTTGTACGGCGGCGTGCGCCAGTTTGAGATAATCCGATGTATGCAGCTTCATCGAGCCGGAAACATCGATCAGGATCAGCAGCTTGCGCGGCACCGTCTGGCGGCGGCGGAGCTGCGGCGAGGGGATATCGCCATCGGCGCTGACGATTTCCCTGAGCGAGCGGCGCAGATCGAGCTTGCCGCGCGAATGGGTGCGCACGGTGCGGAAGGAGCGGCGCGCGGGCAGGGTTGAAGCGAGCTTGCGGCGGAAGGGCCCAAGGCCATCGTCGTCGCGGAGGAAGTCGCGGCTGCTGAGCTGTTCGATTGCCGACGACAGCTCGCCGCCTTTCTCCTGGCGCGTGGTCTGTTTCTCCTCCTGGCGCGTGCCGTGATCGTCCTTGATGCGGGTTTCCTCGTCTTCCTCGCCTTCGATCGAGGGTTGGCCATCGCCATGGAAGTGATTGCGAAAATGCGCCTCGAATTCGCCGCGGCGATTGGGCGGGGGGGCAAGCGTTGCGAGCGCCGCCTCGCGGATGTCGGCCATCGAGCGGGGGCCGAGCAGGGTGACCGCCTGCATGAAGCTGGAGACCTGCTCGGGGGCGACGGCAAAGGCGTGGCGGCGCAGCAGCCGGGCGAAGTGGAGGAAGGGCGCGGAGGCGAGAGGAAGGGTTCCCTGACGCATCATTCCTTCGCGCCCCCCTCTGTCCTGCCGGACATCTCCCCCTCAAGGGGGGAGATTGGCGGCTTCGGCGCTTCGGTTCTTTCTGCGCCGCTGGAGATTGGCGAAAGCCAGGATGACGGCTGATCTCCCCCCTTGTGGGGGAGATGTCCGGCAGGACAGAGGGGGGCGCTGTCCCGCCAGCGTTGCAGAGTGCCCAGGTGAGGCCACCTCGCTGTGAACGAGCTGTTGACCTCACACGTCACCCCAGCGCCTCCTCGATAATCCGGCCAAGCTCCGGCGCGATCGCGGACAAATCCTCCTCGTCCTTGATCAGCACACCGATGGCGCGGCGGAAGGCTTGCGGCCATGGGCTGCCGCCTTTCTCCAGTATGGTGGCGGCGTTGGCCCATTCGACGGCCTCGGAGATGCCGGGCGGCTTGGCCAGCGGGCGGACGCGGATCTCCTGCACAGCGGCCGCCACGGCGCGGGCGGTGGTCTCGGCGACATCGCCGGCGCGCAGCATGATGATGGCGGCTTCGCGCTCGGCGTCGGGATAGCCGATCCAGTGATAGACGCACCGGCGCCGGAGCGCTTCGGCGAGTTCGCGGGTGCGGTTCGAGGTCAGGATGACGATCGGCTGCGCTTCGGCGCGGATGGTGCCGCGTTCGGGAATGCTGATCTGGAAGTCCGAGAGGAATTCCAGAAGCAGCGCTTCGAATTCGTGGTCGGAGCGGTCGATCTCGTCGACCAGCAGCACGCGCTGCTCCGGCGCCCGCAGCACCTGCAGCAATGGCCGCGCGATCAGAAAGCGGTCGTCATAGATGTCGATCTCGTGCTCGCCGGCATGGCGGATGGCGAGCAACTGGCGCTGGTAGTTCCATTCATAGAGCGCGTGTGCTGCGTCGATTCCTTCATAGCATTGCAGCCGCACCAGATCGCGGCCGAGAAGTTGCGCGGTCGCCTTGGCCGCTTCGGTCTTGCCGACGCCGGGCGCGCCTTCGAGCAGCAACGGCTTGCCCAGCCGTATCGCCAGGAAGATCGCCGTCGCCAGGCTGTCGTCGGCGAGATAGCGCGATCCAGCGAGGTGGCGTGCCACCGCCTCCGGTGAGGTCGCGACAGTCTCGGCGTTCACCTCTGGCATCCTCAGTTCGCCGCTTGCGCTTTCAGCGCGCGCAAGATGCGTTCCGGCGTGATCGGCAGCGTGTCGATGCGCACGCCGACGGCGTCGAAGACGGCATTGGCAACCGCGGGGATCTGCGGGTTCGCGCACATTTCGCCTGGCCCTTTGGCGCCATAAGGCCCGTCGGCCGAAGGCCGCTCCAGCACGATGATCTCGGTTTGGGCGAGATCGCCCGGTCCCGGCATCAGATACTGGTTGAAGTCGGTGCCGCCATGGTCGCGGTTGGGATAATAGGGCTCGGTCGTTTCGTAGAGCGCGTGGCTGATGCCCATCCAGGAACCGCCGACCAGTTGCTGCTCGACCATTTTCGGGTTCAGCGCGCGGCCGATCTCAAAGACGTTCTTCACGGTCAGCACCGTAACCTCGCCCGTCTCGTCATCGACCTCGACTTCGGCCACCGTGCAGGCATGGGCGTAGCAGGTCGACGGCTTCATCGCGCCGGTCTCTTTCTCCGGATAGGAGCGCGGGATCAGGAACATGCCGCGCCCGGATATCGAGCGCCCGCGCTTGAAATGCGCCGACAAGGCGACATCGAAGATCGAGATCGACTTTTGCGGCGCGCCCTTGACCAGAATATTGCCCTGGCCGTCAGTCTCAAGGTCGGAAGCGTTGACCTCCAGCTCTTCCGCCGCCACTTCCAACATCACCTGGCGCGCTTCCTTGGCCGCCTGGATGACGGCATTGCCGGCGCGGTGGGTGCCGCGCGAGGCGAAGGTACCCATGCAGTGCGGGCCGGTGTCGGTGTCGGCGGTGTCGATGGTGACGCGGTCGGTCGGCACACCGATGGTCTCGGCGCAGATCTGCGCCATGATCTGCTTCAGGCCCTGGCCGAGATCGACCGACGAAAGTGTGACCATAAAATTGCCGGTCGGCGTCGAATGCACCAGCGCCTGCGTCGGGTCGCCGCCAAGGTTCATGCCCGTCGGGTAGTTGATCGCGGCGACGCCGCGTCCGCGCCTTATCGCCATCTCAAGCTCCCTTCGTGTAGGAGGACATCGCCATATACTTCTCCGCCACCGGCCAGTTGGCGGCGCGCGACGCCTCCTGCATGCACTCGATCAGCGCCGCTCCTTCGGTCGGCTGGCGATGCGCCTTCATGTCGCCATCGCGATAGGCGTTGATGAAGCGGAATTCGAGCGGGTCCATGCCGATCAGCCGCGCCAGCTTGTCCATCTGCACCTCAAGCGCGAAGTCGCCGATGGTGACGCCGAAGCCGCGCATGGCGGAGGAGGGGGTGCGGTTGGTGTAGACGCAATAAGTGTCGATCCAGACATTGGGAATGGTGTAGGGCCCGGGATAGTGCGCCGCTCCCTTCTGCGCGCCATAAGGCGAGTGGCGCGAATAGGCGCCGGCATCGGTATAGCCGGTCACCTTGCGCGCAACGATGCGGCCGTCGTTCATCACGCCGTCCTTGATGATTATCTTTTCGGCGGCGCGCGGCGAGGAGATCTGCATCTCCTCCTCGCGGCTGTAGATAAATGAAACGGGACGTCCTGTCAGCTTGGCGCCAAGAATGGCGATCGGCTCGACGATGACGTCGACCTTGCCGCCAAAGCCGCCGCCGACAGTGCCGCCGACGAAATGCAGTTTTGAGCCGGGCATCTGCAGGATGATCGACGCGTTGTCGAGGGTGAAGAACATCGCCTGGGTGTTGGTGTAGCAGGTGAAGCGGTCATTGCCTTCCGGCACCACGACGCAACCCGTGGTCTCGGTCGGCGCATGCTCGATCGGCGAGGACTGGTAGCTCTGTTCCAGGATGTGGTCGGCGCCGGCGAAGCCCGCCTCGACATCGCCAAAGCGCACCTTGCGGCATTCGCCGCTGTCGTAGAGGTAATAATTCTGGCCGTGATATTCGTTGACCAAAGGCGCGCCGGGCTTCAGCGCTTCTTCCATGTCGAAGACGGCCGGCAGCACCTCATAATCGACCTTGACCTTGGCTGCCGCTTCCTGAGCCGCGCGCTCGGTCTCGGCCAGCACCGCCACCACCGCCTCGCCCTTCCAGCGTACCTTGCCGTCGGCCAGCACCGTTTCGTCTTCCGGTCCGACCTGGATCAGGATCAGGATGGTGTAGACATTGTGCGGCACATCCTTGGCGGTGAGGATTTTCACCACGCCGGGATGCTTCTCCGCTTCGGAAGTGTCGATCGAACGGATGCGGGCATGGTGGTGCGGACTGCGCACCATTTTCAGGTGAAGCATATTCGGGAAGTTGCGGTCGGCGAAATAGGCGGTCTTGCCCGTCACATGTCCCGGCGAATCCAGCCGAGGCCGCCCATGGCCGATCTCGTGCAGGCCGTCCTTGCGCTGATCGGCGAAATAGTTTTTGCGCAGTTCCATTCTTTTGGTCCTTAGGCCGCGTTCTGCGAATTGGCTCGGGCCGCGGTCAGCACCGCCTGGATGATCGGCTCGTAGCCGGTGCAGCGGCAGATATTGCCGGACAGCGCCTCGACCACATCCTCGCGGCTCGGATTGGGCGTGTGGTCAAGCAGCACCTTGGCGGCCATGATCATGCCCGGCGTGCAGAAGCCGCATTGTGTGGCGAAGGCGTCGAGGAAGGCACGCTGCAGCGGATGCAGGACGCCGGCCTCAGCGAGGCCCGATGTGGTGCGAATGTCGGCGCCGCCGCAGGTCTCGGCCAGCGTCAGGCAAGAGAGCCGGAGTTCGCCGTCGATGATGACCGAACAGGCGCCGCAGGTGCCCTGGTGGCAGCCGCCCTTGGGCGAGGTGTCGCCGATCTTGTCGCGCAGCGCGTGCAGCAGCGTCGTGCCGCTGTCGACAAATTCGGCCTTCTCCGAGCCGTTGAGCGTGAACTGAACCGGAACCTTTGCCATGTTTTCCTCCCAGCGCGCCTGCCCGGTTGATCGGACAGACGCGCGCCCCCCAAGCGGTGGTTAAGTAAGCAGCAGCCGGCCGAGATGGACCGGCAGAACCTCGGCGCGATACCAGGCGCTGGCGATCGGGTCGGTGATTGGCGAGGTGCCTTCACCGGCTGCAGCCAGCGCCGCTGCGACGCCGTCCTGCTCGAGCCTGCTGCCGATCAGTGCCTTTTCCGCAGCACGGGCGCGCATCGGCCGGTCTGCCATGCAGCCGAGCGCGATCCGCGCCGAGGAGACAGTGCCGTCGCCGGCCTGTTCGAGAACGGCGGCGATGCTGAGCACGGAGACGCCCTTCGGCTTGACCCGCGACACTTTCAGGAAGCGGAAATTCTCGGCCTTCGGCAACGCGAAGGCGACTGATGTGACGATGGCGCGGCTGTCGTCCCGCCTGGCCAGAAAATCCTCGATAGGCAATTCCCCATCATCGGTGCCGACCGTCGCATCCAACGCCAGCAGGGCGACAGCGAAATCACCGTAGGGCGCGGGTGCGAACAGATTGCCGCCGACAGTCGCCATATTGCGGATCGCCGGGCCGCCGACGGCGCGCGCAGCCCTGGACAGCGCCGCAAGCTCGGGATGGCGGGCGATGGCCGCCATTGTCACCGAAGCTCCGATGCGGACCTTGCCGCCGGCAACGGTGATCCCGGAGAGGGCCGGATCAGTCGAGCGGACGAGGCCGGTGACGGAGACATCGCCTTCATTGGCGGCGCGCACGACCAGCGTGCCGCCGCCGAGATAGCGGGTGCCGGGCGCCTTCAGCGCCGCGTTGGCATCCCTGACGGCCGAAAAGGTCTGGAGGGCAAGCGCCATGGCAGTCTCCCCTGACTCAGCTCTGGCCAGAAAAATGGCTCTTCAACGCATTGAAGCCACCCTGGAAGACATTGGCGGCCATGCCGGCGGCGATCTTGTCGGCCTCTTCGGGCGCCGCGTCGAAAGTTGCTGTCCATTCGGCATAGGTGCGGTCGCCGTCGGTAACGCGGCGCAATTGCAGCGTCGCTTTGTGATTGGTCAACGGCTGCGGCGTCTCCAGGATGGAGTAGCTGACGCGGAAATTCGCGTCGGAGAAGTCGAGCAGTTTTTCGCGGATACGCGCGCCGCTGGCGAGCTCGAAATTACGCACGCAGCCGATGGTTTCGGCGCTCTTGCCGTCTTCGATATGGCTCTTGACCATGCGCGGATGCCAGCCCGGCAGGCCGTTGAAGTCGCGTATGCGCGCCCAGACCTTTTCGACCGGCGCGTCGATGACGCTGGAGACGGTGACTTCAGCCATATGATCATTCCCCTACGAATTCGATACGCAGCAGGGTAGGGCGGCGGCCGGTGCTGCGCTTATCAATGGGTCTTGCGGCCCTATCAAGGAGTCTGAAAAACGAGCGGCTTGGCTCAGGCCATAGCCCGCGCCGCCTCGCGGTAAAGCGTCGGCGGCACGCCGACATGGTCGCGGAAGAAGCGCGAGAAATTGCCCTGGGTGGTGAAGCCGAGATTGCAGGCGACCGAGATCAGCGGCTCCTGCGACCACTGCAACTGCCGCACGGCTTCCTCCATGCGCAGCGTGTTCCAGTAGACGTTGGGCGTCAGATTGGTCTGTTCCTTGAACAAAGCGAAGAAATGCGGCCGCGACAGGCCGACGCTGCGGGCGACGTCGTCGAACGAAATGCGCTCGCAGACATTGGCCTTCATCAGCTGGATCGCCTTGCGGACGCGGAAATCCTGCATGGTGTTGACGCGGATGCGCGTCTCCTGCGGCGCCGAGGCGTCGGCGGCGTCGAGCACGCTATCGATGAAGCGCTCGATCTCGTAATTGGCGACGTCGTCGATGCTTTCATTATCGCTCAAATGATCGAGCAGGTTGGCGGCGGCCTGGTGCAGCCATGGTTCGAGCGTGATCGCAGCCTGTGCAAACAACGGCGCCGACGAAGGCAGGTCGCGGCGCCGGCGCGCCCAATCCGGATCGATGTAGAAGGCGAGGAACAGGCCGGGCCTGCCGTTGTGCGACAGAATGTGGCTGTGTGGCTGGTAGGAATTGATGCCGGCGGCGGTGCCGGGACCCAGCGGCACCGTCTCGCGGCCGACGGTCATCTCGCCGGCCGTGCCCTCCAGCCAGATGATGATGTGGGCCTCGACATGCGCATGGGTGACGAAGTCGCTGGCGACATTCAGGACAGAAACATGTCCGAACCGGCCCCAATAGAGCCTGATCGCGTCCGTCATGGGTTATACCTCCCGCAGACGACTGGCCTCCCTTCGCCTGCAACGGGATTGTGCGGCTGAGTTCGGGCTCGCGTCAAGGCGCGGGGCGAAAGCCGCTGTGTGCTGCCGGCCGTAGTGGTGGATTTTCAGACTGAGCGATAGGGTTTCCCGTCAAACCGAAGCCGTCATGCCGCCGTCGACATAAAGCGTATGGCCGTTGACGAAGGATGAGGCGTCGGAGGCGAGGAACACGGCGGCGCCGATCAGTTCGTCGACATACCCCCAGCGGCCAGCCGGCGTGCGCTTTTCCAGCCAGGCGGAGAATTCCTGGTTGTCGACCAGCGCCTGGTTCATCTCGGTGCGGAAATAGCCGGGGGCGATGGCATTGATCTGCAAGCCGTATTTCGCCCAGTCGGTGCACATGCCACGGGTCAAATTGCGGATCGCGCCCTTGGTCGCCGTATAGGGCGCGATGTTGGGCCGGGCGAGTTCGCTCTGCACCGAGCCGATGTTTATGATCTTGCCTTTGCCGCGCGCGATCATGTTGCGGGCGACCGCCTTGCCGGCATGGAAGGCGCCGGAGACATTGGTCTTGAACAGCCGCTCCCACTGCTCCTCGGGAAAGTCCTCGAGCGGGGCGCGAAACTGCACGCCGGCATTGTTGATCAGGATGTCGATGGCGCCGATCTCGGCCTCGATGCGGGCGACATCGGCATCGACCGCGCGAAAATCAGTCACGTCGAAGGTCGAGGGGTGCGCTTTGAAGCCGGCGTCGCGCAAGCCGGCGACAGCACCGGCAACCTTGCCGGCATCGCGGCCGTTGAGCACGACACTTGCGCCATGCTCGGCAAGGCCGCGCGCCAGCGCCAGGCCGATGCCTTGGCCGGAGCCGGTGATCAGCGCCAGCCGCCCGTTGAGGTCGAACAGGGATTTCGATGTCAAGGCAACGGTTTCCAGCCGGAAGATTCAGTCCAAAAACATTCAGTCATTGCGCCTGAAGTTGCGGATCCGGTCGAACAGCACCGCGAGCAGGATGGCGCCGCCGATGAACACGCCTTGCCAGAAAGCATTGATGCCGAGCAGACCAAGGCTGTTGCGGATCACTTCGATGAGCGCGGCACCGACAATGGCGCCGAAGGCGGTGCCGACGCCGCCGGCGAGATTGGCGCCGCCGATGACGGTGGCGGCGATGACCTGCAGTTCCATGCCGGTTCCGAGATTGGTGGTGACGGCGCCAAGCCATCCGGTCTGGATGATGCCGGCAATGCCCGCCGCCAGCGCCGAGATCATATAGACGGCGACCTTGATCTGCTTGACGGGAACGCCGGTCAGCGTCGCGGCGTGCTCATTGCCGCCAATGGCGAAGATGTGGCGGCCAAACTTGGTCCAGCGCAGCGTGAAGCCGGTGATCAGCGCCAAAAGGATCATGTAGAGCACCGGATTGGCGATGCCGAACACCCAGGCGCCGCCGCCCAGCGCCAGAAGCTTGTCGTGATCGGGGCCGAACTGGAAGACGACGGTGTTGTTGGAGGCGACCATGGCGAGGCTGCGCGCAATCGACAGCATGCCGAGCGTCACCACGAAGGGTGGAAAGCCGAGATAGGCGATCATGATGCCGTTGAAGGCGCCTATGGCGAGCGCGGTGGCGATCGAGGCGAGGATGCCGACCTCGATGGAGTAGCCGGCATGCATGGTGACGGCCAGCACCATTGACGACAGGCAGAGCACCGAACCGACCGACAGGTCGATGCCACCGGTGATGATGACGAAGGTCATGCCGAGCGCGATGATGGCGACGAAGGTGATGTTGCGGGTGATGTTGTAAAGGTTCTTCGACGTTGCGAAGGCGTCGGTGGCAAAAGACAGGAACAGGCAGGCCAGGATGACCGCGATCACCACCCAGAAGGTCTGGCTGGCAAACAGTCTTGCCGGCAAGGATTGCTGCTTTTGTTCGATCGGCTGGTCAATTGTCAGTGCCATCGTCGACCTTCATCTGCTGTGCGTGGTGAAATTCGCTGAGATCAAACCTGTTCGATGGCGCCGGTGATCAGCCCGGTGACTTCCTCGGGCGAACTTGACGCAATCGTCTTGTCGGCGACCTTGCGGCCGCGCCGCATGACGATGACGCGGTCGGCGACGGTGAACACGTCAGGCATGCGGTGGCTGATCAGCACCACTGCGATGCCCTGGTCGCGCAAATGGCGGATCAGGTTCAGCACTTCGGCGACCTGGCGCACCGAGATCGCGGCCGTCGGTTCGTCCATCAACACGATCTTGGCCTGCGACAGCATGGTGCGCGCGATCGCCACCGCCTGACGCTGGCCGCCCGACATCTGCTTGACGAGGTCGCGCGGACGGGTCTCGGACTTCAACTCGGCGAATAGCTGGCCGGCGCGCTTGTACATGGCGGCATAGTCGAGGATGCGTAAAGGGCCGAGGCCGCGGCGCAATTCACGGCCGAGATAGACATTGGCGGCAGCGGTCAGATTGTTGCACAGCGCCAGGTCCTGGTGGACGATCTCGATGCCGTGCTGGCGAGCTTCCGCCGGCTTGTGCAGGATCAACTCCTTGCCGTCCATCCGCATGACGCCATGGCTGGGGCGGAAATTGCCGGCGATCATCTTGACCAGCGTCGACTTGCCGGCGCCGTTGTCGCCCATCAGGCCGACCACCTGTCCGGGCTCGATCGACAGCGATACGTCGTTGACCGCCTGGATTGCGCCGAAATGCCTCGAGATATTGGTGAGTTCGAGAACCGCCACCAGTCTTTGCCTCCCCGTGTTTTGCGACCCGCTGCTGTTCCCGGCGTGAATGCCGGCGCTGCTTTGGCCCCGCTCTCCCCATCTCCTCCCGGAAACAGCGTCAGCGTTGTTTTACGCAAAAGCCGGCGCTCGTCAATCAATTGTCGGACGAATTGAAGCGTTGGTTATCCAAAAATCCGTTTTGTAGGACAAATAGCATTGACGTTGGCCGCAAGCCGATATTAGCTAAGCGTCGGAGGAGATTGTGCCGATGTCGCTGGCGGTTAGCCGGGCGGAATCGGCGGAGGTTTATCGGTCGAGGTTGCGGCGCCACCCATGTGTTGAGCCGGGCCAATGCCGCATCTGGAAATGCTTATCGATCTGTCTTGGCGACACGAGTGCTCGTGAAACGAACCTCGGTCATTAAGCATCCGGTCGATCTGTGTGGCGGGCACGCCGTGTCCGTCTGTTTCAAGGGAGGACTGACATGAGGAAAACACTTTTGCTCGCCGCCGTCGCCGCCATGGCGCTGGGCGCCGGGCCGGCTTTGGCCAAGAAACAGCTCGTAATCGTGGTGAAGGGTCTCGACAATCCATTCTTCGAAGCCATCCACCAGGGCTGCGAGAAATGGAACAAGGAAAATGCCAGCTCGGAATATGAATGCTTCTACACCGGCCCGGCATCGACTTCCGACGAGGCGGGCGAGGCGCAGATCGTTCAGGACATGCTGAGCAAGGCCGACACGGTGGCAATGGCGATCTCGCCATCCAACGCGCCGCTGATCGCGCAGACGATCAAGACCGCCAATCCGACGATCCCGATCATGACGCTCGACGCCGATCTCAGCAAGGAAGATGCCGCGCTGCGCAAGACCTATCTCGGCACCGACAACTATTTGATGGGTCACAAGATCGGCGAGTACATCAAGAAGGGCAAGCCGAACGGCGGCACGATCTGTACCATCGAAGGCAATCCCGCGGCCGACAACATCCTGCGCCGGGCGCAGGGCATGCGTGACGCGCTGTCGGGCAAGGAAGGCCTGGCGGCACTTGCCGGCGAAGGCGGCTGGACCGAAGTTGCCGGTTGCCCGGTGTTCACCAATGACGACGGCGCCAAGGGCGTGCAGGCGATGACCGACATCCTCGCCGCCAATCCCAAGCTCGACGCCTTCGGCATCATGGGCGGCTGGCCGCTGTTTGGCGCACCGCAGCCCTATCGCGACCTGTTCGGGCCGCTCAAGGACCGCATCGCCAGCAACGACTTCGTCATCGGTGCCGCCGATACGATCGGCGATGAAGTGGCGATCGCCCGTGACGGCCTTGTAACTGCTCTGGTTGGTCAGCGGCCGTTCGAAATGGGCTACAAGGCACCATCGGTGATGATCGATCTGGTCGAAGGCAAGGCCGTCGCCGATCCGGTGTTCACCGGCCTCGACGAATGCACCAAGGACACGGTCGACACCTGCATCCAGAAGTAGGTTCTCGATTTCGGGGCGCCCTTTGACGGGCGCCCCGTCTCTTCCCGGACGGACGCAACGGTTGGGGCAGCAGGCTCCGGCTTTGACGCGTCTGTAGTTTGGATTTTCGGCAACGAGATCGGCGCGCCGTGCAGGTTCGGACCAGTCCGGACGCAGACGGCCGACGCATTGGAACGTGAATGCCGGACGAGAAATCAAAGAAGCGAGCCGAGCGGGCCAAGGCACAAGCCAGCCGCGGTCCGGCTGTCATGCGCAGGGCCGGTGCCGCGCATTTTCCGGGAGCGAGCGTCCATGTCTCGCTGGCCGGCGAGATCGGCCTCAGAATCGTGCGAGGCGATTATCCGCCCGGCACGATTCTGCCCAACGAGGCCAAATGGGCCGAGACCTTCGATGTCAGTCGTTCGGCGGTGCGCGAAGCCATCAAGATGCTGATGGCCAAAAGCCTGCTGGCTTCACGGCCCAAGATCGGCAGCTGGGTCGAGCCCAGGGAACGCTGGAACCTGCTCGACCGCGATGTGCTGGCCTGGTACGCGACCGGGCCGGACCGGGAGGCCTTCCTGCGCACGGTGCAGGAGTTCCGTCACATCATCGAGCCGGAAGCGTCGGCCTTTGCCGCCACGCGGCGCAGCGACGAGCAGATGGACGAGATCAGCCAAGCCTGTCGTGAGATGGGCGAGGCTTTGAACCTGCAGGAGCGTATCCGCGCCGACACGCGTTTTCACCTCGCCATATTGCGCGCCTCGGGCAACGATCTGCTGGTGCCGCTTGGCGTTCTGATCGAGTCGGCGCTCGATCATCTCTTTGTCTTCGTCACACGCGAGACCAGCGATCAGCGGCGGGCGCAGGCGCTGCATGAGGCGATCGAGAAGAACATCCGCCTGCAGCGTCCTGCGGCCGCGCGCAATGCGGTGCACAAACTGCTCGCCAACACCGACGATGTTATCGGCCGGTCGAGGCGCTGACACAGGCTTTTCGCCACCTCAAATCGTCTGCTTCTTGCCATCCTTGCTGGGCATCAGGTCGACGCCGTTGACCTTGCCGATATATGTCGCCAGCATCGGCACGAATTGCTCGGCCGGGCCAGTGGCATGGGCACCGGCGAAGGAGTTCTTGGTGGCGTTGCCGAGCGGGTTGGCGATGCCGGCCGCACCCGCCATCGATTCCAGATAGGTCAGGTCCTTGAAGGCGTTGGCGATGGTGAATTTATGCGCGTCGCGGTCGCCCTCCAGCGTCCAGCGCATGAAGGTCTGGTAGAAGCCGCAATCCATGCGGCCGTTGCGGATGACGCTGTCGAAACGGGGTGGCGAGATGCCGACCTTCTCGGCCAGCGCCAGCGCCTCGGAATAGATCGCGGCATAGCCCAGCGAGATGAAGTTGTTGAGCAGCTTCATGCGGTGGCCGTCACCGGTATCGCCAATATGGACGATGCGGCCGGCCCAGGTTTCGATGACCGGCTTCACACGGGCAAACAGCGCGTCGGGCGCGCCGACCATGGCGTCGAGCGTGCCTTCCCAGGCTTCCTTCGGGGTGCGGCTGAGCGGTGCATCGACGAAGTCGACGCCGATCTCCTTCAGTTCCGCCGCCAGCGCTACCGTCGAGACCGGATCGGCGGTCGAGCAGTCGACGACAACCGAGCCTCTTTTCAGGCCCTCCTTGAGGCCGCCGGGGCCACGGATGATGGCTTCGACCTCGCGCGAGCCGGTGACGCAGATGAAGACGATATCGGATGCCGCTGCCACCTCACGCGAGGTGGCCACTTCCTTCGCACCGCGGCCAGCCAAGTCTTCCGCCGGCTTGCGGTTCTTGCGGCCGAGGAAGGTCAGGCCATAGCCCTTGTCCACGATGTTCTTGGCAATGCCGTGCCCCATCAGGCCAAGGCCGATAAAGCCGATCTTTTCGCTCGCGGCGGTCGTGGTCATGTCTTGAAGTCCTGTTGCGAAGATTGATAGTGGGCGCCGCCGTCTGGCGGGCGAGGGTGGTTGCGGAATGCCATATTGTCTGACAATACACGGAAATCCTAGGCATTGGAGACGAAAATGACGAAGCGGATCATGTTCACCGGCGGCAGCGGCAAGGCCGGTCGCCATGTCGTGCAATATCTGGTCGAACAGGGCTGCCAGGTGCTCAACATCGACACCAGGCCGCTCGACAATCCCAAGGTACGCACGCTGATCACCGACATCACCGACAGCGGCCAGGTGTTCAACGCGCTGTCGAGCTATATGGGTCTGCACGAATTCGACCCGTCGCTGCGCCCGCAGCCGGTCGATGCCGTGGTGCACTTCGCCGCCATACCGCGCATCATGATCACGACCGACAATGAGGTGTTCCGCATCAATGCGATGGGCACCTACAACGTCATCGAGGCGGCGGTGAAGCTTGGCATCCCCAAGGTGGTGATCGCGTCCAGCGAGACCACCTACGGCGTGGTGTTCGCCAATGAACCGCGCGACCCCAAATATTTTCCCCTCGATGAAGAATACGACGTCGATCCGATGGACAGCTATGCTCTGTCCAAGGTCGTCAACGAGCACACGGCGCGCGCCTTTGCGCAGCGCAACGGCACCGATATCTATGCGTTGCGCATCGGCAACGTCATCGAGCCGCACGAATATTCGCTGTTTCCGAAGTGGTTTGCCGATCCGGGCTTTCGCAAGCGCATCGCCTGGAGCTATGTCGACGCGCGCGATCTCGGCCAGATCGCGCTGCGCGCCGTTGAAACGGACGGGCTCGGCTTCCAGGTGTTCAACGCCGCCAATGACGACACCTCGTCCGACCTGCCGACAGCGGAACTGTTGAAGCGGTTTTATCCCGACGTGCCGGTCAAGACGAAGCTCGGCGAATATGAAACGCTGCTTTCCAACCGCAAGGCCAGGGACATGCTCGGCTTCCGTCCCGAGCACAGCTGGCGCAAATACGTCAAATAGGACTGGCAAATTGGGCTTTGGGGCAAGGTTGTAACCTGATCTGTGCACAGGCGCAGGCTTTGCCGTCTGCGCCCGGCACTCTGCTTGACAGCTTTCGAAATCCGGACTTTGTGGACGCATGAGGGACGGAAAGCCGAATAAGGGAACGAAGCCTGAAAAGGGGGCATCCGCCGAGCGCCCGGCGGCCCTTCGCCGGGCTGACGCGACCCGGATGCCCGGCACCAGCGTGCATGCGTCACTGGCCAGCGAAATCGGGCTTCGGATCGTGCGCGGCGACTATCCGCCGGGCACCATCCTGCCCAATGAAGCCAAATGGTCCGAAACCTTCAACGTCAGCCGCTCGGCGGTGCGTGAGGCGATCAAGATGCTGATGGCCAAAAGCCTTCTGGCATCGCGCCCCAAGATCGGCAGCTGGGTGGAGCCCAGGGAGCGCTGGAACCTGCTCGATCGCGATGTGCTCGCCTGGTACGCGACCGCGCCCGACCGTGAGGTGTTCCTGAAGACGGTGCAGGAATTCCGCCATATCATCGAGCCGGAAGCGACTGCCTTCGCCGCCATGCGACGCACCGAAGAGCAGATGGCCGAGATCAGCCAGGCCTGCCGCGAGATGGGCGAGGCGCCGAGCCTGCAGGAGCGCACGCGCGCCGATACGCGTTTCCATCTGGCCATCCTGCGCGCCTCCGGCAACGATCTGCTGGTGCCGCTCGGCGTGCTGATCGAATCCGCCTTCGATCATCTGTTCACCTATACGACGCGCGAACTCGACGATCTGCAGCATGCACAGCAACTGCACGAGGCGATCGAGAAGGCCATCCGCCTGCAGCGGCCGGAGGCGGCCCGCAACGCGGTGCGCAAGCTGCTCGCCAATACCGACGGCGTCATCAACACCCGGTAGGATATGCTGATATTCAGGTGAGGCCGGCCTGCAAACGCCGGCTTTCTGCGCTTCCGGTGCTCACTTACTTAAGTACGCTCCGCTCCGGTTCTCGAAATCCAACGTTTTCGGCGCGGCCTGACCTGAATCTCAACACATCCTGCGAGCGCTCAGCCGGCCTGCGAAGTGGCCAGGTGCTGCCTGGTCAGCGCGACCAGCAGCGCCTGGTCGCGGGCGGCGTGCTCGGGGCGGTTGACCACCTCGTCGCCATTGACGATCGCACCCCAGAAGCCGCGCAGTTCCTCGACGAAGGCTTCGCCGTAGCCGGCACGCAGATCCCTTGTCGACAGTGTGTGGCCGTCCGAGGTCTTCACAGTCAGCCGGGTCGGATGATGGTTGAGCCAGGGCGAGGGGAATTCGAGCTCAAGGCTGGCATCGTCGAAGAAGAGCGTGATGCGTTCCTTGTAGTCGGCGAGCTTCGGCACGGTGAGATGCGTCATCGTCCACAGCGCCTGGCCGTCGAGCAGTTTTACCGCGCCCTGGCCGCCATCGCCATTGGCGAAGATCTGCGCGCCGACAACCTCGCCCTCCGGCACGCTGAGCGCGTCGAGCAGGCCGTGCACGGCATTCACATCGTGAATCAAGGCGGAGCTGTAAGCGCCGGTAAACCCACGGAAAGCCAGATCGGTCATGGGCTGGCCGATGGCGCGCTCGACCTGTTGTTTCTGCCTGGCTTGCGCGGCGGCAATCAGCTCCTCGGGAATGTCGTTGCCGCGCTTGTAGCGCTGGTGGGCGATGAACGGCCAGGCATCGGGATCGTTGACCTCGACCGAGACGGACCGCAACGTCTTTGCCGTGCCGGGCAGCGAGGCCAGCGCCAGCCGGTAGCTCGGATCGAAGCGCTTCATATAGCCGACCTGCATGACCTTGCCGGCCTTGTCGCGCGCGGCGATGATCTCGGCGATTTCCGCCGGGGAATAGCAGAGCGGCTTTTCGCAGAAGACATGCAGGCCGCGCCCGAGTGCGGCCAGTACCTGCTCGTGATGCAGCGGGTCGGGCGAGCCGATGACGACGGCGTCGAGCTTCTGGCCGAACAGTTGCTCCGGCGTTTCGAAATTGGCGATGCCGTGAATTTCGCTGACATATTCCCGCGAAATCCTTGACGGGTCGGCAACGCCGACCAGTTCGAACAGGTCGCCGAGCCGCAACAGGTTTGGAATATGCTCGACCTGCGAAATCATGCCGGCGCCGATGACGCCGACGCGTATCCTGCTCATGCTGTTAATACTCTCTGCAAAAGTGTTCCAGGCTCAGGGTGCGGCGGCCGGCCGGTTGCCGATCTGCGCCAACAGCCCGGCAATCTCAGCTTCCACCGCCTTCAAATCCTCGCCGCCCGACATGATGGAAATCACCTCGTCGCGCGAGATCTCGGACTTGGCGTATGTACCGCGATTGCGGCCGCGGTTGAGCAGCGTGAAAGTGTCACCGACAGGGTAGGCGTGGTGGATGTTGTGGCTGATGAAGATCACGGCCAGGCCGCGCATGCGCGCCTCGATGATGAATTTCAGCACCATCGCCGCCTGATGCACGCCGAGCGCCGAGGTCGGTTCGTCCAAAATCAGCACCTTGGCGCCGAAATGCACGGCGCGTGCGATCGCCACCGACTGGCGCTCGCCGCCCGACAGCGTGCCGACGGCCTGCGTCGGGTCGCGCACGTCGATGCCGATATCGGCCATCGCCTGGCGGGCAATTGTGTTGGCGCGCTCCTTGTCGAAGCGCGAGAAGGGCAGGCGGCTTCTGGTCGGCTCGCGGCCGAGGAAGAAGTTGCGCGTGATCGACATCAGCGAGATCATGCCGAGGTCCTGGAAGACCGTCGCGACGCCGAGGTCCTGCGCGTCGCGCGGGCTGCGGAACGTGACGGGCTTGCCGTCGACGAAAATCTCGCCCTTGGTCGGCCGGTGCACGCCCGACAGAACCTTGATCAGCGTCGACTTGCCGGCGCCGTTGTCGCCCAGCAAGCAGTGCACCTCGCCGGGATAGACCTTGATGTCGATATCCTGCAGCGCGCGCACCGAGCCGAAATTGACCGATACACCACGCAATTCCATGGCTGGCTGGATGGCCGGGGATGGGTTTGGATAGGTCATTTGCCACCTCCGCGTCCGAGCGCCTTGAGGCGGATGTAGTTGTTGACGAGCACGGCCATCAAGATGACGATGCCGAGGAAGACCTTGAACCAGTCGGTGTCGATGCCGGTGTAGAAGATGCCCATCTGCACCAGGCCGAAGATCAGCGCGCCGAACAGCACGCCATAGACGGTGCCGTAGCCGCCGGTGAGCAGCACGCCGCCGATGACCGCGGCGATGATCGCCTCGAATTCCTTGAGCAGGCCGCGCGTGGTGTCGGCGGAGCCGGCCTCCATCACCTGGATGGTGGCAAGCAAGGTCGCGGCACAGGCGGTGTAGATGAACAGCGCGATCTTAACCCGGTCGACCGGCACGCCGACATTGCGGGCGGCATTGAGGTCGCCGCCGGTGGCGAAGATCCAGTTGCCGTATTTGGTCTGGGTCAAGACATAGCCGGCAAGCGCTGTCAGTCCGAGCCACCAGACGATCGACATCGGAATGCCGACGACGAAGGGAATGCCGTCGGTGCGGGTGGCGATCCAACCTTGCGTGCCCATCCATTGGAAGAAGCCAGTCAGGAGATGGCCGTTGAACAGGCCCGCGGTTGCCGGGTCCGGCGCGCCGTCGAGGATGTAGGGGATCTGCGTGCGGCCGGTGACGGCGCGGGTGATGCCGATCGACAGGCCGCGCAGGATGTAGAGCGACGCCAGCGTCACGATGAAGGAGGGCAGGCGGGTCTTCACAACGATCAGGCCGTTGACGTAGCCGGTGAGGATGGCGACAGCGAAGGCGCAGGCGATGCCGCCCCACAGCGGCAAGCCCCAATATTTCACCGTCAGTCCGATGACGACGCCGGCGAAGCCGACCATCGAGCCGACGGAGAGATCGAACTCGCCGGCGATGATGAGAAGGGCTGCGGCCGTGGCGATGATGCCGAGTTCGGCTGCCAGCGTCAGGAAGGTCATCGACCCCTGTAGCGAATAGAGGTTCGACGCACCCGGCAGCAGGGCGAAGATGATGACGGTGGCGATGAGGCCGCCGGCGGCACCGGCTTCGGGCCGGCGCAGCCATTGCGTCAGCCGGCCGGTGCTGGCCAGCCGCTCGTCAGTGCCGGCAGCCCGTTTCGACGTCATGCCGAAACGGTCCTTGCCCAGTACCCCGGGGGCCGGCGCTTCTGGAGGTATCGCCTTGTCTTCCACAACAGCCATTAGGCTCCCCAATCGCTCACTTCGCAATCTCGACCAGAGACGGGGAGCGCATGGCGGCTCCCCGATCCGTTTTGGTCTTGCCTTAGCGGATGCCGTCCTTGGCGAGCGCCAGGATCGCCTTGGCCTTATCGGGCGAGTCGATGAACAGCGGACCGGTGTAGGCGTTGTTCTGCGGCCAGAAGCCATGTGTGGCATGCTCGACCAGATAGATCACCGGCAGGTATCCCATCAGATATTGCTGGGCGTCCATGCCGAAGCCCATTTCGCCGGCGACGACGGAATCCAGGACTTCGGGGCTGATGTCGAAGGTGTAGAGCTTGATCTTGCCGAACAATTCCTTCTGCCGGAAGAACGGGATCAGCGGATTGGCGGCAGTGGCGCCGAGCGCGAAGACGGCCTGGGTGTCGGGATGCGCCGACAGATAGGCCTCGGTGCGGCGCTGGATGTCGGCCGGATCGGGCGACACGGTAAGCACTTCGGTGCCGCCGCCTGACGGCTTCAGCCCATCATTCAACCCCTGGCAGCGCTGGTCGAGGCTGACATTGCCGACCTCGTGGTTGATGCAGACGACTTTGAGCGTGCCTTCCTTGGCCAGCCGCTCGCCGGCCTTCTTGCCGGAATCATATTCGGAGACTGTGCCGACGTAGAGAGAGGTGCCGAGTTCGGCGCCTTCCTTCTCGCCGGAATCCAGGACGACCATCGGAATATTGGCGGCAAGGCCGGCCTTGACCGATTTACCAAGCGCATTGGCGTCGGCAATGGAGACGGCGATGCCGTCTGGATTGGTGGCGATGGCCGCGTCGAGCAGGCGGGCCTGCTCGACCACGTCGAACACTTGCGGCGCATAATATTCGACCTTGGCGCCGGTCAGCGCCGCCGCATCGTCGACGCCGCGCTTGACCACCGACCAGTAGGGATCGGAGGCCGAGCCATGCACCACGAAGGTGATGCGGACATCCTTGGGATCCTTCAGGCCGGCCGCTTGCACGACGCCCGCCAGCATACTCATCGAGACAAGCGCGCCGAGCGCCAGTTTCAGAACAGTCTTCATGTCATTCTCCCATTGTCGTTGCAGTTCCAATTCCCTCTTTGCGCCTCGGCCGACGGATCGGCTTACGGCGCTGACCGGGTGGCCGCTTTGCGGGCCTTTGCCGGTGTCGATGCCCCGAGCCGTGCACGAAGCTCCTCGCGCAGCGGCTTCATGCCGATGATGTCGATGTCCTGCGCGCCGAGCCAGTCGCGGAAAGCCTGGTCGCGGAAGAGTTCGTATTCCTCGGTGCGGATATAGGCGGAGCGCGGCTCGATGAGTTCCAACTCGCCCGGCGCGTTGAAGTGCAGGCAAAAGAAGGTCAGGCCTTCGCGCACCCCTTCGACCAATGCCCTGTAGGCGGGCCCTATCGGCTTGGAGCGTGGACGGCCCCAGGTCGTCTGAATGGCGGCGTCGAAGATGACAAAGCCCTTGGCCCGGGCTTCAGTGACGCCGCGCTGGAACGCCGCTTCGGTGACGCCAACCAGATTGTCGTTGGGCGAATAGGCCGACAGCGTTTTGGTCAACAGCACCGGCAAGCGATATTCCAGGCCGAGCTTGATGTAGACGTCGCAAAACTCGGGCGACAGCGCTGCCCCCATATGGGCGTCAAGATGAGTGACGTCGATGCCGGCGCGGTAGGCGGTGTCGATCTGGGCGCGAAGCTCGGTTTCCACCGCTTGCGGTGCTGCCTTGCGGCGGGTGGTCGCGACATCGGGCCAGAAATAGCCGAACTCGTCCGTCAGGCCGGCCGCGCGCGACGGCGACGTCAGCGGCCGCCATTTGTAGTGCTGCTTTTCGCTGTTCAGCGTCAGGTGGACGCCGAGATCGAGCCGGGGATCGGCGGCTGCCGCTTCGGCCATCTCAGGGAACCATGGGCACGGCACCATCACGGCGCCGGAGCTGCAGGCGCCCAGTGCGGTCAGTTCGAGGAAGGCGCTGTTGGCGCCATGGCACATGCCGACATCGTCTTCATGCAGGACGAGCTGTCGCGTCATGGACGGCCACCGTTTTGCCGGCCACCATCTTGCCGGCACCCCGGTTTCGAGGGTCTTCCAAAGTGTGTCCCGTGCTGCATGGAACCGACCGTTTGCCCAACTGGACGCGATGGAACGCCCAATGCGGGCTTTCCGACAGGGCCACTTCAGCGAATTCGGATGGGTACGATTTTTCCGCGGGCCTGCATTCTGGAATGTCGATTTCATTCGATATGCCCACAGTCGGCGCTAAACGCCGCTCCGACGTGAGCAGGATGGCTTGGTCCGATCGCAGCGGAGTGGTTCTTTCAAACAGCGGCCGCAGGCGTACTGCTTTCATACCATCAGCGATGTGGAGACTTGCCATGTACACTGCCGGCGAAGAAGAGATCGAAGCCATTGCCAGGGTGATCCGCTCGGGTGCGCTGTTTCGCTATGGCGAGAACAGCGAGTGCAACCGCTTCGAGGCCCGCTATGCCAGGCATCTCGGCGTCGAGCATTTTGCGCTGGCCGCCAGCGGCACCTATGGGCTCGCCGCCGGCCTGATCGGCCTCGGCATCGGCCCGGGCGATGAGGTGCTGGTGCCGGCGCACACCTATATGGCGACCGCCACAGCAGTGCTGTCGGTCGGCGCCATTCCGGTCATTGTCGATATCGACGAGAGCCTGACCATCGACCCGGCCGCTCTGCGCGACGCCGTCGGCCCGCGCACCAAGGCGGTCATCCCGGTACATATGTGGGGTGCGGCCTGCAACATGAACGCCATCATGGACATCGCTAAAAAACGCGGTCTGCTCGTGCTGGAAGATGTCTGCCAGGGCATTGGCGGCGGCTATGAGGGCAAGAAGCTCGGCTCCATCGGCCATGCCGGCGCCTACTCCTTCAACTACTTCAAGAACATCACGTCGGGCGAGGGCGGCGGCATCGCCACCAGCGATCCGAAAGTGGCCGAGCGCGCGCGCTGCGCCATCGACCCCTGCCATTTCTACTGGCAGGGCCGCAGCGACAGCATCAAGCCGTTCGCCGGCATCGGCGCGCGCGCCTCGGAATTGATGGGCGCGATGCTCAATGTCCAGCTCGACCGTCTGGACGGCATCATCGAGGCGATGCGGGCGGAGAAGAAGAAGGTGCTGGCCGGCACGCGCCATCTCGGCAATCTCGGCCTGACGCCGTCGCCGATGAACAGCCCCGACGACGATTGCGCGGCACAGGTAATGTATCTTCTGCCCAGCGAACAGGCGGCGCAGACTTTTTCGAAGACCATTCCGAGCGTCATTGCCGGCAAGACCGGCCGCCACAATTTCACCCAGTGGGACCAGGTGCTGATGCATGAGGGCGCGCATCATCCGGCGCTCAATCCGTACACGCTGCCGGAAAACAAGGGCCTGCGGCTGACCTATGCCGACGACCTCGGCAAGGGTTCTCTCGACATCCTCAACCGCACGGTGATGATCGCGATGAATCCGGCGCATGCCGACGCCGACATCGACGACATGATCCATAACATCGATGCGGCGGCCCGTGTGGCGCTGGAGAATGCCTCGCTGGACGATGTCGAGGTGCGCAAGGCAGCACCGGTGGACCTGCAGAAATTCGACAGCGTGAATTGAAGAGCCGCGTTGGACCGGCTTATTGCCGGTCCAGTCGCATAAAGGCGGCGCGCAGCGCCAGCACTGCGCGCAGGATCTGGCGTTCGTCCATCGCGGCATAGCCGAGCAGCAGGCCGTGTTCCGGCTCGCTCGAATGGTAGTTGATCGAGATGCCCTGCACGTCGAGGCCCTCCTTGACGGCAGCGGCGACGACGTCACTGTCCTTGTAGGGTCGGATAAAACTGGCCAGCAGCTGCATGCCGGAATCGTTCTCGGTCACAGTCAGCCATTCGGCCAGATGCTCCTGGCACAGTTTTACGAAATTGGCCTGCCGGCGCGCATAAAGGCGGCGCATGCGTTTCAGATGTGTGGCGAAATAGCCTTGCGTGATGAAGTCGTTGACCGTCGCCTGCAGGATCAGCGGCGCGAACTGGCCGGTGATCGAGACGGCACGGTCGAAGGGCACGGACAGTTCGCGGGGTACGATGAGATAGCCGATGCGAAGCGCCGGGATCAGCGTCTTGCCGAAGGAACCAATATAGACGACGCGGTCGGCATGATCGAGGCCGCGCAGCGCCGGCACCGGCCGGCCACGGTACCGGTACTCGCCGTCATAATCGTCCTCGACGATCCAGGCGCCGTGGCGCTCGGCGATGTCGAGCAGCTGCAGCCGTTCCTCGATGCGCATGATGGTGCCGAACGGCCACTGGCAGGATGGCGTCACATAGATCAGGCGCGGCGGCGGCAGCTCTGGGTCTGCGAGATGCCATCCAAGGCGATCGACCTTCAAGGGCGCAAGCTGCGCGCCGCTGGCGAGAAAGGCGCTCTTGGCGCCGAGATAGCCGGGCTCCTCCATCCAGACATGGTCGCCTTCGTCCATCAGCACGCGCGAAGCGAGGTCGAGTGCCGCCTGCGCGCCGGTGACGATGATGACCTGGTCGGCGGTGCAGTTGATGCCGCGCGACAGGCTGATGGTCGACGCAATGGCCTGGCGCAGACCGGGATGGCCGGCAAAGGAGATATAGCCGAGCAAGTTCTCGTCGCGGCTGCGCGCATTGCGCACCAGAAGGCTGGACCAGATGGTGAAGGGGAAGGATGCCGATTCCGGCACGCCGGGATGGAAGTTGATGACGCCGGCATTGCGTGGCGGCTGCGGGCCGTTGACGATGGTCTGACCGCGCCGCGAGAGTTTTTGCGGGGCGGCGAGGCCGGCACGCAGCGCGGCCGGCGGGCGTTTCTGCTGGATCGGCGCCACCCAGGTGCCGGACCCGGCGCGCGCCTCGATAAAACCTTCGGCGAGCAGCTGGTCGTAGGCGGCGATCACCGTGTTGCGGCCGACCTTCAGATCCTCGGCCAGCGAGCGGGTCGAGGGCAGCAGCGTGTTCTGCTGGATCTGGCCGTCGAGGATGAAGCGCCGCAAGGCGCCATAGATCTGTCGGTGCATCGGTTCGTCCGAGCCGCGGTCGACCGACATGATGTCGAGGGAAAGGCGCATATGGTCGGCCAAGCTAGTCTCCGACCAACCTGGCGGCGCGGGCGATCTTCTCTTCGTTAAGCAGGCAGACAGTCTCCAGCACCAGGCGTCTGGTTTCGGGACGGACCTCGCGGCTGTTCTTCAGCGCGCGGTGAACGGTTGCCGCGCCGAGTTCCGCCTTCTCGGCGATCTCACGGATGGTGCAAAGCCGTTCCATGCCGAGTGCCGCCTCGAATGCCATGTCGCTCCTCCCTCTGCATCAAGGCATGCCTCGTCGCCAGCCTCAAGCTGGAAACGCCGGGCCGGCAACTCGGGGGCAAAAATTTCGATGCCAAGAACTGTGCGATCCGCGCCGCCAAGGGAGGGCGGCGGCGCGGATCGCCGGGCGCTTTCGCGTCGCTACCCCTACCGAGGCGCGCGCCCAACCGGCCCAACCACCAGCCCCCCGGCGGTGGTTAGGCCAAGTCTCGTATCGCGACGTCGAACCCGGCCGCGCAGGCCGTTTTGAGAAGCGAAGCGTAACCTTTCGTGGCATAGGTCATGGGGTGTGCCTTGGCCGGATCCTGCTCGGCCTCGACGACGATCCAGCCTTCGAAGCCATGGCTGGCCAGAGGCTGCAGCAGCGACAGGAAATCGACGGAGCCATCGCCGGGCACGGTGAAGATTCCTTCCATCACTGCCGCCATGAAACTCATGTCCTCGCGCCGTGCCTTCTCCAGCACGGCTGCGCGGACGTCCTTGCAATGGAAATGCACGATGCGGTCGAGATGCCGGTTCAGGAGGGAGGCCGGGTCGCCGCCTGAGAACAGACAATGGCCGGTATCGAACAGCAGGCCGACGCTCTTGCCGGTTGCGGCCATCAGCCTGTCGACCTCGTCATCGCTCTCGACGATGGTGCCCATATGGTGATGGAAAGCCATGCCGACGCCGAAGGCAGCCATGCGGTCGGCGAGTTCGGTCAGCTTCTCGCCATAGGCAGTCCATTCGCCGTCAGCGAGGCGCGGACGCTGTGAGATCGGCGCGAAAATGCCGTCATGACGGCCGCGCGAGGTGTCGGCATAGACGACGACCTTGGCGCCGAGGTCGCGCAGCAGGGTCAGATGCGAGGTGATGGCGGCGAATTCCTCGTCGACCGTGCGGTCCAGAATGCGGCCGTCATACCAGCCGGAGACGAGCTCCAGTCCGTAAGAAGACAGGATCGGTCCAAGCTCGTCGCTTCGCCTGGGGAATTTGCCGCCGAGTTCGGTGCCGCGATAGCCGGCCTGCCTGGTTTCCGACAGGCATGTCGCGAGCGGCGTATCGCCGCCGAGTGAGGGAACATCGTCATTGCTCCAGGTGATGGGATTGATGCCGATCTTGACCGTCATGCCGCTACTTCAAAGGGCTCGGGGAAACACAAAGCCGAGGCCGGCAAACTGAGGGGAAAGAGGACCTGTCACTAGGTCCAGTTGAGGTGAATTTGGCAGAGCCAATCGGGAGCGCTAAAGCGCGTCCCGTTTGAACGGACTAAGTCGACGCGCTTAGGTCTTTGTTTATGCATGTCGTTGTCTCAAAACCGGCGCCACTTTTGAGCGACATGCATTAATCCTGCTGCGGCCTTCCGAAGGCCGCGCGCAGTTCGTCCTTGGCGTCCTCAAGCACTTTCCGGCGCGCCTGCGGCAGGTTCTTGCCGGCGCGGTTGATGTAGAAATTCAGCATCGACATGGCCGACTGAAACGGCTCGGCCTTGCGGCGGTCGCTGTGCTCGGCCGAGCGCTTGAGCGAGGCCGCGATCTTCCTGGCGTCGTCGGCTTCGAAGATGTGGTCCTCAAGGTCCATCGCATCGCTGTGCTCGGTCACCTCGGCCGACCATTTTTTCTTCGCGGTCATGACAAACTCCTTCCTGTCGCAAAAACTCGGGCAGGCCGCCGCGGTTCCCGAGAAATCGCCGGGCCGCTGGAGCCACGGATCATGGCCCTGTGGCGCTGCCCGTCGCGGTGAATGCGCCGATAGTGGCGACACAACGGTCGACTTCCCAGGACCGTAGACAGGAAACGCCTTGACCCCGATCGTCGCCAATCAGGCGGATAGCCCCGGCATCGACAGCAGCTACGCCTGGATGCGGCTTGCCATCTCCATGCTGCTGGCGACGATCGGTGCGGTCGGCATGTGGGCCGTCGTCGTCGTGCTGCCGGCCGTGCAGGCCGAGTTCGGCGTTGACCGCGCCGCGGCATCGATGCCCTACACCGCAACCATGGTCGGCTTCGCCGCCGGCAATGTGCTGGTTGGCCGCGCGGTCGATCGCATGGGGTATTGGATCCCGGCACTGCTATCCTCGGTGGCTCTCGCCGCCGGCCTGCTGCTCGCCGCGTTGTCGACCTCTATCCTGCAATTCACCCTTGCCCAGGGCGTGCTGATTGGTGTCGGCACATCGGTGATCTTCGGGCCGCTGATCGCCGACATCTCGCACTGGTTCAACCGTCGGCGCGGCGTCGCCGTCACGGCGGCGGCTGCTGGCAACTATCTCGCCGGAGCGCTCTGGCCAACCATCATGCCGACACTGATCAAGGCGGAGGGCTGGCGCTTCACCTATGCCGGCATCGGTGTCTTCTGCCTGGTCACCATGGTGCCACTGGTGCTGTTGTTGCGGCGCGCTGCTCCGACGGCGGCTGCCGCCGGTTCGCCCGGAAGCCGGCCAGTGCAGTCGATTTCGCTGTCGCCGGCGGCGTTACAGGTGCTGCTGATCGTTGCCGGTCTCGGCTGCTGCGTGGCGATGTCGATGCCGCAGGTGCACATCGTCGCCTATTGCATGGATCTTGGCTACGGCATTGCGCATGGCGCCGACATGCTGTCGATCATGATGGCGGCGGGCGTCGTCAGCCGGCTCGCCTCCGGCTTTGTCGCCGACCGCATCGGCGGCGTGAAAACCCTGCTTATCGGTTCCGTGCTGCAATGCCTGTCGCTTTTGTTTTACATCCCGTTCGACGGGCTTGCCTCGCTCTATGTCGTGTCGCTGGTGTTCGGCCTGTCGCAAGGCGGCATCGTGCCTTGCTATGCCATCATCGTGCGCGAATACCTGCCCGCCAGGGAGGCCGGCCAGCGTATCGGCATCGTCATGATGGCGACCATCTTCGGCATGGCGATCGGTGGCTGGATGTCGGGCTGGATCTACGACCTGACCGGCTCTTACGCCGCCGCGTTCCTCAACGGGATCGCGTGGAACTTGCTGAACATAGTGGCCATCGGGCTGCTGCTGTGGAAAGCAAAACGCAGTGCTGCCCTGATGGCTTAGGAAGGCAGGATTGCCCTGTTGCTTGACAAGGGCGATTGGCTGCGCGACGCCAGCAGGCGAGTGGGTGCGGCAGCAGCCGGTTGGCATGGTGGCAGTGGAAAAGCTGAACATGGTTTCGCAAGGGCGCAGCGGCCGGGGCCCGGCACGTGGAGGATGTCCATGACCAAGCCGCGCTCGCGTCGCGGGGGCGGCCGCCCGACCCTATCAGATGTGGCGCGCAAGGCCGGCGTCGGCGCCATCACCGTGTCGCGGGCGCTGCGCGAACCGGAACGCGTCAGCCAAGATCTGCGGCGCCAGATCCAGGCCGCCGTCGACGAACTCGGTTATGTCCCGGATCCCAATGCACGGGCGCTGGCCTCGGCGCGCGCCGATGTGTTCGGCGTGCTGGTGCCGTCGCTGACCAACAACGTCTTCGCAGAAGTGGTGCGCGGCATCTATGACAGCCTGTCGGACGGCCCGTTCCGCGTCCAGCTCGGCAACACCCATTATTCCGGCCTCGAGGAGGAGCGCCTGCTGCAGGTGTTCGCACCGCAGCGCCCGGCGGCGCTGATCGTGGCCGGCATCGACCAGACGCCGACCTCGCGAAAGCTGCTGGAGAGCGCGGGCTGCCCGGTGGTGCAGGTGATGGAGACCGGGCCCGATCCGGTCGACATGCTGGTCGGCTTCTCGCATTTCGACGGCGGCCGCACCGCGACCGAGCATCTGATCGAGGCGGGCTACCGGCGGATCGGCTTCATCGGCGCACGCATGGACCCGCGCTCGCAGCGGCGGCTTGCCGGCTATCGCGCGGCAATGGAGAAGGCCGGCCTGTTCGACCCGCGGCTGGTCACCACCACGCCGCTACTGTCCAGCGTGACGCTCGGCCGCGAGCTGCTTCGCGATGCGCTGGCCAAGATGCCGGCGCTCGACGGCGTCTTCTGCAACAATGACGACATCGCGCTCGGCGTTTTGTTCGAATGCCATAGCGCCGCGCTCAACGTGCCGAAAACAATCGGCATTGTCGGCTTCAACGACCTCGAAATGATGCAGGCGGCGTTCCCGCCGCTCACCAGTATCCGCACCCCTCGCTATGAAATCGGCCGTCGGTCTGTCGCCATGGCGCTGGCGGCGATCGCAGGACGAAGGCCTGAGCAGCGGGTCGTCGATCTTGGTTTCGAACTCAAGCCCCGCGAGAGCACCGCACGCTGAACACGCTTTGGCCGGCCTCAGCAAATGGTGCTTTACACAACGTCATGGTAGCGCTACCATTTTCGTCGGGCAGACGTTTTGATGAAAGGCCGCCCCTGTTTATTATACATAAGCAACAGCTCATGCTTGTTTATTATGTATAATATGCTAGTTTCGTTTCTCGCCTGTGAAGCGGCGAGGGGGAGGGGATCGGGCCGGCTTCGGCCCTTGAGACGTGGCGCCGGCCAGGCTGGAGGGCCTTCGGCAGGCGTGGAAACACACCACGACAAACAGCATCAAATAAACAAGCAGCAGCAAACAAAACTACAACTGGGAGGAATATCGATGATCAAGTCACTTGTTGGTGGCATCGTTGCCGCCACTGCATTCGTCATGCTGAGTTCGTCGGCCATGGCCGACCCGGAAGTTGTCAAGGGCCCGTCGGCTGAGCCGGATTGCTTTGCGCCCTGGGCGGCCGATACGCAGTTCTTCAAGTTCCCCAAGAAAGACGGCCCATACCGCATCGCGCTCGCCAATGGCTATATCGCCAACACCTGGCGCATCCAGATGGTGCAGACCGCCAAGGCCTATGCGGCCCAGCCGGAGGTCGCCGCTAAACTGAAGGAATTCAAGGTCGTCTCGACCGGCGAGGACGTGCCGGCTCAGATTTCGGCGATCAACAACTTCATCGATTCCGGCTATGACGCGATCGTCGTCAACGCCCAGAACCCGACCGCTTTCGGGCCGGTCATCAAGCGCGCCAAGGAAGCTGGCGTCATCCTCGTCGCCTTCGACAATATTCTCGATACCAAGGACGCCATCAACGTCAATGTCGACCAGAAGGGCCTTGGCGAATTGTGGGGCAAATGGCTGGTCGGCCATGTGCCGAATGGCGGCAAGGTGCTCGAAGTGCGCGGCGTTGCCGGAACTTCCGTGGACACCGACCGTCACAACGGCATCCATGAAGCGCTCGATGCCTCCGGCAAGAAATGGGACGTCACCGAGGTGGTCGGCAAATGGGACGACGGCGTGGCGCAGAAAGCCACGGCCGACGCCATTGCCACCAACGGCCCGTTCGACGGCATCACCGGGCAAGGCGGCGACACCGGCATCGTGCAGGCGATGATCGATGCCAAGCATGCTTTCGTGCCGTTCGGCGGCGAGACCGAGAACGGTTTCCGCAAGTTCTGCGCGGCACATGCCGGCGACGGGCTGAAATGCTCATCGGCCGGCACCGGTCCGGCGCAGGTCGCGGTCGCCATCAAGACGGCGATTGCCGCGCTCGAAGGCAACGTTGTGCCGCAAGCGGTGAAGCTGCCGCTGGCGATCGTCGAGGACCCGAACTTCAAGGCCGGTCAGGATTTCTTCCCCGACCAGTCCGACAATTTCTTCGTCGGCAATTCCTTCCCGACCTGCGGCATCAATTTCACCGCGCAGGAAATTATGGGCCAGACCAAAGCTGACCAATAGGGCTGACCAATAGGCGGCATATCCGGCGCCGCGGGATCTCCGCGGCGCCGGCCACTCAATATCCCTTGAAGTCAAACTGCCTCGGGAGGGCCGATGGACGGTGCGGTTCCGCTCTTCCGGATGGAAGGCATATCCAAGCGCTATGGTGGTGTGCGGGCGCTGGAAAAGGCCGAGCTTTCGGTCTCGTCCGGTAGCATCCACGCCATTCTCGGCGAAAACGGCGCCGGCAAATCGACGCTGATCAAGGTCATGGCGGGCGTCGTCGCGCCCGACGAAGGCCGCATGATGCTGAACGGCAGCGAGGTGACGTTCGCTTCGCCTGCTGCTGCAAACAAGTCCGGCATCGTCTGCATCTTCCAGGAGCTGTCGCTGGTTCCCGAACTCAGCGTTGCCGACAACATCGTCATCTCCGATCCGCCGAAGCGTTTCGGCATGATCGACCGCAAGGCGCAGCGCCGCATTGCCGAGGATGCGCTGGCACGCGCAGGTGCGGCCGACATCCATCCATTGGCGCTGGTCAAGGATCTTCCGCTTTCAAGAAGACAGATGGTCGAGATCGCCAAGGCATTGGCCAGGAAGCCGCGCATCCTGATCCTCGACGAGGCGACCTCGGCCCTGACCGCGACGGACGTCGCCAGGATATTCAGCGTGCTCAAGCGATTGCGCTCGGAAGGGCTGGCGCTGCTTTACATTTCGCACCGCATGAACGAGATCGCCGAGCTTGCCGACCACTGCACGGTGTTTCGCAACGGCCGCAATGTCGCCAGCTACAAGGCAGGCACAAAGAGCGACAACGAAGTCGTCGAACTGATGATCGGGCGCGAATACAGCCATATTTTCCCGCCGAAACCCGCGCGCGCTGCCGCCGCCGCCGTTCCTGTGCTGGAGGCGCGCAAGCTGTCCTGGACGGACCGGCTGGACAATGTCTCGCTGACCGTCGGGGCAGGCGAGGTCGTCGGCCTTGGCGGCCTGGACGGCCAGGGCCAGCGCGAATTGCTGCTTGCCTTTTTCGGTGTGCTGCGCGGCCTCGGCGGCCAGATCCTTATCGACGGCAAGCCTGTTTCGATCGCCAGCCCCCAAGCGGCGCGCGACGACCGCATCGGCATGGCGCTGATCCCGGAGGACCGCAAGACCGAAGGCCTGATGCTGCCGATGACGGTGCGCGAGAACCTCTCCTTTGCCGCCCTAGACCGGCTGTCCAAGGCCGGCATCATCGACCGCGCCGCCGAACAGCGGCTGATCGACGACATGGTCGGGCTGCTGGCGATCAAGACGGCCGGCCTCGACATTCCGGTCGGTGCGCTGTCGGGGGGCAACCAGCAGAAGGTGGTCATCGCCAAATGGCTGATGCGCCAGCCGCGGATCATCCTGCTCAACGATCCGACGCGCGGCATCGACGTCGGCACCAAGCAGGAACTCTATCAACTGATGCGCAAGCTGGCGGATGCGGGGGCGGCGATCCTGTTCTATTCGACCGACTATGACGAACTGATCGGCTGCTGCGACCGCGTGCTGGTGCTCTATGACGGCGCGGTCAAGCGCGAGCTGGTCGGGGCCGAGATCACCGAGCGGGCGCTCATTGCAAGCGCGCTCAACATCCACGGCGATGACGGCGGCGCGAGAGACGATGCCGGCGCAAGACAGGGAGCGGACGCGTGAAAGAGTGGCGCTACTGGCTGGCCGAGCAGCGCGGAACACTGATGGCACTCGGCATATTCATTGTCATGTTCGTCATCTACACCTCGAACCATCCGGCGGGCTTCACCGCCAATGTCGTGCAGACGGCGTCCAACAAGGGCGTGCTGCTCGCCTTCGTCGCCATGGCGCAGACACTGGTCGTGATCACCGCCGGCATCGACCTCTCCGTCGGCATGATCTTCACGCTGACCAATTGCCTCGCCTCCTGGCTGGTCATCGGCACCGGCCTCGAGACCGCTTTCGGCGTCATCGCCGTGCTCGGCACCGGGCTCCTTTGCGGGGCGATCAACGGCGCCATCGTCATCTACGGCCGCCTGCAGCCGATCGTCGCCACGATCGCCACGGGTGCGGTCTATTTCGGCATCGCGCTGCTGCTCAGGCCGTTTCCCGGCGGTTCGGTCAACGAAGGTCTCGCCGACGCGCTGACCGGACGCCTGTTCGGCGTGATGCCGGCGAGCCTGGTCGTGCTGCTCGCCGTCGTGCTCGTGGTCTGGGTACCGTTCAGCCGCTCGGTGCTCGGGCGGGCGGCCTATGCGGCCGGCTCGTCGGAGACGGCGGCCTACATGTCCGGTGTGCCGATAAGGCGCGGCAAGTTCGCTGCCTACGCGCTCGCAGGCCTGTTGGCCGCGATCGGCGGACTGTTCCTGACCTTCTTCACCTATACCGGCGATGCAGCCTATGCCAGCGGCAACGCCTATACGCTGTTTTCGATTGCCGCCGTGGTGCTGGGCGGCGTCTCGCTGTTTGGCGGCAAGGGCAGCGCCATCGGCGCCATCTTCGGCGCGCTGGCCTTCCGCACCATCGGCGACCTGTTGTTCGTTTTCGATTTCGATCCGCTATGGCAGCCGCTGTTCCAGGGCGTTATCCTGCTGGTCGCGGTCAGCCTTGGCGCCTTTGCGCTGTTTCGGGTCCGCAACCGGCTGGAGTGGTTCCTGTGAGCGAAACGACATTGGGCGGTATCGCCGGCCGCATGCCGAAATTCATCCGCCGCGCCGATCCGGCGGTGCTGACGGCCTTCGCCTGCATCGTGCTGTTGCTGTTCCTAGGCAGCCTCTATTCCAGGAGCTTTCTGTCGCCTGAATATCTCTTGCAGCAGCTCAAGGTGGCCTCGTTCCTCGGCGTCATCGCCACAGGCATGATGCTGGTCATCCTGCTAGGCCAGATCGACCTGTCGGTGCCGTGGGCGGTGGCGGCGGGCGCGATGATGGCGTGTGCGGCCGCGGCCTATGGCCCGATCGGTGTGGCGCTGGCCATCCCGTTCGGCATCTTCTGCGGGGTGCTGATCGGCATCGTCAACGGCTTTGGCGTCGCCTATTTGCGCATACCCTCGATGATCATCACGCTCGCCACCAACGCTGTCGCGCAAGGGCTCATGGTCGTTTATACCGGCGGCTACTCGCCACAGGATTCGGCCACCGGCGCCATGCGCTATCTTGCGACAGGTTTTACCATTCCTGGCGTGCCTAACGCCGTCATCATCTGGGCGCTGATTGGTGCCGCGATGGTGTTCGTGCTGTCCCGCACCAGCTTCGGCCGCACCGTCTACGGCATCGGCAACCGCGAGCGTGCCGCCTATCTCTCCGGCATCGATACAAGGCGCGTGGTGATGATCGCCTTCGCTATCTCAGGCGGGCTGTCCGCCTTTGGCGGGGTGCTTCTCGCCGGCTATGCCTCCAAGGCGGCGCAATCGATGGGCGATGCCTATCTCTTGCCGTCGATCGCCGCCGTGGTTCTGGGCGGCACCTCGATCCTGGGTGGCCGCGGCTCCTATCTCGGCACCGTCGCCGGTGTCATCCTGATTACGCTCCTGCAGTCCATCCTCTCGGTCATGCAGATGCCGGAGGCGGGGCGGCAGATCGTCTATGGCCTGGTCATCGTTGCCATGCTCCTGCTCTACGGCCGCGCGCCGGCAAGCCGCTGACCGTGGACGAAAAGACGGCACAGGCGCCAATGGGCGCTACCGGCTCAGTGCCTCGGGCCATTGTGGTGATGGGCGTCGCCGGCTGCGGAAAGTCGGCTGTCGGCAAAGCGTTGGCAGCAGAGGAAGGGGCCGTCTTTGTCGAAGGCGACAGGCTGCACCCGCCCGAAAACGTCGCCCGCATGGCGAGCGGTGAGCCGCTCACAGATCAACTGCGTGAGGGCTGGCTCGATGCCATTGGCGAGCGGATCGCGGACCTGACCGGCAGCGGCCAAAGCGTGGTTGCCGCCTGCTCGGCGCTGAAGCGCAGCTACCGCGATCGTCTGAGCGGCTTCCGCCGGGACATCGTTTTCATCTATCTGAAGATCGATCCCGCTACCGCCAAGCAGCGTGTCGCCAGCCGCAAGGGGCATTTCATGCCGGCAAGCCTGGTCGAAAGCCAGTTCGCCATCCTTGAACCGCCTGGCGCCGACGAGCGGGCGCTGACGGCCGACGCCACACTTCCAGTGGCTGAAATCGTCACCGCCGTTGCCAGCCTGCTGGCCGGCGCAAAATCATGAACCACCCTCGTCGGGCAAGGCGGTTTCCGGCCGTTCGGTGAACCGGTCATGGCCTGACCAGACCATCATTTGCTCGGGATAGAGTTTCAGCGCCTCCAGCAAGCGGTCGCGCTTGAGCAATATGTACTCGGCCTGAAGCGCCATGTTCTTGGCGCCGCCGGCTCTGGTCGCGGGCTCGCCGGCCTCTGCCGGGGCCGGCACCAGTTCGGGACTTAGGACGGCGCGGTATTGGCGGAACGGATCGGTCTCGAAGGTCGACATGGAAAACAGCGCCGCCTTGCCTCTGGCAGCGAAATTCGTCGGCGCCGAAGCCAGGTGGGTCCAGCCGCTCTCGCCAAGGCCGACTTCGGTGAATGTCGAGCCGGCATGCACCGTGTTGGTCACCAACACCACGCCGTTGCTGCCAAGGATCTTCTGGATCCGGCCGGTGACCTGGTAGGCGTCACTGCGGTCGAACACGATCCGGCTTTTCAGGAAACGGTTCTCGACCCGAACCATCGGCGGGTTCAGGAAGCGCAAGCCGAAGGTCGAATCGGATATGCCGTGAGCCCTGACGCTGAGCTGGTGTGTCTCGATGCCGGCTTCATGGAGAGCGCGTTTGCCGATGATGGTCTGGGTCGTGAACTGATCGCACCAGATGATAGCGCCGTGGCCGCGCTTCAGCGCCGCTTGCAGGCCTTCCAGGCCCTCCAGCCGGATATCAGGTGACCAGCGGCGGCCGATGAGATGCGCGGCAAGTAGCAAACGCCGGCGGTGGTTGGCGCAGAGCAAGGCCCTGAACTGCCTTTGCGCATCGATGCCATTGCCGAGCACGGCGCGCGTCGCGGCAGCGTAGCGCACGAAATCCTTGCGGATATGGCGCTTGAGGCGCAGCCCCGATACGCGGCTGCAGATCGCGGCCCACCAATTGACCGGTAGCAATGCCGCGACCCCGAGATAAAAGGCGGCCAGCAGCAGCTCGCGGAGATCCCTGTTGTTGAAGGTGCGCAACTTGCCGGCGCGGACCTGCTTGCGGCTGAAGAAGCGAACATTCTCGGCGCGTTCGGGCACCAGGATGTCGGCGATGATTTCCGTATGATAAATGACGGCGGAAGATGGTGTCCGGTCGGCTTTCCGGGATTTTCCCAACCACGGCAGCCTCATCCGATCGGTGTCCACCTGTTCTTGCGTGCGTCCGGAAATCGCTTTACTGCGTCTGCCACGGGCGCGCAATCGGCGCCGACAAGGCCATGGTGAACGCCATTCAGGGTTCGAACTTGAAACAGGCCCTATCGGTAGCACTTCCCCAACTGGCGCCCTGGCGGCCGGCTGCGGTGGCGCTGATGGCGCCGGACCGGCCATCCCTGAGCTTTGCCGGCCTCGCCAATCTTGTCGACAAGCTCTGCGGCGATCTCGCCAGGCGTGGCGTTGCCCGCGGCACGGCCGTCGGCATCGTCTTGCCCAACGGCCCGGAAATGGCGGCCTGTTTCCTGGCGGTCTCGGCGTTGGCGACGGCGGCGCCGCTCAATCCGGCTTACGGCGAAGACGAATTCCGCTTCTATCTCGGCGATCTCGATGTGAAGCTGCTGCTGTGCGGACAAGGCATGGGCGATGCGGCGCGCAACGCCGCAAAGGGGCTCGGCATTGCGGTGCTCGACGTCGTCGTGACTGACGGCGCCAAGGCCGGCGAGTTTCTGCTGGCGGGCGACGCCGAGGTGGAGGCTGCCAGCGAGGCTCGCCTCGACGATATGCAGCTCAACGGGCCGGACGATTTCGCGCTTGTCCTGCACACATCGGGAACCACGGCGCGGCCGAAGATCGTCGGCTTGCGGCAGCGCAATCTGCTGGCATCAATGGCCAACATCGCCCGCACCTTGGCGCTTTCGGCAGACGATATCTGTCTCAACGTGATGCCGCTGTTCCACATTCACGGGCTGATGGCGGCGCTCAGCGCACAGCTGGCAGTCGGCGGCGCTGTTGTCTGCACGCCGGGCTTCAACCCGCTAAAATTCTACGGCTGGCTGGGCGACTTCAGGCCGAGCTGGTACAGCGCGGTGCCGACCATGCATCAGGCGATCCTGGCGCGCGCCGCCCGCAATGGCGAAACCATCGCGGCTGCGCGGCTGCGCTTCATCCGCTCGTCTTCGGCAGCGCTTCCCGACACCGTGTTCCGCGACCTCGAGCGCGTCTTCGGCTGTCCGGTGGTCGAGGCCTATGGCATGACCGAGGCGGCGCACCAGATGACATCCAATGGCCTGCCGCCTGCGCGCCGCAAGCCAGGCTCGGTCGGCCTGCCTGCGGGTCCGCAGGTGACGATCCTGGACGACAAGGGGACGATCCTTCCGGCGGGTGAAAAGGGCGAGATCGCGGTGCGCGGCGCCAACATCCATGATGGCTATCTCAACAATCCGGTGGCCAATGAAGCTGCCTTCAGCGATGGCTGGTTCCGCACCGGCGACCAGGGCCTGATCGACGAGGATGGCGATCTGAAGATCACCGGGCGGCTGAAGGAGATCATCAATCGCGGCGGCGAAAAGATCTCGCCGCTCGAAGTCGACAATGTCCTGCTCGATCATCCGCTGGTGGCGCAGGCGGTGACCTTTGCCGTGCCGCACGCCATGCTCGGCGAAGAGGTGGGTGCGGCCATCGTGCTGGCCGAGGGCGCCACCGCCGATGCCGAGCAGATACGCGATTTCGCGCGCAGCCGGATCGTCGAGTTCAAGGTGCCGCGCCACATCCTGTTTCTTCAGGAGATACCCAAGGGTCCCACAGGCAAGATCCAGCGCGTCGGCCTGGCCGGCAAGCTCGGCCTGGTCTGAGGACTCTCATTTGAGCATGATCTTGTCCGAAAACCGGTTCCCACTTTTCGGGACTATGCTCTAATTTAGATCTGCGATGTCAGCTCGACCGGAAAATCATCATTGTCGGCGTCGCGCATGGCGGCGAGGCTGCGATTGTCCAGCACTTCGGCGATCGCCTGGCGCACTTCCAGCATCATGTGCCGGACCTGACAGGTCGCCTCGTCGCAATCCTCGCAGCGCTGGTATTGCGTGCGGCTGGCGCAGGGTATGGGAGCGAGCGGGCCGTCCAGCACGCGCACGACGTGGCCGATCTTGATTTCGGAAGCCGGCCGGGCGAGGCGATAACCGCCTTCCTTGCCCTTGCGGCTGAGGACGAAGCCGGCATTGCGCAGCTCGCCCAGAATGGCATCCAGGAATTTCTTCGGGATGTTGTTGGCGATCGCGATGTCGTTGACGAATGCAAGCTGGCCGACCGGCAGGCCGGAAAGATGCACGAGGGCCTTGAGGCCGTATTTGCCTTTTTTGGTAAGCATGCCCGCTTCAGTTCATGAAAACCCCAACCACCCGCATCTGGCGGTTGTTTGTGTGCAAATCATGACGTTTCGCCTGAACAACCCGGTTTCGCGTAGAACAAGCCGCCCGGTTGAGACGTTAGGCACAAAGGCGTTGATTCTTTGTAACGTTTTTCGCCGATCGCGACAGATTCCGCATGAAAGCCGTTTGTCGGCGCGCGAAATCAAAAAAGCCGGCAAAGCGCCGGCTTTCTTGTGAGGTGAGGTCGAACGCTGCTGATATCAGCGGCTGCCATAGGTCTGGTCGAGCAGACCGCCGGCGGCGAAGTGCTCCTTCTGTACCTTGTCCCAGCCGCCGAAGACGTCTTCCACAGTCAGCAGGCGGACATCGGGGAAGTCGGCCTTGTATTTTGCCGCGACTTCAGCGTTGCGGGCGCGCAGGCCATTTTCAGCCGCGATGGTCTGGCCCTCGGGCGTGTAGAGGAAATCGAGATAGGTCTTGGCGAGGTCACGGCTGCCGTGCTCGTCGGCGACCTTGTCGACGATCGCCACCGGGAATTCGGCGAGCAGGCTGACCGTTGGCGTGACCTGTTCGAACTTGTCGTTGCCATACTCCTTGCGGATGCCGCGCGTTTCCGACTCGAAGGTGATCAGCACGTCGCCGATCTCGCGCTGCACGAAGGTGGTGGTGGCGGCGCGCCCGCCGGTGTCGAAGATCGGCACGTTGTTGAACAGCTTGGTGACGAACTCCTTCACCTTGGCGTCGTCGCCCTTGAAGGCTTCCTTGGCGTAGGCGGTTGCGGCCAGATAGGTGTAGCGCGCATTGCCCGAGGTCTTGGGGTTGGGGAAGATCACCTGCACGTCGTCGCGCACGAGGTCGTTCCAGTCCTTGATGTGCTTGGGGTTGCCCGCGCGGACGAGAAACGAAGGGAGCGAATAGAAGGGCGAGGCGTTGTCGGGGAAATCCTTCTGCCAGTCGGCGGAGACGAGGCCTTTCTTGACCAGAAAGTCGATGTCGGTGACCTGGTTGAAGGTGACGACATCGGCGCCCAAGCCTTCGGCAATGGCGCGCGCCTGCGCCGAAGTGCCGGCATGCGACTGGTCGACCGTGACGCCGGGATGGCCGGCGGTGAAAGCCTTGTTGATCTGGACGAACAGTTCGCGGCCGACATCATAGGAAGCGTTGAGCAATTTGTCGGCCGACCAGGCCTGCGAACAGGCGAGGATCAGGCCGGCGACAGTGGCGACGCTGAGGAAAAATCGCTTCATGAAAACAGGCTCCGATGTGCAATGCGTTGCCAGAACATAGCCGGGCCGGAGGGTGTACTGCGAGGCACACGGGGCAGACGTATGGCGTTGCAGCGAAAAAGAAATCGCTGAAGCAGGTTATCGGCGAAAATTCATTCCAGGCGAAATGCCGGTGCGTTGGGGTTTTCTGTGGTTTGCAATTCGAAGCCGAATGGCATATACAAATGGCATATACAAGTGGAACAGACAGGGGAGGCTGCCATGCCGCAGCACCGTCACTCGATACCACCGCCCAGGGAGGCGAAGTTGTTTCGCAACAACCGCAGTCAGGCGGTTCGCATCCCTGTCGAATTCGAGCTGCCTGGCGAGAAGGTCCTGATCAGCCGCGATGGCGACCGGCTGATCATCGAGCCGGTCCGCAAACCCGGCCTCGTCGCGCTCCTTGCCCAATGGGCGAAAGAGCCGCCGCTTGGTCCTGAAGACGACTTTCCCGAGATTCATGATGCGCCCGTGGGGCCCGAGGACATCTTCTGATGCGGTTCATGCTGGACACGAACATCATCAGCGACATGATCCGAAATCCGGCCGGCAAAGCCGCCAGTACGGCGGTTCGCGCGGGAGACGGTGCCCTGTGCACCAGCATCGTTGTCGCCTCGGAGCTGCGTTATGGCTGCGCCCGCAAGGGATCGGCCAAGCTGCTCGCCAAGGTCGAGCAATTGCTCGCCGAGTTACCTGTGCTGCCGCTCGATGTGCCGATGGATAACGAATACGGAGCACTTCGTGCCGAGCTGGAGGCCAGAGGCCAGCCAATCGGCCACAATGATCTTTTCATTGCTGCCCATGCCTGTGTGTTGGGGACGACACTGGTGACGGCCAACACCGCTGAGTTCCGTCGGATCAAGGGCCTGACGCTCGAGAACTGGCTGGAGTAGCGCCGGATCGATGTCTATGCCGCCGGGAAAAGCTTCCAGCGCCTTGGCCTGAACGCCACCCGGCTCTTCTGCGCCGCAGGATGGTCCACAGGCAGTTCGATCTCGACGCGCTGGCGCTCGCCGCCGATTTCCAGTTCGACGCGTCTTGTGCCGGCGACGCGGCGGCTGGCGGCGACCGTGCCGGCGATGCAGCCGCTGCAGCCGTCGAGCAGTTCGATATCGTGCGGGCGGAAATACAGCGTCGCATCGCCCTCGGGTGCGTGCGGCGCCGACACGCCGATCGGACGGTCGGCGAGCCAGATTTCGCCATTCTCAACCTTGACCGGCAGCATGCTCGATTCGCCGATGAAGGAGTAGACGAAGGGCGAGTTCGGCGTGTCGTAGATCTCGTCGGCGGAGCCGACCTGCTCGATGCGGCCCTGGCTCATCACCACGACGCGGTCGGCAAGCTCGAGCGCCTCTTCCTGGTCGTGGGTGACGAAGACGGTGGTGTGGCCGGTACGGTCATGGATCTCGCGCAGCCAGCGGCGGAGTTCCCGGCGCACCTGCGCATCGAGCGCGCCGAACGGCTCGTCGAGCAACAGCACCTTGGGCTCGATGGCCATGGCCCGGGCGAGCGCCACGCGCTGGCGCTGGCCACCGGAAAGTTGCGCCGGATAGCGCTTTTCCAGGCCGGAAAGCTGAACGAGATCGAGCAGTTCGGAGGCGCGTCGGCGGATTTCGGCCGCCGGTGGTCGCGACGGTCCATGCCGCACCTTGAGGCCGAAGCCGATATTGTCGGCGACCGTCATGTGCCGGAAGAGCGCATAGTGCTGGAAGACGAAGCCGACATTGCGCTCCTGGATCGAGCGGTGCGAGGCGTCCTCGTCGCCGAAGAAGATCTTTCCGCGCGTCGGCCGCTCCAGGCCGGCGATAAGCCTCAGCAGCGTCGTCTTGCCGGAGCCGGATGGCCCAAGCAGCGCGATCAGCTCACCCGACTTGATGTCAAGCGATACGTCATGGAGGGCCGGAAACCGGTCAAACTCCTTGCGTACGTTGGCAACGCGAACTTCCATGTAGATCCCTCAGTAATTTGGTGCATGTCGTTGTCCCAAAACCGGTTCCCAGTCTTGGGCGATATGCATTTAGTCAGTGCCCGCGCGTCGCGGCGATCTCGGCGCCGTAGCGCATCTCGAGAAGTGTTTTCAAGACCAGCGTGACCAGCGCCAGGCCGGCAAGCAGCGAAGCGACGGCAAAAGCGCCGACGGCGTTGTACTCGTTGTAGAGGATTTCGACATGCAACGGCATGGTGTTGGTCAGCCCGCGTATGTGGCCCGACACGACCGAGACCGCGCCGAATTCGCCCATCGAGCGGGCGTTGCACAGAAGCACGCCGTAGAGCAATCCCCATTTGACGTTGGGCAGCGTCACGTACCAGAAGGTCTGCCAGCCATTGGCGCCCAGAGAGAGCGCGGCTTCCTCGTCGCCGTTGCCCTGTTCCTGCATCAGCGGGATCAGTTCGCGGGCAACGAAGGGGAAGGTGACGAAGATGGTCGCGAGCACGATGCCGGGCACGGCGAACAAGATCTGGATGCCGTGCGCCTTCAGCCATTCACCGAACAGTCCCTGAGCGCCAAACAAAAGCACATAGACCAGGCCGGAAATGACCGGCGAGACCGAGAAGGGCAGGTCGATCAGCGTGGTTAGAAAAGCCTTGCCCTTGAACTCGAACTTGGCGATCGCCCAGGCAGCCGAAATGCCGAAGACGACGTTGAGCGGAACGGCGATCACCGCCACCAGCAGCGTCAGCCGGATCGCCGAGCGCGTATCGGGATTGGAGAGCGATTCCGTGTAGGCGCCAATGCCTTTCGCCAGCGCCTCGTGGAAGACGATGATCAGCGGCAGCAGCAGGAAGATGGCGAGGAAGGCGAAGGCCACCGCCATCAGCAGCAGCCGCACCGGCCGGCTTTCGGTCACCGCCGCCGACCGGCTCTCGTGATGCGGTTCGTAGGATTTGATCTCGGGGTCAGCCATAGCGCTTGCGACTCCATGACTGCGCCAGGTTGATGACCAGCAGCATCACGAACGACAGCAAAAGCATGATCGCCGCGATCGCGGTGGCCGCCGGATAATTGTACTCCTCGAGCCGGATGACGATCAGAAGCGGTGCGATCTCCGACTTGTAGGGAAGGTTGCCGGCGATGAAGATGACCGAGCCGTATTCGCCGACGCCGCGCGCGAAAGCGAGTGAGAAGCCGGTGATGATGGCCGGCGCCAGGCCGGGAAACAGGATGCGGGTGATGATCTGGAAGCGGTTGGCGCCGAGCGTCGCAGCGGCCTCCTCCACTTCCTTGTTGATCTCCTCCATGATCGGCTGCACCGTGCGCACGACAAACGGCAGGCCGATGAAGACAAGCGCCACGACAATGCCGAGCGGCGTGTACGCGACCTTGATGCCGAGCGGCGCCAGGAGATGGCCGATCCAGCCATTGGGCGCATAAAGAGTGGTCAGCGCAATGCCCGCGACCGCGGTCGGCAGCGCGAAGGGCAGGTCGACCATGGCGTCGACGACGCGGCGGCCGGGGAAGCGGTAGCGCACCAGCACCCAGGCGACGAGCGTGCCGAAGACGACGTTGACGGCGGCTGCGATGAAGGCTGTGCCGAAGCTGATTTCGAGTGCGTTGATGGTCCGGCGGTCGGTGGCGATCGCCCAGAAATCGGTCCAGCCGAGGGCTGCCGAGCGCCAGATCAGGCCCGACAGGGGGATGAGGATGATGAGCGTGAGGTAGGCAAGCGAGAAGCCGAGCGTCAATCCGAAACCCGGAATGACACTCGGCTGTCTGAATCGCCACCCCGCCTTGGCGGGTGCTATGGTCATGTCGTCCTGATCTAAATCCTACTGGGCCGGCTTGTAGATCTGGTCGAATATACCACCATCGCCGAAATGATAAGGCTGTGCCTTCTTCCAGCCGCCAAAAAGCGGATCGTCGATGGAGATCAGCTTGATTTCGGGCGTCTTCGGAATGTCAGCCGCATCCACCAGCTCGGGCTTGGCCGGACGATAGTGGTTCTTGGCGATGATCGTCTGGGCTTCCTTGGAATAGAGCCAGCCGAGATAGGCTTCGGCGACCTTGCGGGTGCCCTTGGCATCGACATTGGCGTCGACGATCGCCACCGGCGGCTCGGCCAGGATCGAGGTCGGGGGATAGACGATCTCGAAATTGTCGGCTCCGAATTCATTGAGCGCCAGATAGGCGTCGTTTTCCCAGCCGATCAGCACGTCGCCGATGCCCTTTTGCGCGAAGGTGACCGTCGAGCCGCGCGCACCGGTGTCGAGCACCGGAGCATTGGCGTAGAGCTTGCCGACGAATTCCTTGTTCTTGGCCTCGTCGCCGCCATCATTGGCGTTGGCATAGGCCCAGGCGGCAAGGTAGTTCCAGCGGGCGCCACCCGACGTCTTCGGGTTCGGCGTGATCACCTGGACACCGTCCTTGACCAGATCGCTCCAGTCGTGGATGCCCTTCGGGTTGCCCTTGCGGACCAGGAAGATGATGGTCGAGGTGTAAGGCGCCGAATTGTTCTCGAACTTCTTGCGCCAGTCCGGGTTGATCTTCTTCGACTTGGTGACGATGGCGTTGATGTCGCCTTCGAGCGCCAGCGTCACCACATCGGCATCGAGGCCGTCGATCACGGCGCGGGCCTGGGCGCCGGAGCCGCCATGCGATTGCTGGATGGTGACCGTCTCGCCGGTCTCGGCCTTCCAGTGTGCGACGAAGGCTTCGTCATAGGCCTTGTAGAGTTCGCGTGTCGGGTCGTAGGACACGTTCAGAATGGTCGTATCGGCAAACGCGAAACCGAGCGTGCCGAACTGGATCGATGTGGCGACCAGTGCGCCGAGCAGTTTCTTGAAATGAGGTTTGGTCATTTCCGCCTCCGTTGATGACGGCTGAACTCTATCGAATTGATAGAAATTAGATGCATTCAACGTTGCATTTTTTGTCCCCCCGAAGGAAATTTTCGCCGATATTGGGTTTCGGAAGGAAATATTTTCCTCATATTGGTCTAACCCGAATCCGGCCGGTTTGACGCTATCTAGGAGCTGACAGCGCAGAAGCAAGGCCGAGCGAGGGAAGGCTCGGTGTAGCACCGGGCGGTTCAGCCCGCAGTGATGGGAAAATCGAAGCGCAGCTTTGGATACGGCTCATCCCGAAGCGTGTAGTGCCACCACTCGCGCGCATAATTCTTGAAGCCGCCGGCGCGCATGGCGTCGAGCAGCCTTTTGCGGTTTGCCGCCGCTTCTGCCGCCAATGGGCGATGGGCGGTTTCGCTTGCCGGGTCGAAACAGTCGAAGCTGGTGCCGAAACCGAGCGTGCCGGCGCCGGCCGCGCCGCAAGCGGCGGATGACTTGTTCTTGCCGTCGCTGCGGGCGATGGCGACATCGACGGTCGAGCCGCGCGAATGGGTGGACAATTCGCCGATATAGCCCTTGGCGATGAGGTCGCCGCGCGGCACCAGAGGGTACCATTGCGGATCGGGCGGGCCGCCCTCTCTGGTCCATTTGCCCATGTCGGCAACGGCGCGGGCCGGGCGGTAGCAGTCGAAGACGACCAGCGTCAGGCCGTCGGCGGCGAGCGCTTTCTGCACGCCGGACAGCGCTTGCGCAGCTTGCTTCGTGAGGATGCAGACCGGGGCGTCGTAGCCATCGGCCTTGCGATGCAGGAAATTTTCCAGGCCGGCATAGCGGATGTCCTGGCGGATCGAGGGATCGACATCGGCCAGGCGGACGAAGCCGGCGGGCAGGGGATCGGCGTGGGCGGGGGGTGCAACGAGGATCATCAGCGTTGCCGCCATGAAGCTTGCCAACGAAGGACAGCGCGAGGCACCCCCCTCTGCCCTGCCGGGCATCTCCCCCTCAAGGGGGGAGATTGGCGGTTTGGACCTCGCGCTTACTACTCGACCGTTGGAGATTGGCGAAGGCAGCGAGGCGAATAATCTCCCTCCTTGCGGGGGAGATGGCCGGCAGGCCAGAGGGGGGTGCCTCGCGCCGGGTCTCGGGCGAAGAAGCCCAATCCCCTGAATCGCTTGGCGCCATCTATTCAACGAACACCTTCACGCTTGCCGCGCGTCCCACGGCGTCGATGACGGTGAGCGTCGAATAGCCGGCGCCGTCGGGCAGCCAGGTCGCAGTGCGGCGGCGGTCGATGCCGACGAGCGGCTTGCCATTGGCCAGCCAGCGGAACGGCGCGCGGCCGCCTTGCAGTTTCAGCACCAGCGGCGAGGCCTCGGCGGAATTGGTGGCGAGATCGACGCGGGCGCCGTTGGGCGGGAAAATGATCGTTGGCGCCGGTTCCGTCGGGCCTGCCTGCACCAGTCCGTCGGCGCCGGCGCCGAAGCGCGCCAATGTCACCGGCAGGTCTTCGCGCCTGGCCTTGACGACGCCGGCCGGCTGGCTGGGCAACGGGACGGCGGTCAGGCCTGAACGGACGAAGCCCTCGAACAGGATGGGGGCGGCCGAGACATAGCCGGACAGGCCGGGCACCGCACCGGCATCGGCGCGGCCGACCCACACACCCAGCACGTAGCGGCCGTCGAAGCCGACCGACCAGGCATCGCGATAGCCGTAGGACGTGCCGGTCTTGTAGGCGATGCCGCGCTGCAAGGCGCCCTCAGGCGGCTTTACGCCCGACAATATGTCGGTGATCTGCCAGTTCGCCTGGGCGTCGAGGATGGTGGCGGTGGCGCGCTCGTCGTTGGCCGGCTCGGTGCCGTCATGCAGCGTGTTTGCCTTGCCGCCATTGGCCAGGCCGGTATAGAGCTGGACGAGATCGCGCAGCGTTACGCCGACGCCTCCGAGGCCGATGGCGAGGCCCGGCGCCTCGTTGACCGGTAGCACCGGGCTGACGCCGGCCTGGCGGAAGCGCGCCATCAGCCGTGCCGGGCCGACCGAGTCGAGCACGCGGATCGCCGGAACGTTGAGCGACAGCTGCAGCGCCTGGCGGATCGAGACATCCCCCTGATAGCCCATGTCGAAATTCTTTGGCCGGTAGCCGCCGAAATCGACCGGACTGTCCTCGATCAGCATTTCCTGCGCCACCAGCCCCTGCTCGAAGGCGAGGCCATAGATGAACGGCTTCAGCGTCGAACCGGGCGAACGCACGATCCTGGTCATGTCGATCCAGCCGGAGCGGCTGGCATCGAAGAAATCGGCCGAGCCGACTTCGCCAAGAATGTCGCCGGTGCGTGCGTCCGCCATCACCATGGCGACCGACAGGCGCGGGCCAAGCTTGATCGCGGCATCGCGCGCCACCTGTTCCAGCCCTTGCTGGACGCTTTTGCGGATCGTAAGCTGCAGTGGCTTGCCGGGCACGGCCTTGGGCAGCATGGCGTAGGCGGCGTGCGGCGCCAGCGCCGGCAATTTGCGGCGCAGGCCCGAGACATCGTCGAGGGCGGCGCGCGCGGCCTCGCGCTCGCCAAGCAGGCCTGCCGAAACCATGCGGGTCAGCACGCGGTCGCGGGCGGCATGAGCGATGGTGAGATTGCGGTCGGGCCGGCGCTTTTCCGGCAATTGCGGCAAGGCGACGAGCAGTGCTGCTTCCGAGACCGTCAGCCGCTTCGGCTCTTTGCCGAAATAGGCGAGCGAGGCGGCGCGCACACCTTCAAGATTGCCGCCATAGGGCGCCAAGGTCAGGTAGCGTTCGAGGATCTCCTGCTTGGACAGCCGCCGCTCGATCTGGATGGCACGCAGCATCTGCTTGATCTTCGAGCCGAGGCTGCGGTTTTCGCGTGGCTCGATCAGCCGGGCAAGCTGCATCGACAGGGTCGAGCCGCCGGAGACGATATGGCCGCTGGTGGCGAACTGGCCGGCGGCGCGCGCCAGCGCCAGCACATCGACGCCATCATGGTCCCAGAAGCGCTTGTCTTCATAGGTGACCAGCATGTCGACGAACTGCTTGTCGACCTGGTCGAGATGAGTGTCGAGCCGCCAGTAACCGTCCGGCGTGGCGAAGGCGCGCAACAGCTGGCCGTCGCGGTCCTGGACCTCGGTGCAGACGGTGAGCCTTCCGGGCAGCGGCGGCGGAAAAGCGCGGTCGAGTTCCCAGAGAGAAGCGGCAGCGATCGCCGCAAAGCCGACGAGGGAGGCGGCGGCGATGCCTGTTCGACGGAGAAATTTTCTGGAGAGCATGGTGGTGCCCTTCATCCGCCTGCCGGCTCCTTCTCTCCGCATAGCGGGGAGAAGGAGATGGTCGCGGACATCGGCGTGTTCATCTTCGTCAAGGCGCCTTACGGCGCCTTGATCTCCATCATGCCGGTGGCGGTGCGGGCCGAATATTGCGGCCGGTACATGTCCTCCACCGTGGCTGCCGGATGGGCATAGGTGCCCGGCGTTACCGCACGCACGACGTAGGCCAGCATGATGTTGCGGTCGCCATCGCCGTCATTGGGATTGAATGCCGCGACGAAACGGTCGTCGCGGAATTCGAGATGGGCCGCGTCCGTTTGCGCCAGCCAGGTGAAGTTCGACAATTGGGCGCTGGAGACAAGGCCCGGATTGTCGATCTCGAAGCCGGCCGGCAACAGGTCGGTGATCAGCAGGCGCGAAGGCCAGCGGTTCTGCTCGTAAACCTTGAGCACGACCACGTAGCGTTCGTTCTGCGTCGCCTCGGTGACGTTGGCTTCGGTGCCATCGAGCTTGTAGTAGGTGCGGTCGATGGTGAAGCCGTCGCCGCCGGCCGGCAAGGGCTCTACCGGCGAGGCGACCGTGGTGACGACCGCCTGCAGCGGCGTGGCGCCGGTGTTGGCGATGGTCAGCGGGCTGTCGGCAATGTCGGTGCCGCTGAGGTGGTTGGAATATCCACCTGCATGCGGCGCGCCGTTGACCGACAGCGTGATAGAGTCGTTGCCCGACTTCAGCGCGCGGGCCGCCAGAAGCATCCAGGACTCGTCCTGCGTGCTGGTCCAGCGGGCATCGGCGCGTTCCCTTGCCACCAGCCGGATCAGCTCCGGCACGATGGTCGGCACCGGCTTCGATTCGGCGGCGAGCGCCAGGATCGCGGCGCCATCACGCAGTCGCGAGCCATAGTCGGACCGGTAGTAGTCGTATTCGGTGGTCGACTTGGCCAGCTGCAGCGCCGTCTGGAAGGTTGCTTCCGAACGCTGCGCGTCGCCGTAGAGCGCCAGGCTCGCCGCCAACTGGGCGACGGCCATCGGGCTCGAGAAGGCTTCGAGCTTGGTGTCGGCGTAGTAGCGCAGATCGCCGACCGAGGCCTTCTTGTTGCGGGCCAGAACATAGAGCGCGTAGGCGATTTCGCTGCCGCGATCCTGGACGTCCTGGTCGTAACCGACCGAGTTTTGCAGATTGCTCAGCGCCTGGCTCATCGCCAGCGCCGGCACGTCGTAGTTCTGCTCGCGCGCCCGGGTCAGGAAGTCGGTGACGTAAGAGTCAAGCCACAGATCGCCGGAGCCCGGACCCCACAGGCCGAAGCTGCCGGCCGAAGCCTGGTAGCTCAGCACCTTGTAGATGGCGGCCTGCACGCGGCCGTGCAGTTCGGGATCGCTTTGCATGCCAACGCCGGACGCCAGATCGTTGACGTAGAGAAGCGGCATGGCGCGGCTGGTGGTCTGCTCGGCGCAACCATAGGGGTAGCGGTCGAGCGTCATCAGCAGCGACGGCACGTCGAAGGCGGCAGCCTGCGAAACGCCGACACTGATCGAGGCGCCGTCGAGCAGGCTTGCCGCGAGCAGCTCCTTGTCGACGCGCAGCGAGCCGCCATTGCCCTTGAGGTCGACGACCAGACGGGTGGTGACCGGCAATTGCGCCGGACGCACCGGAACATACAGCGTCTGCTCGACGGCGGTGCCGTCGCCATGGGCGAGCTTGATGGTGATCGAGGCATTGCCCGCCGTCTGTGCAATCAGCGGCACGGTCAGCGTCTGGCGCTTGCCCTTGGCCAGCGTCAGCTTTTCGGGCAAGGGCTTGTCGCCGGTCGAGAGGTCGCCGGTCGTGGCGATCGACAGGGCATAGTCGCCCTCCGGACCGTCGGTGTCGGCGACGTCGAGCCGCATGATAGCTGCATCTCCAGGCGCCAGGAAGCGGGGCAGGCCGGCAGTGATCACCACCGGATCGCGCACGATGACATCGGTCGTGGCATGGCCGACGGCCTCCTTGGTCCAGGCGACGGCCATGACGCGCACGGTGCCGTTGAACTGCGGGATGTCGAAGTCGATCCTTGCCTTGCCGTCGGCGTCGAGCTGGACCGGGCCGGAGAAGAAGGCGACCAGCTTTTCGGTCGGCGGACTGCCTTGCGGCTGCATCGAGGCGCCGTCGCCGCCGGTCCTGAGCTTGCCGGTGGTGCCGAGCGAGCCGTCGATGAGACGGCCATAGATGTCGCGGACTTCGAGCCCGAGCATGCGCTGGCCGAAATACCAGCCCTCCGGATCCGGCGCCTTGTAGTTGGTGAGGTTCAAAATGCCGACATCGACGGCAGCGACCGTGACATAGGCATTGCTGCCCGGCGCTACGCCGGCGACCGAAACCGGGATCGACAGCTGCTGGCGCGGCATCGTCTTGTCCGGCGGCGTCAGGGTGACGGCGAGCTTTTTCGAGCCTGGGTCGACCGTCAGCCATTTTACGCCGATGGCGCGCGCCGGCATGCGGGTTTCCTGCGCATCGCCGGGCCGGAACAGGGTTGCGGTGATGTAGGCGCCGGCGCCCCAGTCGTCACCGACCGGGATGTCGACCGTGCTGCCGCCGGCCGGCACGGTTGCCGTGACGGTCTTGAGCAGCTTGTCGGCGCCGATGGTGACCAGCAGTTCGCCGGCAAAATGCGGCGACACTTTCAGCTTGGCCACGTCGCCGACGGCATAGCTGTCCTTATCGAGAGCGATCTCGAGCCCGTCAGGCGTTTCGGTGGAGGTCGAGGAGACATACCAGCCGGCGTCGAACTCATAGCTGGTCGCCGGGCCCTCGGGATCGGCAGTCTCGATCTCGAGCCGGTACTGGCCCCAGTCGACCGGCATCGTCACGGTCGCCTCGGCATCGGCGCTGAGATCGACCTGGCCGTTGGCGATCGACTTGGTGAAGGTGACCGGTTCGTAGTTCCACGAGTTGTTGTTGCGATACCACTGGTAATTGCGTTCGACCTTGACCAGCGACCACTGCGCGCCCTTCAGCGTCTCGCGCTTGCCGTCGGGATCGACCGCGATGAGGCTGAATTTGGCGGTGCCGCCCTGCGGCACCTCATTGTCGGCGAAATCCGGACGAATGCCGATCATGTGGCCTTGCGGGCGGATGCCGATGTTGAGCGAGCGCTCGATGGCGCGGCCGCCGGTTTCGCGCATGCGAACCGTGACCTTGGCGTCGACCAGCTTGGTGGTCGCGGGCAATTGGTCGACCGTGACCGGGAAGGTCGCCTTGCCGTCGTCGCCGACCACCGGCAGACCGGTGAACGGGGTGACCGAAGGCTCGGCCGACTGCTCGTCGGCAAGGCCGAACGAATAGCCGGCGAAACGGTCCCAGTCGCGCGCCGTCGACAGCGTCAGCTCGCCTTCGAGCGCGAGGCCGGCGGCCGGCGCGCCATAGAGGAAGCGGCCGTCAATGTCGATGTTGGCGGTTTCGCCCTGTGCGATCTCCTGCTTGTCGGACTTCATGTCGAACTCGATGCGATCCGGCACGAAGTCTTCGACCAGGAACATCTGGCTGGAAACGGCCGCCTGCTTGGGATCGGTATAGATCGACACCGTCCAGGTGCCGCGCATGGCGTTGGCTTCCAGCGGCAGGTCGACGGCATAGCCGCCGGCCGAGATGCCATCGGCAACGATGCGGCGGTTCTCGACGCCGTCGGGACGGGTGAAGATGAAGGTCAGCGGCAGGTTTTCCACCGCTTTGGAGGCGCCGTCGCGGGCAAGGGCTGCGACATGCACATCCTCGCCGGCGCGGTAGATGCCGCGTTCGGTCCAGGCATAGACATCGAGCGCGCCCGGTGCGGCGCGTCCGGCGACGCCGCGATCGGACAGATCGAAGCCGGCGCGGCCCATGTCGAGGAAGACGAAATCGTTGTCGCCCTGCTTGGCCATCAGAACGGCCGGCACCATGCCGCCGTCGCCGCGCGTCAGGCCGGGGTTGAAGACAGCATGGCCTTCGGCGTCCGACGTGGCTGTGCCGAGGATTTCATTGTTCCTGGCCAGCAGCGTCAGTTCGGCGCCGGCGATCGGCTTGGCGGTTCCGAGCGAGCGGGCAAAGACATTGAGGCCATCCTGGCCGGTATAGGTCGACAGGCCGATGTCCGAGACGACGAACCACTGCGTGGCAAGCGAATTGTAATTGTCCTCGTCATTTTCATTTACCGCTTGCGCGGTCAGCACGTAGACGCCGGGCTTGCGCTGCGGCAAGGCTTCGTCGACCGGGAACGAAGTCGTGACGTCCTTGTTGAGGTCGTTGGCGATATCGAGCTGCCCCTGCCAGACCGGCTCACCCATCTGGTCGGAAATGCTGGAGATATCATAGCCGTCGAGCTGCTTCAGGAACTGATAGCCGGACAGAAGCTGCGCGAGCGAACGATCGCCGATACGGTAGAGCTTCATCTGCGCGGTGTTCATGTTGACGGTGACGATGGGGATGCCACGGCGGGCGCCGGCGGGCAGCACGAAGCTGTCGCCGGTGAAGCGGGCGGACGGCGCGCGGTCCTGCACATAGATCGACAGCACGACCGGAGCGGCGGTGACCTCGCCAATGGCGGCCGGCAGACCGGCGCGGAAGGTCACTTCGTAATGTTGGCCGTGCTCCAGGCCTTCGACGCAGATCTGCTTGTCCTTGGCCTCGACGCCCTTGGGCGGCTGGTTGTCGACGGTGACGAACTGGGCGTAGTCGACGCCGGTCTTGACCAGCTCCTCGGAAAACTGCGCGCAAATGCGCGGCGCGCTGGTGTCGGCGTCGATCGAGTGATCGATGACGCGGAAGCCCTTGCGGGCCTTGAGATCCTCATATTCGGCCTTGACCGCCGGCGAACTGACCAGCGCGAGGCTGGCTTCATAAGCCTGCAGGGCTGGACGGTAGAGATCGCGGCGGTCGAGGCCGTTGCCGAGCAGCGCCAGCACTTCGGCGCGGGTCTTGGTGGTGCGCAGCAATTTGTAGGCGTTGATGGCGGCGGAGGTACCTTTGACCGGCAGATTGTAGGATTCGGAGGTGCCGCTGGCCGGCTGTATGGCAAGCGTTTCACGCGCCAGACCGAGCCAAAGCTGGCCGTCGTCAGGCAGGACCGAGACCGCGGCCTCGTATTTGTTCATGGCCTGGCCATGGTCGCCGGTCAGTGCAGCCTGTTCGGCGGCGGCGCGGAGTGATTCCAGCCCGTCGGTCGGCTTGTCATAGGCCGGATCGGTCAGCTTGTTGCGGTATTGCTGGGCCTGGTCGGCCATCCAGTTGGGGAAGAAGGCGAGTTCCGGCGGGGCGCCGATATCGGGGTCGCCATCGACATTGACGACCTTGCCCGCGACCGCGCCGCTGAAGGGTTTCAACTGGTTATAGTCGGATTTTAGGAAGCACCATTTGGCCTTGTTGTTGTAAGTAAAGGCGCGGCAGGCGGGGTCGCCGAGGCATGTCGTCTTGCACTGATCGAGGCTGACATTCTGGTCCGATCTGAGATCGAAGCCGAAATAGTCGGAATTATTTGAGGTCACCACCCGGCGGGCTTCGGCCGCTTGCGCTACAGACCCCCAGGCGAAAACGAGAAGAATCAAGATCGACAGACCACGAGCCGCCGCGCGCATCGCCATAACACCCTCCAGACACTGCTACGTCCGCGGCATGTTCAAGCTTCAGTCAAGCTTGTCAACACGAGGACGGGCAGGTTTCCGCCCGCCAACGGTTCCCAAACCGGCCAATGACCGGTATGCCGATAGTTCATCCACGGGAAAGGGATCACGCTTTCTTGCGAAAACGCAGAAGGTGTGAATTCCAAGCCCTGCCTATTTCAGACAATTGGATTGTGGCCCCTTTACGAGCGCTTCAAAACTTCATTCCAATTTTAGTTTTGTAACCTAGGTTGTCCTGATGCCGGCGTATGAAGCGCAGATGTCGAAGGTAAGTGCGCCACGGCGCACGCTTTCGCGCGCGCTGATTGTGGCGTTGGCGTGCTCGAGCGTGCTCGTTGCCGAATCGGGGTCGGCGGCCGCCTTCGAGCTCTTCGGCATCAAATTGTCGGGCTCTTCGAATGACGAGGACGCCGATATCGTCGACCCGCTGCGCTATGCGGTGACCATCGAAGCGCCCGATGCCGACAAGGACTTGGTCAAGAAGCTCGAAAACGCCTCGTCGCTGAAATCCGACGAGGACCGCCCGGTTTCCGGCTCGCTCGGCCTTTTGGCAAAGGCGCGTAGCGACCGCGAACAGCTGGTCGCCGCGCTTTATGCCGACGCCCGTTATGAAGGCGTCGTCACCATCACCATCCAGGGCAAGGTGCTCGACGATTTGCCGCCCGATGCCGAATTTACAGGTCCGCAGCCGGTGCCGGTGGTGATCAGCATTTCGAGCGGGCCCAAATTCATACTTGGCAATATCAGGCTGGAGGGCGATGCCGCCGGGCTGGCGAGCGCCGATTTCGGCCTGATAGCCGGCGGCGATGCCGGCTCGGGCGCCGTGCTCAAGGCCGAGGCGCTGATCGTGCGGGCGCTGAAGCAGGAGGGCCGGCCACTGGCCCGGATCACCGACAGGCAGGTCGTGGCCGAGCACACCACCTCGACGCTCGACGTGACGCTGACGGTGGCCGCCGGGCCGGTTGCCGGTTATGGCGACACCACCGTCGATGGCACCGAGAAGGTCGATCGCGAGTTCACCGAATATATGACCGGGCTGAAACGCGGCCGGCAATATTCGCCTGACGAGATCGACGATGCCCGCGACCGGCTGCTGAGGCTCGAAGTGTTCAACAGCGTGACGCTGAAGGAAGCCGACAGTCTTGACGCCGACGGCAACATTCCGATCGGCGTTCAGGTCAGCGAGCGCAAACCACGCTATTTCGGCGTCGGCGGCACTTTCTCCAACACCGAAGGGCTAGGCCTGGAAGGCTATTGGGGCCACCGAAATCTGTTCGGCCGGGCCGAAAAGCTGCGCATCGAGGGCAAGATCAGCGGCATCGGCAGCAACGATCTCAGCGAACTCAACTACAATGCCGGCATCATGTTCGAGAAGCCGGGGGTGGTCGGGCCGGCCTCGAAATTCATCGCCAGCGTCAAGACCGTACTCGAACATCCCGACGCCTACGACCATTTTTCGGTCAAGGGCAGCACCGGCCTGTCCTATGAGATCGACAAGAAGCAGACGGTTTCGGCTGAAGTCGCGCTCGACTATTCCAGGATCACGGACGCCTTCGGCAAGCACAAATACCTGATCGCCAGCATTCCGCTGCAGTATGTCTATGACAATAGGGACAACCGGCTCAATCCGACCAGCGGCTTCAGGGTTCTGGCCTATGCCGAACCGAGCTACGACATTCTGAGCGGCGCCGCCTTCCTCAAGCTCAGGGGCGAGGGGTCGGCCTATCAGTCGCTCGACACGGCCTCGAAATTCGTGCTTGCCGAACGCGTCGCGCTGGGTTCGATCGTCGGCACCGGCCTTCAGAACGTTCCAGCCGACAGGCGCTTCTATTCCGGCGGTGGCGGCTCGGTGCGGGGCTATGCCTATCAGGGCATCGGACCGAAGGACATCGACAATCAGCCGATCGGCGGGCTTTCCTTCTTCGAAACATCGGTCGAAATGCGCATTGCGCTGACCGACACGATCGGCATCGTGCCGTTCGTCGACGCCGGCACTGTCTCGACCACAGCGACGCCGGACTTTTCCGACGTGAAGGTCGGCGCGGGCGTTGGCCTGCGCTACATCACGCCGTTCGGGCCGCTGCGCATCGACGCCGCCGTGCCGCTCAACCGCGACCGTGGCGACCCGCGTTTCGGCATCTATGCCGGGATCGGACAGGCGTTCTGACGATGAAGATTTTGAAACGCATCCTTCGCCTGTTTTTCTACACGCTGCTGATCGTGGCGGCGGCGGGCATCGGCGCGCTGGTCGTGCTGACCAAGACCGAGCGCGGCCGCGAAAATCTCGCCGGCATCATCTCTGACATGGCCTCGTCAAGGGACAGCAAAGTCACGGTCAGCGGCATTAACGGTATCTGGTCCGGCGCGCTGACGGTCGACCATGTCGTGCTGGAAGACCGCGAGGGCGCCTGGCTGGTGGCCCGCAAGGTGGCCATCGACTGGTCGCCGCTGGCGCTGCTGTCGAAGAATTTCAGCGCCGACCGCATAGCGGCCGAACGGATAGAATTGGCACGGCTGCCTGTGGCGAGCACCGAGCCGAGCAAGAGCGGGTCGGGCGGCCTGCCGGTTTCGCTTGATATCAGAGCGATCGATTTGCCGGAGATCGCGCTCGGCCAGCAACTTGCCGGCAGCGGCATTGCCGAACTTGCGGCCAAGGGATCGGCCAAGGTCGATGCGTCGCCACTGGCGATCCAGACGGTGCTCAACGTTACCCGCCATGACGGCAAGCAAGGCAATGTCGACGCCAACATCCACTTCGCGCCGGATGAAAGCAAGCTCGACCTCGATCTCAAGGCTTCCGAGCCGGCCGGCGGCATCATCGCCAACCTGCTCAAGCTACCCGGCGCGCCGCCGGTCAACATCGTCGTCTCGGGCACCGGGCCGCTGGCCAACTGGAGCGGCATCGGCACCTTCATGGTCGACGGTCAGATCGTTACCCAGCTCACCGGCCGGCACCAGCTCACCGACAAGGGCAACCGGATCGAGGCCAAGGGCGACGGTTCGTTCGAAGGCTTCCTGCCGGAACGGTTCAAGTCGCTGTTTGCCGGCAAGACCAGCTTCGACCTAGCCGGCACCGCGACCGCGGCCGGCGGCGTCGACATCGAGCGCGCTGCGATCGAGAGCGACGCAGTTCATGGTACCGCTGCCGGCATGGTCGACCCCAACGGCGCCAGCGACCTTTCGGTCGAACTCGTGGTCAAAGCCAAGCCGGTCACGGTCAATGCCGGTACCCAGGCGCAGCCGATCATGGTGGCCATCAACAATGTGACCGCGCGCGCCTTCGGTGACGGCAAGGCGCCGATGATTGACGCCAGCGCTTCGCTCGTCTCGGTGGTTGCGGGCGGTTCTCAGGTGAACAATCTCGATGCGCGGATCCATTCCGACGGTTTCGACATCGAGAACCGCAGCGGCCCGGTCAGCGTGTCGCTGGCGGCGGCCGGGCTGAAGACCGACGTCGCGACGCTGGCCCCGCTGGTCACCGGCAAGCTGACGGCCTCTCTTTCCGGCTCGATCAGCAAGGATGAGATCTCGCTCGATGAGGGTACGCTGCGCAGCGATGCGCTCAATGCCGGGCTGACGGCCAAGGTGGCGCTGGCCGACCTCGCCATGACGCTCAAGATGAATGCCGATGCGGTGTCGACGGCGCTGCCGCCGCAGATCAGTTCACTGCTTGGCGAACGGGTCAAATTCTCGGCGACCGCGACGCGCGATCCGCAGGGCTCTTTCGCCGCCAACTCGATCGAACTCACTTCCGGTTCGCTGAGCGCCAGCGGCACCGCCAGCGCGCAAGGCAGCGATATCCAGGCCGACATCAAGGGCAAGCTCGGCGACGTCTCGGTGCTGTCTTCGCTGGTCGGCGTGCCGATCGCCGGCGGGGTCGATTTCGCGCTGACGGCAAGCGGCGCGCGCAACGCACCGGATTTCTCGGTTTCGGCCGACAGTGCCAGCCTGACGGCCTCCGGCCGCACCGTCAAGGACATCAAGCTGACCGCATCGGGCAAGGCCGACATTGTGAGCCCGGCCGCAGATGTCTCGCTGACGGGCGCGGTCGACGAACAGCCGCTCGCCATCAAGGCGGCGCTGGTGACGAGCGATGGCAAGCGCTCCATCAAGGGGCTCAGCGTAGCGCTGGGCGACAACAAGGTGTCGGGCGACCTCACGCTCGATGAAAAATTCCTGCCGCTGGGGACGCTGACGATCTCCGCCCCCGATATCGCGCCGCTGGCGTCGCTGGCCGGGCAGACGGCGGCCGGCGATATCGGCGGCACCGTGGTGTTCGCCAAAGACGGCGAGGCTCCCACTGTCACCATCAATGCAGCCAGCGTGTCGATCGCGCGCGGTGATGTGGCAGCCAAGGCAGTCACCGTCAGCGCACTGATCGCCAACTATCTCAACAGCCCTGCGATCTCCGGCACGATCAAGGCCGAGAGCGTGACCTCGGGAACGACCGTCGTCAGTGGCATCGGCGTCGACCTCAAGCGTGACGGCGACTGGACGAATTTCACCGGCGGCGCAACCATATCAGGCATTCCGGCGACAGCTGCCGGGCGGGCGAAGATTGCCGGGGGCGCGACCAGCGTCGAGATCGCGTCCGGCGAGGCGACGGTGCGCGGCATCAAGGTGGCGATCGCCGAGCCGTCGAGCCTGACCATTGCCGATGGCATAACCAACATTCAAAGGCTGGTAGTCGATCTCGGCGGCGGCTCGGTGACGCTGTCGGGCACGGTGGGCCAGACGCTCGATCTGGCGGCGACCTTCTCGGCGCTGCCGGCTGCGCTTGCCAATGGCTTTTCGCCCGGCCTCGATGCCGCGGGCACGCTCGACGGCACGGCGCAAATCACCGGGCCGTCAGCAAATCCCGACATTCGCTTTAATGCAAAACTGGCCGGCGCCGAGACCAGCCAGACCCGTCAGGCCGGGCTCGGACCGCTCGATGTCGATGCGGCCGGCAGCTATTCGACGGCCGGCGGCGTCGTGCTGGATCAGGCGACGCTGTCGGGCCAAAAAATCTCCGGCAAGGCCGCCGGCACCGTCAACCCGAACGGCGCCAGCGATTTCGCGCTCGATCTGACATCGTCCGGTCCGAGCCTGCCGTTGACGCTGGGCAGCGCGGAAAGCCCGATCAAGCTCGAATTGCAGGCGCTGTCGGTGAAGGCGGCCGGGCAGGCTGCGCAAGCCAAGCTCGACATCTCGGCGGTACTGCCTTCGGTGGCGACGGATGACGCCAAGGTCGAGGGCATTGCGCTTGCGCTGCATTCCGATGCATTTGATCTGAGAAGCCGCACCGGTCCGATCTCGGGCACGGTGACGGCGGACAAGATCGGTCTGGACAATCCGACCATCGCACCGCTGATCGCCGGCAAAGTCACCGCCAAGGTCGCGGGCAGCCTGGCGGCCGATGCGATCACCATCGACAGCGGCTCGGTGCAGGGCGATGCGCTGGGCAGCGCCTTCAATGGCCGTGTCGGCTTTGCCGATGGAGCAATCGACCTCAACCTCAACGCCGACGTGCTGTCGGCGGCGTTGCCGGCGGCGGCGCGCAGCGTGCTGGCAGAGCGCACGCAGCTCAGCGCCACGCTGAAGCGGGATGCCAATGGCAATGTCAGCGCCAATCCGGTCACGCTGGCGTCGGGCGCACTGACCGCGGACGGTCAGGCCAGCCTCGCCGACAACAAGCTTAGCGCAAATATCAAGGGTGCACTGGCCGACATCTCGCTGTTGTCGAAAGATGCCAAAGGCGCGATCAGCTTTGCACTCAACGCGCAGGGGCCCAGCCTGGCCCCGGATCTGTCGCTGACGGTCAGCAGCGACCGGCTTCTCGTGGCGGAACGCGAAATCACCGGGTTGAAGCTGACCGCCACCGGCAAGGCCGATGCCGCCAATCCGGCGGCCAATGTGCAACTGACCGGCAATGTTGCTGGGCAGGCGCTGCAAGGCAGCGCGGTGCTGGCGACGGCGGACGGCAAGAGCGCCATCAACGGCCTGCTGCTGTCGCTCGGCAAGAACAAGATTTCCGGCGACCTTGCGCTCGACGAGGCTTTCGTGCCGGTCGGCACCATCGCGCTCGACCTGCCGGATATCGGGCCCCTGGCGGCGCTGGCGCTGGAAAAGGCCGAAGGCGACGTGCGCGGCACCATCGCCTTCTCAAAGACCGCGGATGGCCCGAACGTCGCCGTCAAGGCTGCGACCGCTTCGATTACGCGCGGCGACCTGCAGGCGAAGACGGTGTCGATCGATGCGCTGGTCGCCAACTATCTCGCCGCGCCGGTCATCTCGGGCAAAATTCGCGCCGACAGCGTCATTTCCGGCGGCACCGCCATCAGCGGCATCGATGTCGATTTGAAGCGCGACGGCGACTGGACCGGGTTTTCCGGCGGCGCCACCGTCAAGGGCATTCCGGCGAAGGCTGCGGGCAGGATAAAGGTGGCTGGCGGCACCACCACCATCGAACTCGCTTCCGGCCAGGCCACGGTGCAGGGCATCAAGGCGGCCATCGCCCAGGCCTCGACCGTCAGCATCGCCAACGGCACAACGACGCTGGACAAGCTGGTGCTCAATCTCGGTGGCGGCACGGCGACGGTGACCGGCAAGGTCGGGCAGGCACTCGACATCAGTGCCGCGCTGTCGAAGGTGCCGGCTTCGCTGGCCAACAGTTTTTCGCCGGGCCTCCAGGCCGCCGGTTCGATTTCAGGGACTGTGAAGGTGACGGGCGCGTTGGGCAATCCGGCTGTCGCCTTCGATATCGATGCCGGCGGGGTGCAGACCTCGCAGACGCGCAGCGCCGGTCTTGGCGGCATGAATATCTCTTCGTCGGGAACATTTGCCGGCAAGAAGCTCACCTTCAACGCCGACATCAGCGACGGCGCCGGGCTTGGCCTCAAGGGCGGCGGTACGGTGACGACGGCCGGCACACCAGCGCTGGTGCTCGACTTCAACGGCAAGGTGCCATTTTCCTTCCTGGCCGCCAAGCTTGCGGCGCAAGGCCTGTCGCTCAGCGGCACCGCCAACGTCAATATCCAGATGCGCGGCCCGGCGGCGTCGCCGGTGATCGGCGGCACGGTCAGCACGTCGGGCGCCCGCCTGGTCGACGCGCGCTCCGGCCTTGCCGTCAACGACATTGCCGCCGACATTTCGATCGGCAACGGCGTTGCCCGGATCAACCGGCTGACCGGCACGCTGTCGACACGCGGCAGCCTGTCGGCCTCCGGCACCCTCGGCATCAATCCGGCGCAAGGTTTCCCAGCCGATTTGTCTATCAAGCTGGTTGACGGCCGCTATACCGACGGCAGGGTGGTGACAGCCAATCTCGGCGGCGACCTGACCATCAAGGGGCCGCTCACCTCGGCGCCGGTGATTTCGGGCACCGTCAATCTGGCCAAGACCGTCATCACCGTTCCCGATAAGCTGCCGGGCTCGCTGGCAGCGCTCGGTGTCAAGCACAAGAACGCGCCCGCCTCCGTGCGGGCGCAGGACAAGGCCTTGCGACCGGCGGCGGCCAGCGGTGGTGGCGGCAGTGGGCTTGTCCTCGACGTCACGGTCAATGCGCCGAACCAGATCTTCATCCAGGGCAGGGGCGTCGATGCCGAGTTCGGCGGTTCGCTGAGGCTGACCGGCCCGGCGGCTTCGCCGCAGGCGGTCGGCACCTTCACCTTGCAGCGTGGGCGGCTGTCGATTCTCGGCAAACGGCTGACCTTTACCGAAGGCACGGTCGGCTTTTCGGGCTCGCTGGTGCCCTACCTCAACTTGACCGCGACATCGACCACGACCAGCGCCACCGTCACCATCGTCGTCTCGGGCGAAGCGACCAATCCGAAATTCGACTTCTCATCGGTGCCGGCGCTGCCCGAGGACGAGGTGCTGGCGCAGCTGATTTTCGGCCGCTCTATGTCGAACCTGTCGCCGCTGCAGATCGCGCAGCTGGCCGAGGCCGCCGGCCAACTGGCCGGCGTCGGCGGCTCGACCTCGCTGCTCGAAAGCCTGCGCAGTGCAATCGGCGTCGACGACCTGGATGTGACCACCGATGACCAGGGCGGCACCGCCGTGTCGGCGGGCAAGTACCTCAATGACCGCACCTATGTGACGATCCAGAAAGGCGACAGGCCAGGGTCGGGCAAGGCGACGATCGACCTCAATGTCGGACGCGGCGTCAAGCTGCGCGGCGAGGCCAATGATGGCGGCGAGGCCAAGGGCGGCATATTCTACGAAAAGGAATATTGAGTTCCTGGCCCTTACCGCCGCCGGAAATGGCGCTGTCTCAACCAGCCCAAAATGTATCAATACTCGCCTAAGCAGATTCCGGCGGAATCTGGGCGCGCTAGCACTTTTGCGCCAAGTCTGTCGTTATCACGCGAACCGCTCCCTTTTCAAAGTTGCACATTCCCTAACAGGTTCCGTAGCCATGCCGTCTTTGACATCACGGCAGGGATGCGGAATGTTAAAAGGCGGAAAGCCAACAATGGGAGTTAAGGTATGACAAATTACAAGAGTAATGGCGATCGCGTTCCCGATCACATCCTGGCCATGGCCGAAGAAGCCAAGGCAGGCAAAGTCGATCGCCGCGAGTTCCTCGCCATGGCCAGCGTGTTCGGCGCGTCGACTGCGATGGCCTACGGCATGCTCGGCGTAGCCGTGCCGACCCAAGCCAGGGCCGAAGAGGTGCAGGGCAAGAAGGGCGGCATCCTGAAAGTCGCGCAATGGGTCAAGGATCCCAAGGATCCACGCAAGGCCGACTGGTCGGAAATCGCCAATGCCGAGCGCCAGGCGCTTGAGCCGCTGGTCAAGTACACCAGCGAATACACGTTCCGCCCGTACCTTCTGGAGAGCTGGGAGGTCAACGACGACGCCACCGAGTACACGCTGCATGTGCGCAAGGGTGTGACCTGGTCGAATGGCGATGCCTTCACCGCCGATGACGTCATCTTCAATCTCAAGCGCTGGGCCGACAAGAAGGCCGAGGGCAATTCGATGCCTGGCCGTCTCGGCACGCTGGTCAAGGACGACAAACTCGACGAAAGCGCCGTGACCAAGGTTGACGACCACACCGTCAAGCTGAAGCTCGGCAAGGCCGACATCGCGCTCATTCCGAACATGTGCGACTATCCCGGCCTCATCGTGCACAAGAGCTTCGACGAGAAGGGCGGCGACTTCAAAGCCTGCCCGATCGGTACCGGCCCGTTCGAGCTCGTCTCCTACGATGTCGGCCAGAAGGTGGTCTACAAGCGCCGCGAGGACAACAAGTGGTGGGACGGCGAGGTGTTCCTCGACGGCATCGAATTCGTCGACTACGGCACCGATCCGGCAGCCATGGTCAGTGCCTTCGAGGCCGGCGAAGTCCATACGAATTTCGAGACCTCGGCCGACTATGTGTCGATCCTCGACGGACTGGACCTGGTCAAGTCCGAAATCGTCACCGCGTCGACCATCGTGTGCCGCACCAACATCAACAACAAGCCTTACGGCGATCAGAAAGTGCGCAACGCGCTGCAGTTGGCGGTCGACAACAATGTCGTTCTGCAGCTTGGCTACGGAAATGCCGGCACGGTGGCTGAAAACCACCATGTCTGCCAAATCCACCCGGAATATTACGAGCTGCCCAAAGTCGCTCGCGATCCGGCCAAGGCCAAGGCGCTGATGGCGGAAGCCGGCCAGGCCGACTTCGAGCATGAGCTGATAACGGTCGACGAAGACTGGCACAAGAATACCGGCGACGCCATCGCCGCGCAGATGCGCGACGCCGGCCTCAAGGTAAAGCGCACGGTGCTGCCGGGCTCGACGTTCTGGAACGACTGGACCAAGTACCCGCTGTCGATGACCAACTGGAACATGCGCCCGCTCGGCGTTCAGGTTCTGGCGATCGGCTACCGCACCGGCGAGGCGTGGAACGAGTCGGCCTATTCCAACCCCGAATGGGATGCCAAGCTCAATGCAGCATTGGCCGTTGCCGATGCGGCCAAGCGCAAGGAGATGATGAAGGACATCGAGCAGATCCTGCAGGATTCCGGCATCATGATCCAGCCATACTGGCGCAAGCTCTACAGCCACTCGGTCAAGGCGGTGCAGAATTACAAGATGCATCCGACCTTCGAGCGCGACTACGGCAAGGTCTGGCTCGACCAGGCGTGATCGGAACGTCAGGGAAGGGGCGCTTCGCTCCTTCCCGTCACGCCTCGCATGGCCCAGAACCGGAAGCCGCCGCAGCAAAAAGTTGCGGACTCTCCTGAAAGACCGTTCAATAAAACTGGGTTGATTGCATCCGAGTGCCGATTTGACGGCCAACTCTGCCGGCAACGGCAAAGCTGGTTTTTCGAACTGGCTCCAACCCCAACCAGACCGGCAGGGGACCGCCATGCTTTCTTTCGTAATCCGGCGTCTCGGCACCATGGCATTGACGATGCTGTGCCTGACGATGATCGTCTTCTTCCTGATCAACCTCGAGCCGAATTTGAAGAAGCTGGCAATCAGCCAGACCGAAATGCACACATCGGCCGAACAGCTCGAAAGCTGGCTGGTCAACCATGGCTACCGGCAGAACTTCTTCGTGCGCTACGGCCAATGGCTGGGCGTCGTCCCGAAGCAACCGGTGACCGATCCGGCGACCGGCAAGCCGACGCAGCGTTTCTCCTTCTGCAACGAACCGCTGGAGCCGAAATTCTCCGGCATCCTGGAAGGTGATTTCGGCTGCTCGACCAAGTTCAAAACCACCGTTGCGTCAAAGCTATTCCCCGCACTCGCCGCCACCGGTATCCTGATGCTCTGCGTGCTGTTGGTGATGGTGCCGATTTCGCTGCTGATCGGCATCCTGGCCGGCATGCGCGAGGGCTCGCGAACGGACCGAACACTGTCCGTCGCATCGATCGCGTCGACGGCGACGCCCGAATATGTGTCGGGCGTCATCTTCACCGTCATCTTCGCCTCCTGGCTCGGCTGGCTCAACGGTTCGGCCGCCTCGGCAAGCCAGGGCATCACCTTCTACAATTTCACCCTGCCGGTGATGACGCTGGCGATCTACGGTATCGGCTACATCGCCCGCATGACGCGCGCCTCGATGGTCGAGGTGATGACGCAGCAATATATCCGCACCGCCCGGCTGAAGGGGCTTTCCTTCGGCAGCGTCGTCGTCAAGCACGCGCTGCGCAATGCGCTGATCGCGCCCTTCACCGTCATCATGCTGCAATTTCCTTGGCTGCTTACCGGCGTCGTCATCGTCGAGGTGATGTTCCGCTACCAGGGCTTTGGCTACACGCTGGTCGAGGCCGCCGGCAACAACGACATCGATCTGCTGCTTGGCTGTTCACTGGTGTCGGTGTTCATCGTGCTGATCACGCAGCTCATCTCGGATGTCGGCTACGCGTTCCTCAATCCGCGTATCAGAGTTCAATAGGGGGCTGGGGCAGATGCAGGTCGAATATATCGGTGCCTTCAATGTCGTGCTCGGCGTGATTGGGCGTTTCTGGCCGGTCTGGTTAGGGCTTGCCCTGGTGATGGGGGTGAGCTTCACCTACAAGAAAAGGCTCGGCCTCTACGGCCAGTTGTTCGATAGCGGCGTCGGCATAGTCGGTGTCGGCATCTGCCTGTTCTGGCTGTTCACGGCAATCTTCGCGTCGACCGTCGCGCCCTTCGATCCGCTCGCCCAGGTCCCGATCATGAAGGATGCGCTGCCGGGCGCGCTCGAGCCGGTATCGAAACTCATCTACTATTTCGGCGGCGACAAGCTCGCCCGCGACGTCTTTTCGCGCATGGTCTATGGCAGCCAGATCGTGCTGATCATCGCGCCGGCGGCGACCGGTTTCGCGCTGATGGTCGGCATCACGCTCGGTCTGCCCGCCGGTTACTATGGCGGCCGGATCGACACCGTGCTGTCCTTCCTGGCCAATCTGGTGCTGGCCTTCCCGGTGATCCTGCTGTTTTACCTGCTGGTGACGCCGGGCATCATGGATACGCCGATCCCCTACGCCATGGCCGGGCTGTTCTTCCTGTTCCCGATCATCTTCTTTTCGGTGCTGTTCTGGACCCGCTACAAGAACCGGCCGGACCGCCTCTATATATTGCTCGGGCTGACGCTGATCATCGGCGGCTGGGTCTATGCCGGCCTGGTGTTCGACGCCGATCCGTTCAAGATCATCCACATCGATCCCAACCAGCTCAACATCTTCGTGGCGGTGGTGTTCGCCTCCAGCCCCGGCGTGTTCCGCATCGTGCGCGGCCTGGTGATGGACATCAAGACGCGCGACTATGTGGCGGCGGCGCAGACGCGCGGTGAATCGCCTTGGTACATCATGCTGTGGGAGATCCTGCCCAATGCGCGCGGACCGCTGATCGTCGATGCCTGCCTGCGCATCGGCTACACCACGATCCTGCTCGGCACGCTCGGCTATTTCGGGCTGGGCCTGGCGCCGGAGAGCCCGGATTGGGGCACCGCGATCAAGGACGCCAGCCGCCTGCTGCGCTCGTTCATCCACCCGGCGCTGCCGCCGACAATCGCGCTGATGTCGTTCGTGCTGGGCTTGAACCTGCTTGCCGACTCGCTGCGCGAACAATCGATGAAAGACTGATCTGCGGGTCCCGCGAGCATGAAAATAGGATTGGAGCGACCCATGAATGAGGCAGTTCGAAATCCCGGCAAGCCGACCCTTGGGCCAAGCGCTGCGCCGATCATCGAGATCGAGAACCTGTCGATCTCCTTCTTCACCCGCAAGGGCGAGATCCCCGCCGTCATGGACTTTTCCTGCACGGTGATGCCGGGCGAAGCCATGGGCATCGTCGGCGAGTCCGGCTGCGGCAAGTCGACCGTGTCGCTCGGCATCATGCGCGACCTCTCCAACATCGGAAAGATTGTCGGCGGCAAGATCAAGTTCCAGGGCAAGGACATGGGCGAGCTGTCCGACGAGGAGTTGCGCTCCATCCGCGGCAACAAGATCGCCATGATCTACCAGGAGCCGATGGCGAGCCTCAATCCGGCGATGAAGGTCGGCCAGCAATTGATGGAAGTGCCGCTGATCCACGACAAGGTGTCGAAGGAAGAGGCTTACAAAAGGGCGCTCGAAATGGTGCGCTCGGTGAGATTGCCCGATCCCGAACGCATGATGCGTTCCTATCCGCACCAGCTGTCCGGCGGCCAGCAGCAGCGCATCGTCATTGCCATGGCGCTGCTGTCGAAGCCGGCGCTGCTTCTGCTCGACGAACCGACGACGGCGCTCGACGTGACGGTGGAGGCCGGCATCGTCGAACTGGTCAAGGGGCTGGGCGAGAAGTTCGGCACGTCGATGATCTTCGTGTCGCACAATCTGGGCCTCATCCTCGAGACCTGCGACCGCATCACGGTGATGTATTCGGGCGAAGCGGTCGAGACCGGCAAGATCAAGGACGTGTTCGACCGGATGCGTCACCCCTATACGCAAGGGCTGTTCCGCTCGATTCCGCTGCCGGGCGCCGACAAGAATTCGCGGCCGCTGATCTCTATCCCCGGCCAGTTGCCGCTGCCGCATGAGCGGCCCAAGGGCTGCAATTTCGGGCCGCGCTGCCACCATTTCGTCGAGGGCGTCTGCAACGCCGCCGAAATCCCGATGATCGAGGTCGCCGGTCACGAAGGGCATTTCTCGCGCTGCGTGCGCTTCAACGAGATCGACTGGGAAGCGCTGCCTCCCGGCGCCAAGAAGGTCAATGAGAAGGTCGTGCCCGGCGCCCCGGTGCTCAAGATCGAGGATTTGAGAAAATACTACAAGGTCGGCGGCAGCGAAGTGTTCGGCTCCAGCGAAGGCCGCGTCGTCAAGGCCAATGAGACGATCTCGTTCATGGCGCGCGAATCCGAGACCGTCGCCATCGTCGGCGAGTCCGGCTGTGGAAAGTCGACACTGGCCAAGGTCCTGCTGGGGCTGGAGACGGCAAGTGCCGGCACAGTGACGCTGGGCAACAAGGAGATCCAGTCGACCGGCATCGAGAAGCGCAGCGTCGAAACGGTGTCGTCGATCCAGATGGTGTTCCAGAACCCGTTCGATACGCTCAATCCCAGCCACTCCGTCGGTTCGCAGATCATCCGCACGCTGGAAAAATTCAAAGTCGGCAACAATGTCGCCGAGCGGCGCAAGCGCATGCTGGAATTGCTCGACCTGGTGAAGCTGCCGCGCGCCTTCGAGACGCGCAAGCCGCGCCAGTTGTCGGGCGGCCAGAAGCAGCGCATCGGCGTTGCGCGCGCCTTTGCCGGCGATGCCAAGGTGGTGGTGGCCGACGAGCCGGTGTCGGCACTCGACGTCTCGGTGCAGGCGGCGGTGACCGAGTTGCTGATGGACATCCAGCGCAAGAACAAGACGACGATGCTGTTCATCAGCCACGATCTGTCCGTCGTGCGCTACATCGCCGACCGGGTCGTCGTCATGTATCTCGGCTACATCGTCGAGCAGGGCACGACCGACCAGATCTTCGCGCCGCCCTACCACCCCTACACAGAGGCGCTGCTGTCGGCTATCCCGATCGCCGACACCAGCGTGGTCAAACGGCACATCGTGCTCGAAGGCGATATCCCGTCGGCGATGAACCCGCCGAGCGGCTGCCCGTTCCAAACGCGCTGCGGCTACAAGAGGCTGGTGCCGGACAATCTGTGCGAGACCAAGGTGCCGCCGGTGAAGCATCTCGGCGATGGCCATATGAGCCTGTGCTGGCTGTCGGACGATGTGCTGGCGACGATGGAGCCGGTGATCAAGTTCGACAGGGAACACGCAGCGCATGAGGGCGTGCCGGAAGACGCACCGGATGGGATCGGCCCCGGTTTCGCCGGCGAACCGCCGAAGCGCCCGCATGGCAAGAAGCCGAGCTGACCAGCCATAGAGGCAATGCCGCTCGTTGGCGCATTGCCGCAGCGTCGCCATAGCTCAAGGAACGACAGCTACGTTCGCTTGAATATTGCTGTCCATTGCTTTATGTGATGCGTGATGTTTGATGCGCGGTAGGGAGCATGTTGTGAGAACCACACTTGCAATCGATGACGATGTCCTACTTGCGGCCAAGGCCATGGCGCGACAGCAGGACCGCAGCGTTGGCGACGTCATTTCCGATCTGGCTCGCCGCTCACTGCGCAGGCCCCCGACGGGCGGTGAACGCAACGGCATCCCCTTGCTTGCATCGCGGCCCGACGGCCCGATGGTCGATCTCGAAATGGTCAATGCGCTTCGCGACGAATTGCCGTGACCTTCCTGCTCGACGTCAATGTGTTGATTGCGTTGATCGATCCGGCTCACGTCGCGCATGAAGATGCCCATCGGTGGTTCCAATCCACCGGGCATTTATCATGGGCAACATGTCCCATTACCGAGAATGGCGTCGTCAGGATTGTAAGCAACCCGAAATACCCCAATTCTCCGGGTTCGCCCGCCGTGGTGGCGCAGATTGTCGGCAAGCTGCATGCCCTTTCAGGACATCAGTTCTGGCCTGACGAGATCAGCCTTGTCGGTTCCAACGACATCGATGCAGCCAGGATCCTCACCCCGGCACAGGTAACGGATAGCTATCTGTTGGGACTCGCCAAGGCGCGTGACGGCCAATTGGCGACGTTTGACCGAAAGCTGTCGACGGCAGCGGTAAAGGGAGGGAGGTCGATCCTCCACCTGATCCCAAGCGAATGAATGGCTGAGTTCCGCTTCGATCGCAAACTGCGTGGCTGCAAGACCGCTTGGCAACGTCAGCTGCCGCATTGCTGCAGCTGTTCGGCATAGTCGCGGGCCATCTTTTCGGTCGCCCTGGCATAGCCCTGCACGCCGGCGTCACCACGGTTGCCACGGCCGTAGGCGGTCCAGCCGAGATAGTAGGCGAGGTAGAGATTGTAGGTGTCGTTGCGGGCGACGCCGAACGTGTCTGATGTCTTGGAATGATACCAGCCGACGAAATCGACGGCATCGGCAAACTTGGTCCGCCTCGCCGCCCAACTGCCGGTTTCGCTCTGATATTGCGACCAGGTGCCGTCGAGCGCCTGCGAGAAACCGGTGGCTGACGAGACATGTTTCCACGGAATGAAGCCGAGCAGTTTGGTACGCGGCGGCCTGGCATTGCTCTTGAAACCGGATTCCTTGCGCACCGTCGCCATCAGCACGGGGACGGGGACCCCGTATTTCTGCGAGGCGCGCTCGGCGGCCGACTGCCAGTTGTCGAACCAGCCGTCGTTCTGGTCGAAGACGGCGCAGACATCGTTGATATGGTTGGGCGGCGTCGCGCAGGCCGGCAAAGCCAGCAGCACGCCAACCGCTACAATTTTACTCAAACTCGAACTACGCATTGGAAAACGAATAGGCCGAAATCATAAAGGGAATCTTTCGGCGTTTCTTAACGGCTTGCCGGCCTGGCTGCGCTCAGTGGGTCTGTATCATTATTCCGACCTTTCGCGTCGCCTTTATCTCCGTCAGAATTCAAAAATGCCGCCTTGGCTAAAATCACGTCCGCGAAGGGCGGATTTCTGACAGCGATGTCCGGATGCCGGCGCTCTGATGCCAGGCATGAATGAACCAAGACGAAAGCGCGGCGCGGAGCGAACCAGCAACCGGGGGCCTGCCGCCATCCCGCAACTTCCACTGCGGCGGGTGACCAATCCCTATCCGCCGATGGCGATGCTCTCAGTCGACCAGGTCGAAACGATCCACCAGGCGTCGATGCATATTCTGGAAAATTTCGGCATCGAGGTGATGTCTCAGCGGGCGCTGGCGCTGTTCGAGAAGGCGGGCGCAAAGGTCGACCATGCAACGGCGAACGTCCGCATCGACCGGGGCCTTGTCGCCGAGGCGCTGAAGACCACGCAGTCCAGCTACCGGCTGACGCCGCGCAACCCCGCCAACACCATTCATCTCGGCGGCAACACGATCAATTTCACCCTCGTCGCCGGGCCGCCCAATGTGCACGACATGGAGCGCGGCCGGCGCGCTGGAAACTTGCACGACTATGCCGATCTGACCCGGCTGGCGCAGCATTTCAACTGCATCCACATGCTCGGCAACCAGGTCTGCGCGCCGGTGGAACTGCCGGCGAACACCAGGCACATGGATACCTATTTCACCAATCTGACGCTGACCGACAAATCCTTCCATGTCTCGGCGATCGGACGAGGCCGGGCGCTGGACGGCATCGAGATGATGGCAATCGCGCGCGGGCTGACGCTGGACGAGATGCGCGATGATCCCGGCATTGCCACCATCATCTCGGTCAACTCGCCGCGGCGTTTCGACGAGATGATGGCCGAAGGGCTGATGACCATGGCTGAGTTCGGCCAGTCGGTGGCGGTGACGCCGTTCACGCTGATGGGCGCGATGAGCCCGGTGACGCTCGCCGGCGCCCTGGCGCAGCAGAATGCCGAGGCGCTGTTCGGCGTGGTGCTGACGCAACTGGTGCGCCCCGGCGCGCCAGTGATGTACGGCGCCTTCACCTCCAACGTCGACATGAAGTCGGGCGCGCCGGCCTTCGGAACGCCGGAGAACACCAAGGCCAACATCGCCTCGGGGCAATTGGCGCGGCGCTACAATCTGCCCTACCGCACCACACCGGGGTCGGCATCGAATGCGGCGGACGCGCAAGGCGCCTACGAGACGCTGATGGCGCTGTGGGGCGCTGTGCTCGGCCACGGCAACCTCGTCTATCATGCCGCCGGCTGGCAGGAGGGCGGGCTGACGGCATCGTTCGAAAAGCTCATCATCGATGTCGAGATGATCCAGCACATGATGGAATTCCTGCGCCCGATCGTCGTCGACGAGGCGGAGCTTGCTGTCGAGGCGCTGGGCGCGGTGCCGACCGGCGGCCATTTCTTCGGCGAACCGCACACGCTGGAACGCTATGCCACCGCCTTCTACCAGCCGATGCTGTCCAACTGGCAGAACTACGAGGCCTGGCAGGAAGCCGGCGGCCTCGACACGACGGCGCGCGCGACGCGGCTGTGGAAGAAGGCGCTGGAAGACTATGTCGAGCCTGTGATGGATATCGCCGTGCGCGAGGCTCTGGAGGCGTATGTGGCCAGGCGCAAGGAAGCGATCGGGCAGGGCGAGCCGTGACTTTTTCAGCGTCGGCGCGCGGCGCTGCCTTTCTGATTCACCTTATCTCCTCAACTCGTTGATAACAGAGCAAAACTCATGAAATCGCATGCAAAGGTCGTGGTCATTGGCGGTGGCGTCGTCGGGTGCTCCGTGCTGTTCCATCTGGCGCGTCATGGCTGGACCGATGTCGTGCTTTTGGAGCGCGACGAGCTGACCTCCGGCTCGACCTGGCATGCGGCCGGCGGCATGCACACGATCAATGGCGACCCCAACGTCGCCAAGCTGCAGAAATACACGATCTCGCTCTACAAGGAGATCGAGGAGCTGTCGGGGCAGGCGACCGGCGTGCATCTGACCGGCGGCGTGCTGCTGGCGGCGACCGAGGCGCGGCTCGACTGGCTGCGCGGCGTCGTTGCCAAAGGGCGTTACCTCGGCATCGAGCTCGAAGAAATATCGGCCAATGAAGCGGCCGAGCTGATGCCGCTGCTCGACCCGAAACAATTCGTCGGCGCCGTCCGCAACAAGGAGGACGGCCATCTCGATCCCTCCAGCGTGACGCATGCCTATGCCAAGGCCGCGCGGAAACTGGGCGCCGAGGTCGAGCGCTTCACCAAGGTCGAGGACATTGTGCGCCGGCCCGACGGCATGTGGCGCGTCATCACCAACAAGGGCGAAGTGGTGGCCGAGCATGTCGTCAATGCCGGCGGGTTATGGGCGCGCGAGGTCGGCCGCATGGTCGGGCTGGAGCTGCCGGTGCTGGCAATGGAGCACATGTACCTGATCACCGAGGATATGCCCGAGGTCGCTGCGTGGAACGCCAAGACCGGCACCGAGATCATCCATGCCGTCGATTTCGATGGTGAGCTGTACCTGCGCCAGGAGCGCGGCGGCATGCTGATGGGCACGTACGAGAAGGCCAATAAGGTCTGGTCCGAATTCCAGACGCCGTGGAATTTCGGTCATGAATTGCTGGAGCCGGACATCGACCGCATCGCGCCGTCGCTTGAGGTCGGCTTCCGCCATTTCCCGGCCTTCGAGAGGACCGGCATCAAGCAGATCATCAACGGCCCCTTCACCTTCGCGCCGGACGGCAATCCGCTGGTCGGGCCGGTGCGCGGCCTGCCGGGCTTCTGGGTCGCCTGCGGTGTCATGGCCGGGTTCAGCCAGGGTGGCGGCGTCGGCCTGGCGCTGTCCAACTGGATGATCGAGGGCGATCCCGGCGCCGACATCTGGGCCATGGATGTCGCGCGCTACGGCGACTGGGCGACGATGGCCTACACCAGTGCCAAGGTGCGCGAGAACTATTCGCGCCGCTTCTCGATCCGCTTCCCCAATGAGGAACTGCCCGCGGGGCGGCAGCTGAAGACGACTCCGATCTATGATCTGCTATCGGCCAAGGGCGCGCAATGGGGCGTGTCCTATGGGCTGGAAGTGCCGCTATGGTTTGCGCCCGAGGGTGTCAGGGACGAGTTCTCGTGGCGGCGTTCCAGCGATTTTTCCCATGTCGCCAATGAGGTCGCGACGGTTCGTGAGAGCGTCGGCCTGGCGGAGATTTCGAACTTCGCCAAATACAAGGTGACGGGCGAGGGGGGGGCCGCTTGGCTCGACCGGATCTTTGCCTGCAAGTTGCCCAAGCCAGGCCGCATGACGCTGGCGCCGATGTTGAAGGACGACGGCAAGCTCATCGGCGATTTCACGCTGGCCAATATCGGTGCCCCCAATTCCAACGGGACCGAGTGGTTCATCGCCGGCTCCGGCATTGCCGAGCAATATCATATGCGCTGGTTCGAGGCGCATTTACCTGCGGATAGCTCAGTGCGCATAGAGGCGCTGGGGCAGAGGCTGACCGGCCTCGCCATTGCGGGGCCCAAGGCGAGGGAGGTGCTGGCAAAGGTCAGCCGCGCGGATGTCGCCAACACCGCATTCCCCTTCATGGCGGTCGCGAAAATGGACATCGGCACGGCGCCGTGCCTGGTCGGCCGCGTCAGCTACACCGGCGATCTCGGCTACGAGATCTGGGTGGCGCCGGAATATCAGCGCGCTGCCTTCCGGGCGTTGATGGCGGCAGGCGAGGAATTCGGCCTCGGCCTGTTCGGCTCGCGCGCGCTCAATGCGCTGCGGCTGGAGAAAAACTACGGCTCATGGGCGCGCGAATACCGGCCGATCTACGGGCCGCTGGAGGCCGGGCTCGACCGTTTCGTCGCCTATGGCAAGGATGCCGATTTCATCGGCAAAACCGGCGCTCTTGCCGAGCGCAAGCAGGGCGGCAAGCTCAGGCTGCGCACATTTATCCTCGATGCCGACGATGCCGATGTCATCGGCGACGAGCCGATCTGGTTCGATGGCGCGGTGCGCGGCTGGGTCACGTCAGGCGGCTATGCGCATCACTCGAAAAAATCCGTCGCCATCGGCTATGTGCCGAAGGAGATCGCCGATGAGAGCGACGGCTTCGAAATCGAACTTTTGGGCAAGCGCCACGCGGCGCGCGTTCAGGCGGCGCCGCTCTTTGACGCGAACTTCGAGCGAATGCGCGCCTGAAGCGCTTCGGCTTCGCCAAGGCGCTTCAGATTCTTGTTTTGTGCAAGTCGTTTTTTGTGCAAGTCGTTATCCCAAAACCGCTGCGCACTTTTGGGCGACATGCATCAGGCGCGTCAGGTGCTGCGGCGGTTGTCGAGCGCGAAAGCGCCGGCGCCGGCAAACACCAGATAGAGGAAGATGAAGCAGAAGGAGATCGCCGCATCGCCGCCATTGTTGACCGGGAAGAAGTCGCGCGGATAGTGCGCCATGAAATAGGCGATGGCCATCTCGCCGGCCAGAAGGAACGCGACCGGGCGGGTCAACAGACCGAGCGCCAGCAGGATGCCACCGGCGAACTCCAGGATGCCTGCCGTCGCCGTCAGGCCGGTAAGAGCGTGAGGCTCGGCGCTGACCGGAAAATTGAACAGTTTCTGCGAACCATGCTCGATGAACTGCAGGGCTGTGATGATGCGCAGGACGCCGAGTGCCTGCGGCTGAAATCTGGCGAGACCGTCAAAAAGCTTCATCTAAACTCCATTTTTCCAACCCTGCGGCCCGGCCATAAATTATCACCCGGCGCTGGACCATTCACTTCGCGTGGCCTGCCATCAACAATCGGTGATTGGAAATCACTTCCAGTCTGGACTCCGAAATTCGTTCTCGTTATGGTTGCATACAGCTCGTTTAAGTTGTATACCTGCATGTAGACACTCCAAACCAAACGGGTTCCTTAGCCATGAAAAAAGTCGCCATCAGCCTGTTCGCAATCCTCGCAAGCACCAGCTTCGCCATGGCCGCTGATGCCGGCTGCGATGCCTTCAAATGGCCGGTGACACGCGAGCAGGAACTGTTTCCGGCAGCGCCCGCCGCGCAGTCCGGTGCCTCTCTTGCTTTCGGCGAAGCCGCGGATATGGCGCTGGAGCCGGTCGATGCGGTTAGCTTCACCGTCTCACCGCAACGCGCGCCGGCAGCCGGCACGTTCGGCGCGACGGCAAACGTGGCCGTGCCACCGGAAGGAGAGCTCCAGATCAGCCTGTCCGATGAGGCCTGGGTCGACGTCATTCAGGATGGCCAGGCCGTGAAATCAGCCGGTTTCAGCGGCGTGAAGACCTGCCCCGGCATCCGCAAGAGCGTGCGCTTCAAGCTGACGCCTGGCGCAGCCACGATCCAGCTCAGCGGCGCCAGGAAAGAGAACCTCAAGGTCGCGGTGCTGGCGCCGGAGTGACCGCGCCCGGACGCCTCTCATCGCACCGGCGGCGCGATGAGAGCAGTTCCGTGCAGGCGAGTACCGGAGGGGATCAGCGGCCGGGCGCGATCAGCGCGAAATAGGCGCCTTGCGGATCGGTGAACTGGGCAATCCATTGGCCGGTCGGCACCGTCATCGGACCCATGACGATCTTGCCGCCATTGTCGGTGACACGTGTGGCGGCTGCGTCGATGGCGTCGACATTGAAGTAGAACAGCCACACCGGCACCGGCAGCTGTTGTGGCTTGTTCATGATGCCGCCGCCGGATTCAGGGCCGGCCGAGAAGGTCTGATAGATGCCCATCTCGCCGATGTCCATGCTACCGGCATCGGTCCAGCCGAACTGGCTGGAGTAGAAATCGAAGGCCTTCTGGCGGTCGGACGCATAAAGCTCGTGCCAGCCGACATGGCCCGGCGTCGTTGCCGGAAGGACGGGCTGGTCGGGGCCATTGGGCTGCAGGAACATGAAGGCGGCGCCTTGCGGGTCGGCGACGACGGAGAAGCGGCCGACGCCGGGAATGTCGTCGGGTCCGCGGTGAACAGCCCCGCCGGCCGCTTTCAGCGCCTCGGTCGAGGCATCGGTATCGCTGGTGTGGATATAGCCGAACCAGGCCGGCTTCAGACCCGTCCTGGCTGCTTCCTCGGGCAGGGTCATCAGCCCGCCGACGCCACGCTCGGCGGAGTTCACCACGATATAGCGCGGCATGCTGGGCGCTTTGTCGAAGGGCTCGGCCCGCCAGCCGACCACGGTGGTGTAAAATGCTTGCGCCGCATCGAGGTCGCTGGTCATCAACTCGTACCAGAAGAAGGGCATTGCGGATTTCGGCATTTTCGGTCTCCTCACCTTCATGCATAGATCGTCGTCCGATCGATACAAGGACGATTTCGGCGGCGCGAATCCGACAGCGAAGCGGAGAAAGTTCAACGGCTGCGTTGACACATCGTTCCGCACTTCGTCCCGCTCGACGCCTTGCACGTGCGGCGGTTTTCGACTTTCCTTGGGCAAACGAGGGGTAGTCGTTTCATGCGCCTTATGTCGCTCACGCCTGAGCTTGTGTCACTGTGTCATCGCGAAGAGGTCGATCCCGGGCCGGACGGCAGTTGGACGCAGCTGAACGATGAGGATTACCGGACATTAGCCTTGCGGCTGTCTGAAGAAGCAGACGAGGGGCCTTTGTGGGTGTTCGCCTATGGCTCGCTGATCTGGAAGCCGGCTTTCGAATCCGTCGAACGCCAGCGCGCGACTGCGTTTGGCTGGCATCGCTCCTTCTGCCTCGACATGGTGCGCTGGCGCGGCAGCGTCGCGCAGCCGGGGCTGATGATGGCGCTCGAACGCGGCGGCCGATGCGACGGCGTCATCTACCGCCTGCCCGACGGCGACAAGCCGGAGCAGATCGAAAGACTGTTGCGGCGCGAGATCGACGACCATGAGAGTGTCAGCTCGGTCCGGTGGGTTCCCGTGCGCACGGAGCAGGGCCGGATACGGGCGCTCGGCTTCTGGGTCGGGGTGACCGGCAGGGGAACGTCGCTCGGGCAGCCGCTGGACACGGTGGCGGGGGTGCTTGCCAGAGCCTGCGGCCATGTCGGCTCGGGCGCGGAATATCTCTACAACACCGTCAGCCACCTCGAGGAATTCGGCATCCGCGACCGCAATCTGTGGCGGCTGCAGCAACTGGTTGCCGACGAGATCAGGTCGATCCATGGCGGCCGCTCAGATGCCAGCCTACAGCTGGCACCTTCGTAGCGAACAGCCACCAATCTTGGCCTGTGCCGGAGCGTATGCGGTTTCAAGGCGTTTCGCTCCCCGGGTGATCAGATCCAAGAAGGAGTGGCTTCACGAGCAATGACCTCAACCGTGCATTCGAGACTGAGCAGCAGAAAATGCGTACAGTCTTCTGTCGGGCCAAGTGTCGATCGCAACCAGTGCGAGTTCTCCACTCGCAGGATCGGCCACCTGTAGGAGGCTTGCCTGCCAGATCCAATCAATGGGATCGAGGTGTCCGCACGGATTTTGGTCAGTCCCAGCATGTCATCATGGGCAGCCAGGGCTACTACCCCTTGAAAATCGATCTTGAGAGTTCGTTCCGATGTCCCGAAGTCGCCTTCGACGGTCAGCTCAAAGTTATTGTCGGATTTTAGACGCCACACCTGACAGGCAGCCAGAGGTAAATCTCCCACGGGCTCCCACCGGTGAGCCGTCTCCCTATCATCGGTCATCGCCTTTCTCCGTTGAATGAAAGCCGCGCATCGTGCTCAAGCGCCCTATCATTTCGCGCTGGCCTGGAACAGCTTGCCGCGACTTGGAGCTTGTCGCGCTCCCCTCTTTGAGGACGCAACCGTCACTCATAACATGAGCAACTAAATCATATTATCAGCTAATCTTTTCAGCGGCTTGGGTCGAAAATTGACCAATTGATAAAAAAATAAAACGTGCTAGCCTTCCCCAAAACGAAAACAGGGGAACTGACGATGCCAGAAGGCCAGTTCAAGGACGGCATTGCCGGCGGCCGGCTTGCCGCCGACCAGTACGCCGAGAATTTTTCCGATCTGCATCCGCCGCTCGATCACCACGAAGCGCTGGTCGAATCCGATCGCTGCTATTTCTGCTACGACGCGCCGTGCATGAATGCATGCCCGACCTCGATCGACATTCCGCTGTTCATCCGCCAGATATCGACCGGCAACCCGATCGGTTCGGCCAAGACGATTTTCGACCAGAACATACTGGGTGGCATGTGCGCCCGCGTCTGCCCGACCGAGACGCTTTGCGAAGAGGTCTGCGTGCGCGAGGTGGCGGAAGGCAAGCCGGTGCAGATCGGCCGCCTGCAACGCTACGCCACCGATGTCGCCATGGCCGAGCACAAGCAGTTTTATCCGCGCGCTGAATCGACCGGCAAGTCGGTCGCCGTCGTGGGCGCCGGACCGGCCGGTCTTGCCGCGGCCCACCGGCTCGCCCGCCAGGGCCATGACGTCACCATTCTGGAAGCCCGCCCGAAGGCCGGCGGCCTCAATGAATATGGCATCGCCGCCTACAAGAGCATCGACAATTTCGCCCAGGCCGAGGTCGACTATGTCACGGGGATCGGCGGCATCGATATCCATAACGGCAAGGCGCTCGGCCGCGACTACCAGCTGTCGGACCTGATCCTGAATTACGATGCCGTCTTCCTCGGCATGGGGCTAGGCGGCGTGAATGCGTTGCGCGCGGATGGCGAGGACGCCGATGGCGTTGTCAATGCGGTCGAGTTCATCGCCGAGCTACGCCAGGCCAGCGATCTCGCGAGCCTGCCGGTCGGCCGGCGCGTCGTCGTCATCGGCGGCGGCATGACGGCGATCGATGCCGCGGTGCAGTCGAAGCTGCTCGGCGCCGAGGAGGTGACGATCTGCTACCGGCGCGGCCAGGAGCACATGAACGCCTCCGAGTTCGAGCAGGATCTGGCCGCGGCCAACGGCGTCACCATCCGCCACTGGCTGCAGCCGAAGCGGGTCATCGCCGAGGCTGGCAAAGTGTCGGGCATCGAGCTCGAATACACCGCCATGAACGGGGACAGGCTTGCCGGCACGGGCGAGACGCTGACGCTTACCGCCGACCAGGTGTTCAAGGCCATCGGCCAGAGCTTTGTGCCGGCCGCGCTTAATGGAAGCGGCGCCTCGATCGATCTTGAAGCCGGCCGCATCAAGGTCGATGCGGAAGGCCGCACCTCGCTCGCCAATGTCTGGGCCGGCGGCGACTGCATCTTCGGCGGCGACGATTTGACGGTCTCGGCCGTCGCGCAAGGCCGCGACGCGGCGGAGAGCATCAACCGGGCCCTGCGATGATGGCGCCGCTCCTCGCTGCCGTCATCGGCACCGCGGCAATGCCGGCGGCTTCAGGGGATTATTGGCTCTATGCGCAATGGTGCGACCAGAACGGTGAAGAGCGGATGATCGTCGAGGCGTCCGGCGTCGGCTTCAGCGAGCACACGATCTGCCAATGGACAGCCGGGCCGCCAACTGGCGACCTGGTACAAACGACGGTTTCATGCGCCAGCGTCTATCTCAACGGGGACGAGACCGTGCGCATGGACGAAAGAATGGTCGGGTTGGAGGCGCGCAAGGGCGATCCGGACCAGATCACGGTAACGGTCGAAGGCGAACCGCCATCGGTTTTTCTTCGATGCGAGGAATGATCCGATAGGCAACGCTTTAAGGTGGCGGTAAGCCCGCCACGGCCAGAGGAGAAAGACCCATGGCAGACATCCGCAACAATTTCGTCGGCATCAAATCGCCCAATCCGTTCTGGCTGGCTTCGGCGCCGCCGACCGACAAGGCCTACAATGTCATCCGCGCCTTCAAGGCGGGCTGGGGCGGCGTCGTGTGGAAGACGCTGGGCGAAGAAGGTCCGCCGGTGGTCAACGTCAACGGCCCGCGTTATGGCGCGATCTGGGGGGCGGACCGGCGCCTGCTCGGCCTCAACAATATCGAGCTGATCACCGACCGCGATTTGCAGGTCAATCTGCGCGAGATCAAGCAGGTCAAGAAGGATTGGCCCGACCGCGCCATCGTCGTCTCACTGATGGTGCCATGCGTCGAGGAAAGCTGGAAGGCGATCCTGCCGGTGGTCGAGGAGACCGAAGCCGACGGCATCGAGCTCAATTTCGGCTGCCCGCACGGCATGTCGGAACGCGGCATGGGCGCGGCCGTCGGCCAGGTGCCGGAATACATCGAAATGGTGGTGCGCTGGTGCAAGGCCAACACCCGCATGCCTGTCATCACCAAGCTGACGCCGAATATCACCGATGTGCGCAAGCCGGCGCGCGCCGCACTCTCCGGCGGAACCGACGCGGTGTCGCTGATCAACACCATCAACTCGATCACCGGCGTCGACCTCGATAGCTTCGCGCCGCAGCCGACCATCGACGGCAAGGGCTCGCATGGCGGCTATTGCGGCCCGGCGGTGAAGCCGATCGCCATGAACATGGTGGCCGAGATCGCCCGCGATCCGGAAACGCGCGGCCTGCCGATCTCCGGCATTGGCGGCATCACCACCTGGCGCGATGCGGCCGAATTCATGGCGCTCGGCGCCGGCAATGTGCAGGTGTGCACGGCGGCGATGACATACGGCTTCAAGATCGTGCAGGAGATGATTGCCGGTCTCGAAAACTGGATGGACGAGAAAGGCCACGCCTCGCTCAACGACATTGTCGGCCGCGCCACGCCCAACGTCACCGACTGGCAGTATCTCAACCTCAATTACATCGCCAAGGCGCATATCGACCAGGACGCCTGCATCAAATGCGGCCGCTGCCACATCGCCTGCGAGGACACTTCGCACCAGGCGATCACCAACATGGTCGACGGCGTCAGGCATTTCGAGGTGATCGAGGCCGAATGCGTCGGCTGCAATCTGTGCGTCAATGTCTGCCCGGTCGAGAACTGCATCACCATGGAGCCGCTGGCCGCCGGCGTGATGGACCAGCGCACCGGCAAGCCGGTGTCGCCGGTCTATGCCAATTGGACGACACACCCGAACAACCCAATGGCCAAGGTGGCTGCGGAGTAGGGAACGGGTCGAAGAAAAAAGCGGCGCTTTCGAGCGCCGTTTTTCATTTTCCTATTGCAGATAAAATTTATCCACGATATAAGATATCCATGAATCGGAGATCAACATCATGAAGCTGGGCGAGGGCGTTGAAGCGGCCATCCATTGCGCGGCCACACTGGCCAGCGTGGAGGGCAACAGCACGATGCCGGGTGCTGCTTTGGCAGAGTCCTTCGGCCTGTCGCCGAGCTATCTGCTGAAACATCTGAACCAGCTGACTGCTGCGCGCATCCTGGAATCGGTGCCGGGACCGGCGGGCGGCTACCGGCTGGCGCGTCCGGCCGAGCGCATCACGCTGCTCGATATCGTGCTTGCGGTCGAGGGTCGCGAGCCGGCCTTCCGCTGCGGCGAGATCCGCCAGCGCGGCCCGGTCAAGATCGATGCTTCGGCCTATGTGAAGCCGTGCGGCATCAATGCCGCGATGCTGAAGGCCGAGCGCGCCTATCGCGCGGCCCTCGCGGAAACCCGGTTGTCCGACATCGTGGCTGATTACAAGGCCGAAGGCGATCCGCGATCGTTTGCCGCCAGCTGTGCCTTTGTCGCGCGCCATCAGCGGCCGCAGAAACCCGCTTCGACCAAACAGATTTAATCCCCCGCCAAACAGATGTGAAAGGAAAGACGATGAAACAGAGACTGCAATTCTTCGCCAAGGCGCCTGAGATCATGAAAGCCGTGTCGGCGCTCAACAAGGCGGTCGACGAATGCGGGCTTGAAGTGAGCCTGCTGCATTTGATCAAGCTCCGCGCCTCGCAGATCAATGGCTGCTCCTACTGCGTCGAGATGCATAGCCGCGAGGCGAGGCGCGATGGCGAAACCGAGACACGGCTCTATCTGGTTTCGGCTTGGAAGGAATCGCCGCTGTTTTCCGAGCGCGAACGCGCGGCGCTTGCTTGGACCGAGGCAACGACCCTGATCGCCAACAATGGCGTTTCGGACGAACTCTATGCCCGCACGCTAGAGCACTTCTCGGAAGAGGAACTGGTCAAGCTGTCGGTCGCGATCGGAATGATCAACACCTGGAACCGGCTCTGCATCCCCTTCCATGCCATCCATCCGATGCCGGCGGCCAAAGCAGCCTGACCGTCCGGTTTAGTCATGGAGCGCCGTCGGAGAGGGCGGCGCTCCAACTGTTTTTCAAAGAGGAGGATTTCATGCCTGTCGATTTGCCTTCGAGCTTGTTGTTGCTGGGCCGCCTGTTGCTTGGCGGCGCCTTCGTTTTCGCCGGCCTACGCAACGTCCAGAACGATGCCTTCCTGACCGGGCTGATCGCTGCGCGCGGCGTGCCGCAGGCGAGATTGGCGTTGTGGGCCGGCATCGTCCTGCAGACCATTGCCGGCGCGCTGTTGATGGCCGGCCTGTGGACTGCGACCGCCTGCGCCGTGCTGCTGCTGTTTCTCATCGTCGCCACGCCGATGTTCCACAATTTCTGGGACCATCAGGGCCCGGACCGGGCCTCGCGCATCAACGGCTTCGTCGGCAACGTCGCCCTGGCCGGAGGCTTTCTCACGCTGATCGCACAGTCGCTGTAAGGTCACGCCGCGAAGCGCAAACCGCCATCGCAGGTCAGCACCTGGCCGGTCATGAAGCCGTTGGAGACGAGAAAGGCGATTGCGCCGGCGACGTCTTCGGCGCGGCCGATCCTGCCCACAGGGGTTTTGCCGGCATATTCGCTGAACACCGCCTGCCGCTGGTCTTCGGCCAGAAAATCCCACCATGGCGTGTCGATGACGCCGGGCGCCACGACGTTGACGCGCAGAGGCTTCAGTTCGACCGCCAGGATCGGCACCACCGTCAGCAGCATGCCGTTGACGGCGGCAATGCCAGCCACGCCGGGCGCCGACAATTGTGCCGACACCGCCGAGATGAAAGTGACCGATCCCGATCTGTTGAGCGTCGGTAAGGCTGCCTGCAAACAGGACAGCTGCGGCCTGACTTTCTCGTCGACGCCGCCGGCGATGTCTGAGAGGTCGAGGGTTTCGAACCGCCCAAGTCCCTTGCCGCCGCTGGCAGCCAGCACGAGGTGATCGAACGGTCCGAGTTCCCCAAAGAACTGGCGGACTTCGTCCGGCTTCGAAGCATCGAAGCCAGCTTTTTCGGCGGCGCCGCCGAGGCTCTTCCAGGCGCTGGTGAGCTTGTCCTGGTTTCGTCCGGTGATGGTCACCTTCATGCCTGGGCCCAGCAGTTTTCGCGCCGTTGCCAGGCCGATGCCGGATGAGCCGCCGACGACGACCGTGTGTTCGATCTTGCCGGTCATGAATGCTGTTCCTTCGATTGTGGGGAAGCCTGGCCGACGAAGTCGAGGCTCAGGGTTCGCAATTGCTGTCTGGCCTTGGCGTCATAGGCTTGTGCTTCGGCGCAGGATTCCTTTTGGCCATCGAAATAGAGGCCACTGCGGCCCTCCAGGGCGGGCGATGTCGCGAGGTTGAGAATGGCGTCGGCGCCGGTCTCGACCGAGCTCCATGGCGTCACGCCGGCTTGGCGGACCATGGTGGTGTTCATGTAGCTCGCTGGATGCAGAGCGTTGACGGTGACGCCGCTGCCTTTCAACTCTCCGGCCAGGTCGATGGTGAACAGGATCTGCGCCAGCTTGCTCTGGCAATAGGCGCGCACGCCGTCATAGGAACGTGTCAGCATGACATCGCCGAAATCGATCGCCTGCTGGCCGGCCGAAGCGACGTTGATGATGCGCGCCGGCGAACTCGCCTTGAGCAGCGGCAGCAGTTCCGAGGTCAGCAGGAAACCGGCGAGATAGTTGACCGCAAAGCGCAGTTCGAAGCCGTCGGCGCTGAGCTGTCGCTTGGCGCCGGCCGTGCCGATGCCGGCATTGTTGATGAGGATGTCGAGCCGGTCGGTTTTTGCGCGTACGGCCTCGGCAAGGCGGCGGACCTCGGCTAGCGAGGCGAGGTTGGCGGCGAGGAACTCGGCTTTGCCGCCGGCGGATTCGATTTCTGCGACGGTTGCCTTGCCGCGAGCCGCGTCACGGCCATGCACCAGCACGCGCGCGCCGCCGGCGCCCAGCCTTTGCGCGACGACACGGCCGACGCCATCGGTCGAACCGGTGATGAGGATTGTCTTGTCTTTCAGATCCATATTCAGAGCCTCCATCTCTCTGGATGGAAGATGGGGCGCCTGACCCAGCCCAAACAGTTCAAACTTTATCCTGGTATCAATACTGCTATAATAGCTCTCATGGATGCCCCCACGCACTCCGCTGAAGACAGCCGCCGGCGCGAGCTTGGCGCCTTCCTGCGCTCGCGCCGCGAAAGATTGACGCCGTCCGCCACCGGCATCGCGACCGGCCTGCGGAGACGCACGCCAGGCTTGCGTCGCGAGGAAGTGGCGATGATCGCCGGCGTCGGCACCACCTGGTACACATGGCTAGAGCAGGGGCGCGAGGTCAGACCCTCGGTGGAGGTGCTAGCGGCGCTCAGCGAAGCGCTGCGCCTCGACGCCGTCGAAAGGCGGCATCTGTTCATCCTGGCAGGCCGCCAGCAACCGGAGAACCGCGTGGCTGCGCCGGAAAAGGTCGATGGCCCGCTGATGCATATGCTGGAGAGCCTGGTGCTGCAGCCGGCCTATGTCGTCGGGCGGCGCTGGGATGTGCTGGCCTGGAATCCGGCGGCGGTAGCGGTGTTCGGTGATTATGGCCTGCTAGAGGGCGACGCCCGCAACATCGTCCACATGGTGTTCACCAATCCGCATCACCGGCGCCTGCTGGTTGACTGGGAGCAATTGGCGCGCACCGTGCTGGCCTCGTTCCGGGCGGAAAGCGCCCGCTATGTGGGCGGTGCGGATTTCGAGCGGCTGATCGTGCTTATGACGCGCTCAAGTCCGGAGTTTCGCGACTGGTGGCCGCAACGCGACGTGGCACGCCGATTGTCGGGGGTGAAACATGTCCGACATCCGAGCGCCGGCGCCATGACGTTCGAGCATATGAGCCTGTCGATCGACGACGGCTCGGACATGAAGCTGATCGTCTACACGCCGCTGGCCGAACAGAATTCGATCGAGAAGCTGCAGAATTTGCTTGAGGCGATGCCGGCGGAGCGCCGCAGCGCCTGACGCCCAAGGTCAGCCCTTCGGCTTCAGCCCATCAATGAACAACTGCTCCAGAAACCGCGCCGCATCCTCGAAGCGGCCGTCGCCGCCGCGGTCGGGCCCGAGCACCGCGCGGACCTGGACATCGAAATCGGCATAGTGCTGCGTCGTCGCCCAGATCGAAAAGATCAGGTGCCAGGGATCGGTGCGGGCGATTTTTCCGGCGCGCATCCAGCCCTTGATGACGTTGGCCTTCTCGTCGACCAGCGTTTTCAGCTCACCCGCCAGCAGCGGCATGATGCGCGGCGCGCCTTGCAGGATCTCGTTGGCGAACAGCCGGCTCTCCCTGGGAAAATCACGCGCCATTTCGAGCTTGCGCCGGATGTAGCTCCTGAGCTCGGTCAGGGGGTCGCCGATGTCGTCGAGTTCACGTAGCGGCGCCAGCCAGGTCGCCAGCAGCCGCTCCATCAGCGTTTCGTGGATGTCTTCCTTGCGGCGGAAATAATAGAGCAGGTTCGGCTTCGACATCCCCGCGGCCTCGGCGATCTGGTCGATGGTCGAGCCGCGAAAGCCGTTGGCCGAGAAGACTTCGAGGGCTGCCTCCAGGATCAGTTCGCGCTTTTCCTGCTGGATGCGGGTGCGGCGAGGGGCTGAGCCTTCCATGGCGCCGCTCACCCCTGCAAGCCTTGGCCGAGCGGGTCATCTGGACCAATTCTCTGGACCAGTTTTTCTCTTACGCGTGGAGCGCACTTCGCAGGCCGCATTTCCGCTAGTAATCCCTTGACCGCCGACAGGGCGGTGCTAACGTTTGTCCAATCGGTCAAAAATTTGCGTAGCATGAAAACGCAGCAAAGACCAAGCTTTGGAAAGACCAAGCGTTAGCCGCACCGAAACAGGTTACAAGGGGAAGTCTTGGTCATGTTCAACCGGCTGAAAGTCACGCCGAACGATCTCAGCGCATTCTGGATGCCGTTCACGGCGAACCGGCAGTTCAAACAGGCGCCACGCATGTTCGTGTCCGCCAAGGACATGCACTACACCACCAGCGACGGCCGCAAGGTGCTCGATGGCACCGCCGGCCTCTGGTGCGTCAATGCCGGCCATTGCCGTCCCAAGATCACCGAGGCGATCCAGCATCAGGCGGCCGAACTCGACTATGCGCCGGCCTTCCAGATGGGACACCCGATCGTGTTCGAGCTGGCCAACCGCCTGGTCGATCTCGCGCCCAAGGGCATGGACCATGTCTTCTTCACCAATTCCGGTTCGGAATCGGTCGAAACGGCGCTGAAGATGGCGATCGCCTATCACCGTGTGAAGGGCGAGGGCGCGCGCACCCGCCTGATCGGCCGCGAACGCGGCTATCACGGCGTCAATTTCGGCGGCATCTCGGTCGGCGGCATCGTCACCAACCGCAAGATGTTCGGCACGCTGCTCGGCGGCGTCGACCACATGCCGCACACGCATCTGCCGGAAAAGAACGCCTTCTCCAAGGGCGTGCCGGAATATGGCGCGGAACTCGCCAACGAGCTGGAGCGCATCGTTGCCCTGCATGACGCCTCGACCATCGCGGCCGTCATCGTCGAACCGGTCGCCGGCTCCACCGGCGTCATCCTGCCGCCGGAGGGCTATCTGCAGAAACTGCGCGAGATCTGCACCAAGCACGGCATTTTGCTGATCTTCGACGAGGTCATCACCGGTTTCGGCCGTCTGGGCGCGCCGTTCGCTGCGGATTATTTCGGCGTCACGCCCGACATCATGACCACCGCCAAGGGCGTCTCCAACGGCGTCATCCCGATGGGCGCGGTGTTCGTGAAGAAGGAAATCCACGACGCCTTCATGACCGGCCCCGAGCACATGATCGAGTTCTTCCACGGCTACACCTATTCGGGCAATCCGATTGCGTGCGCCGCGGCACTCGGCACGCTCGACACCTACAAGGAAGAGGGCCTGCTCACCCGCGGCGAGGAACTGGCGCCGTACTGGGAAGATGCGCTGCATTCGCTGAAGGGCGAGCCGCATGTCATCGACATCAGGAACATCGGCCTGATCGGCGCGATCGAACTGGCGCCGATCGCAGGCAGCCCGACCAAGCGGGCCTTCTCGGCCTTCGTAAAGGCGTTCGAGCGCGGCGCGCTGATCCGCACCACCGGCGACATCATCGCGCTGTCGCCGCCACTGATCATCACCAAGGGCCAGATCAACGAATTGATCGACCATGTCAGAGAAGTGCTGAGGGCGATCGATTGACAAACCGGGCGCGGATATCCCTCCCCCTCGAGGGGAGGGTGGCCGCGAAGCGGTCGGGTGGGGTCGGTGCGACCGGACGCCGACCCGCTCTTTTGTTCCGAGGCCGCTCCTGATGCCCCGTACCCGCGTGAGCTTCGAAATGCGCCAAAAGGCGCGAGCGCTTCGAGTTCACGCGACCAAAGGAGAATCGCTGCTGTGGTATGAACTGCGGGACCTGAAATCAGCCGGCATCAAGTTTCGCCGTCAGTGCCCGATTGGGCCGTACATCGTGGATTTTGCCTGCTTGGCGGTGAAGCTGATCGTTGAGGTCGATGGCGACATGCACGAACACGACAGGGGTAGGCGGCACGATGCCGTTCGCGATGCTTATCTGCGATCGCTCGGATTTGAAGTCTTCCGTGTTGACGAGCCCGATGTCATAAACAGCGCTTGGCACGTCGCGCAGGTGGTCAAAGAGAAGGTCGCGCGCGTCGCGGGCGACCCCACCCGACCGCTTCGCGGCCACCCTCCCCTCGAGGGGGAGGGGGACGCCGCCGCCCCGCAACCGATGAGGTTTTAGAGCATGGCCGCCCCAGGCGAGAATCTGCGAATCAATTCAGACCGTTTGTGGGATTCCATCATGGAGATGGCGAAGATCGGCCCCGGTATTGCCGGCGGCAACAATCGCCAGACCGTGACCGACGAGGACGGCGAGGGACGGCATCTGTTCAAGCGCTGGTGCGAGGCGGCCGGGCTCGAAATGGGCCTGGACGAGATGGGCACCATGTTTGCCCGGCGGGAAGGTGCTGATCCCAGCCTGCCGCCGGTTTATGTCGGCAGCCATCTCGACACGCAGCCGACCGGCGGCAAGTATGACGGCGTGCTCGGCGTGCTCGGCGGGCTGGAGATCATCCGCTCACTTAACGATCTCGGCATCCAGACCAGGCATCCGATCGTCGTTACCAACTGGACCAATGAGGAAGGCTCGCGCTTTGCCCCGGCGATGATGGCGTCCGGCGTGTTCGCCGGTGTGCTCGAGCAGGCGGACGTGTATCAGCACACCGATAAACAGGGGAAAAAGTTCGGCGAGGAGCTGGAGCGCATTGGCTGGAAGGGAACCGAGAAGGTCGGCGACCGCAAGATCCACGCCTTCTTCGAACTGCATATTGAGCAGGGGCCGATCCTCGAGGACGAAGGCATCGACATTGGCGTCGTCACCCACGGCCAGGGCCTGAAATGGCTGCAGGTAACGCTGACCGGCAAGGAGGCGCATACCGGCTCGACCCCGATGCCCAAGCGCCGTAATGCCGGGCTCGGCATGGCTCGGGTCATCGAACTGGTGCACGAGATCGCCATGGACTACCAGCCCGACGCCGTCGGCGCGGTCGGCCACATGGAGGTGTTTCCGAACTCGCGCAACATCATCGCCGGGCGCACCGTCTTCACTATCGACATCCGCTCGCCCGAGAAGGAAGTGCTGGACGCGATGGATGGGCGCATACGCGAAGGCATCGACACAATCTGTGAGGCGCTCGACATCCAGTACAAGGTCGAGCAGGTCGGCGCTTTCGATCCGGTCACCTTCGATGCCGGCTGCGTCAAGGCGATCCGCGACGCCGCCGATCGGCTCGGCTATTCCCACCGCAACATCGTCTCCGGCGCCGGCCACGACGCCTGCTGGATCAACCGCGTTGCGCCGACCGCCATGGTGATGTGCCCCTGCGTTGACGGGTTGTCACACAACGAGGCTGAGGAAATCACCAAGGAATGGGCCGGCGCCGGCGCCGACGTGCTGTTCCATGCGGTGGTAGAGACAGCGGGGATCGTGGCGTGAACTAAGATCTGTATTCAAAACGACGCTCACAAGAAGCGCGAAGAGAACAAGGGAACACGACAATGACCAAAGTCATCCGAAACGGCACCATCGTCACCGCCGACCGCACCTGGAAGGCCGATGTGCTGATGCAGCACGGCAAGATCGTCGCCATTGGCTCGAACCTGCATGGCGACCATGAGTTCGACGCCAGCGGCTGTTACGTCATGCCGGGCGGCATCGATCCGCACACCCATCTCGAAATGCCGTTCATGGGCACCTATTCGGCCGACGATTTCGAGTCCGGGACGCGTGCGGCCCTTTCCGGTGGCACCACGATGGTGGTCGATTTCTGCCTGCCGGCGCCGCAGCAATCGCTGCTGGAAGCGTTGCAGATGTGGGACAACAAGACCTCGAAGGCTGCCTGCGACTACTCCTTCCACATGGCGATCACCTGGTGGGGCAAGCAGGTGTTCGACGAGATGGCCACCGTCGTCGACAGAGGCATTACCTCGTTCAAGCATTTCATGGCCTACAAGGGCGCGCTGATGGTGGACGACGACGAGATGTACGCGTCGTTCCAGCGCTGCGCCGATCTCGGCGCGCTGCCGCTCGTTCATGCCGAGAATGGCGACGTGGTTGCGGCGCTGTCGCAAAAGCTGCTCGCCGCCGGCAATAATGGCCCCGAGGGACACGCCTATTCGCGGCCGCCGGAAGTGGAGGGCGAGGCGACCAACCGCGCCATCATGATCGCCGACATGGCCGGCGTGCCGCTCTATGTCGTGCATGTGTCCTGCGAGCAGAGCCACGAAGCCATCCGCCGCGCCCGCCAGAAGGGCATTCGGGTTTTCGGCGAGCCGCTGATCCAGCATCTGACGCTGGATGAAAGCGAGTATTTCGACAAGGATTGGGACCATGCGGCGCGCCGCGTCATGAGTCCGCCCTTCCGCAACAAGCTGCACCAGGATTCGCTGTGGGCCGGCCTGCAGGCGGGATCGCTGCAGGTGGTGGCGACCGACCACTGCGCCTTCACCACCAAGCAGAAGCGCAACGGCGTCGGCGATTTCACCAAGATCCCGAACGGCACTGGCGGGCTTGAAGACCGCTTGCCCGTGCTGTGGACGACGGGCGTCAACACCGGGCGGCTGACGATGAACGAGTTCGTCGCGGTGACTTCGACCAACATCGCCAAGATCCTCAACATGTATCCTAGGAAGGGCGCCATCGTCGAAGGCGCGGACGCCGACATCGTGGTGTGGGACCTCAGCGCCAAGAAGACCATCACCTCGAAGAAGCAGCAATCGGTGATCGACTACAACGTCTTCGAAGGTTTTGAGGTGACCGGCCTGCCGCGCTTCGTCTTTTCGCGCGGCGAACTGTCGGTCGAGGAAGCGGAGGTCAAGGCCAAGCCCGGCCATGGCGAATTCGTCGCCCGCGAGCCGAACGCGGCGGTCAACCGGGCTCTGTCGACCTGGAAGGACATCACCGCGCCGCGCAAGGTCGAACGCACCGGCATTCCGGCGACAGGCGTTTGACGTTGCGGAGCCCGGGGGCGCTCATTTCACTGGTCGTGGCGATGGTGGTCGCTGGTCCGGCAACAGGGGCCGAGAGGCTGGCCGGCTCCTGGGGCAACGATGCCGGTTGTGTCTTTGCAAAGGCCGGTTTTCAGGGCCGGGACGATTATATCGTGCTGACCGCCGAAGGCATCGAGACCTATGGCAGCGGCTGCCGGTTCGCGCAGCAATTGACGTGGGCGCCGGGCACGCAATCGCTTGATGCGACCTGTTCCGCCGAAGGCGAGGCGGGGACGACGGCTGAAACCGTTGTGGTCACCAACAAGGGCGAGGGTGGGTTCTTCGTGACCATTCCCGGTCTTGAAGAAATGGGGCCGTTGCAACCGTGTTCGTGACGTTGGAGCTGGGGGAATGAGCGCGCGCGGTTTGGGGCCGTCTGTTGCGATGGTAGTCGTTCTGGCTGCGGGTCAGGCCCTTGCGGCAGGCATCGACCTGACGAAACCCTATGGGGACAAATATGGCTGCATCAACCGCAACGGCCAGGAAGTCGCCGCCGATCGGATGCTGCTTTTGACCGACGAGGCATTGGTCACCGCCGCCAGCGCCTGCACTTTCACGGACAAGCAGGCGCAGGCTGATGGGTCGCTGGTGGTGACGGCAACATGCGAGGCGGAAGGCGAAGAAGGACAGGAGCCGACCAAATTCACCATCAAGCGCAGCGCCAAGAACGCCAAGAAGCTGACGGTCGCCGACGACGACGGCAATGTCATGGGCGAAGTGGCGCGGTGCAAATGACGGCAGTCCCGTCAGCGTCAGGCCACCAGCGCATCCAGCTCCGGCAACAGGACGACGCTTTCCTGTTCATTGGGATCGGTGCGGGCGATGACGGCCGAGGACGGGGCGTTGCTCAGATTGGCCGGCAGATGCGGTACGCCGGCCGGGATGTAGAAGAGGTCGCCGGCCTTGACGACGATGTGGTTCTCGAGCCTGTCGCCATACCATGTGTGGACCTCGCCCGAGAGCACATAGATCGCCGTCTCATGGCTTTCATGCAGATGCGCCTTGGCGCGGGCGCCAGGCGGCAGGGTGAGCAGATGCATGCAGATGCCGGACGAGCCGACCGTCTCGGCTGCAATGCCGGCAAAATAGGTCAGTCCCTGCTTGCCTTCATAAGTGCTTTCAGGACGGATAAGGTGACAAGTGGGTTTGGGCGACATCGGCAAGGCTCCGGGCGTCGATTGGGTGGGATTGGACGAGTGGAAAGCAACATCAACGCGAATGCAACGGCATTTCATCCTGGGCGGCTGCGAGAGGCAGGCAGCAAGCGATGACGGGACAATCGCCAGCCGTCGTCTCGGCAAGCAGACTTGGCCTTACCTTTCAGACCAATGACGGTCCGGTAGAGGCGCTCTCCAATGTCGACCTGACCATCGGCAAGGGCGAGTTCGTCTCCTTCATCGGCCCATCGGGCTGCGGCAAGACCACCTTGCTGCGCGTCATCGCCGATCTGGAAAAACCGACATCGGGCACGATCTCGGTCAACGGCATGACGCCGGAACAGGCGCGCGAGAAACGCGCTTATGGCTACGTCTTCCAGGCGGCAGCCCTTTTCCCGTGGCGCACGATCGAGCGTAACGTGGCGCTGCCGCTGGAGATCATCGGCCTTTCGAGAGCGGAGCAGGCCGAGCGCATCAAGCGCACGATGGAGCTCGTCAACCTCTCCGGCTTCGAGAAGAAATACCCCTGGCAGCTTTCCGGCGGCATGCAGCAGCGCGCTTCGATCGCCCGCGCGCTCGCCTTCGACGCCGACCTGTTGCTGATGGACGAGCCCTTCGGCGCGCTGGACGAGATCGTGCGCGACCATCTCAATGAACAGCTTCTGGAATTGTGGGCGCGCACCAACAAGACGATCTGCTTCGTCACCCATTCCATCCCCGAGGCGGTGTATCTGTCAACGCGCATCGTCGTCATGTCGCCGCGCCCAGGTCGGGTTACCGACATCATCGAATCGACGCTGCCAAAGGAGCGGCCACTGGATATCCGCGAGACGCCGGAATTTTTGGCGATCGCGGCCAGGGTACGCGATGGCTTGCGGGCAGGGCACAGCTATGATGATTGAGGGGGTAGCGAATGAGTGCGGACGTCGCCGCCACGCCTTCGTCATCCTAGGGCGAAGCAAGGAGCGAAGCGACGCGGCGCAGACCCTAGGATCCATGCCGTTACCTATACGGTTCGCAACGGTGCAAAACGGTGCACACGCCGCTGCGCCCGCGAAGGCGAACATTCTCAACCGCTTATACCCCTCGGCCAACGTCACGGAATGGATCCTAGGGTCTGCACGACGCTTCGCGTCGCTCCGCCCTAGGATGACGAACGCGGAGGTGGTCGGCCTCCGCTTCGCTCCGGCCACCCTCTCCCCGTTGGGGAGAGGAGGGCGCCCCGCTGGCGAGGCGCGATAGATGGACACCTTCCGCGAAAAATTCATCCCCGTGACCTCCATCCTCCTGGGCGTGGTGGTGCTCTGGTATGTCTTCGCCGTCATCCTAAACGCGCCCTTCCAGCGCGACCTCGACCGGCGCGCCGGGGAAACCCACGGCACCGTCGAATTCATCCGCAAGACGCTGTCGCAGCCGAAGCCGACGCTGCCGGCACCGCATCAGGTGGCGGTGAACTTCTTCGAGAACACGTTCCTGCGGCCCATCACATCGAGCCGCAGCCTTGTCTACAATGCTTGGGTGACCCTGTCGTCGACGTTGCTCGGCTTTGCCTTCGGCACGGCGCTCGGCATCGTCATCGCGGTTGGCATCGTGCATGTGGCGACGCTCGACCGCAGCCTGATGCCGTGGATCATCGCCTCCCAGACGATTCCCATTCTGGCGGTGGCGCCGATGATCATCGTCGTGCTGGGGGCGATCGGCATCAGCGGTCTGATCCCAAAGGCGATGATCTCGACCTACCTGTCGTTCTTCCCGGTGACGGTTGGCATGGTGAAGGGCCTGCGCTCGCCCGAACTCATGCATCTCGACCTGATGCACACCTACAATGCCAGTGTCTCGCAGACCTTCTGGAAGCTGCGGGTGCCGGCCTCGGTGCCGTTCCTGTTCACCTCGATGAAGGTGGCGGTGGCGGCGAGCCTGGTCGGCGCCATTGTCGGCGAACTGCCGACCGGTGCTGTCGCCGGCATCGGCGCCAAGCTTTTGGCAGGCGCCTATTACAGCCAGTCCATCGACATCTGGTCCGCCCTTGTGGCGGGCTCGGTGGTGGCGGCCCTTCTGGTCATGGTGGTCGGCATAGCCGGGCGCCTCGTTGACCGCGCGATGGGCGGGAGGCCGGCATGAACTGGCTGAAGCCCTCCTGGCAAGCCGTGCTGGCCATTGCGCTGTGCCTCGTCGCCGTCGCGCTCGGCGCGATGTCGAAGCCGGAAGCGGCCACCCTTGCAGACCCGACGGCAAGTTTCGACTACCCCTATTTCGGTATAAAGACCCCGATGATCGGCCTGGCCGTGCTGGCGGGGCTGATCTCGATGCTCAGGATTTCGCCGCTGGCCGAGGCTGCGGTGCTGTTCATCGGCGCTCATCTCGTCGCCTGGATGCTGATCTCGGGCATTACAGGTTTCGAAGGCACGGCATTGGCGCCGTATTTCCTGCTGCTCACCGCTGCCTGGCTGCTGGCCTGGCGCTGTGTGGCGGTGCTGTCGGGGCTTCGCCCGATGGCAAAAGGGGCGCGGATGGCGCTGCGCCTCATCATCCCGGCGATCTTCGGCGCCTGGATCCTGATCATATGGGAAGCGGTGACGCGTGGCGCCGGCATTCCCTTCATCCTTTTGCCGCCGCCGAGCGCCATCGGTGTGCGCATCGCCAGTTCCCTGCCGGTGCTCGGCGCCGATATCAGACAGACCATCTTCAAGGCGGTGATCTTCGGTTATGTCATCGGCAGCGGCGCCGGCTTCCTGGTGGCGATTGCGGCCGACCGCGTGCGGTTCCTGCGCCGCGGTCTGCTGCCGATCGGCAATATGGTCTCGGCGCTGCCGATCATCGGTGTGGCGCCGATCATGGTGATGTGGTTCGGCTTCGACTGGCCGTCCAAGGCCGCGGTCGTCATCATCATGACCTTCTTCCCGATGCTGGTGAACACGGTTGCCGGTCTTGCCGCCTCCGGCCATATGGAGCGCGATTTGATGCGCACCTATGCGTCGGGCTACTGGCCAACACTCTTGAAGCTCCGGCTGCCGGCGGCAGCGCCCTTCATCTTCAACGCGCTGAAGATCAACTCGACGCTGGCGCTGATCGGCGCCATCGTCGCCGAGTTCTTCGGCACGCCTGTGGTCGGCATGGGCTTTCGCATCTCGACCGAGGTCGGGCGGATGAACATCGATATGGTCTGGGCCGAAATCGCAGTTGCAGCACTGGCGGGTTCGGTCTTTTATGGCGTGGTCGCTCTCGTCGAGAGAGCCGTCACGTTTTGGCATCCCTCTGTCCGTGGTGGATAGGGCGGTGGGTTCGGGTGTTAACTTCAGAGGGTAAAAACATGAAAAGACTGATCATTCCGATGCTGGCCGGCGCGATGTCGCTGGGCGCGTTCCAGGCAATGGCCGCCGACAAGGTGACCTTGCAGCTGAAATGGGTCACGCAGGCGCAGTTTGCCGGCTACTATGTCGCCAAGGCCAAGGGTTTTTATGAAGCCGAAGGCCTCGACGTCGACATCAAGCCGGGCGGTCCCGATATCGCACCCGAGCAGGTGATCGCCGGCGGTGGCGCCGACGTCATCGTCGACTGGATGGGTGGGGCGCTCGCCGCGCGCGAAAAGGGCGTGCCGCTGGTCAACATCGCCCAGCCGTTCAAGAAGGCCGGCATGGAGCTGGTCTGCCCGAAGGATGGCCCGATCAAGACCGAAGCCGATTTCAAGGGTCACACGCTCGGCGTCTGGTTCTTCGGCAACGAATATCCTTTCTACGCCTGGATGAACAAGCTCGGCCTGAAGACCGAAGGCGGCCCGGATGGCGTCACGGTTTTGAAGCAGAGCTTCGACGTGCAGCCGCTGATCCAGAAGCAGGCGGATTGCATTTCGGTCATGACCTACAACGAGTACTGGCAGCTGATCGATGCCGGCTACAAGCCGGACCAGCTCACCGTGTTCAACTACTCGGCGATTGGCAACGACCTGCTTGAGGACGGGCTCTATGCCTCGGAAGACAAGCTCAAGGATCCGGCTTTCGAAGACAAGATGGTGCGTTTCGTGCGCGCCTCGATGAAGGGCTGGAAATATGCCATCGACAACAATGACGAGGCCGCGGGCATTGTCATGGACGGCGGTGGCCAGGACGAAAACCACCAGAAGCGGATGATGAGCGAAGTCGCCAAGCTGATCGACAATGCCGACGGCAAGCTCGACCCGGCGACCTACGAGCGCACCGCCAAGGCGCTGCTCGACCAGAAGATCATCACCAAGGCGCCGACCGGCGCCTACACCACGGCCATCACCGACAAGGCGATCAAATAAGCCTGGCCAGGCAATTTCGACCTCGAGAGCGGCGCCTTTGACCAAATGTCAGAGGCGCCGTTCCTTTATGGTGTTCATGACGAAGCTGGTCTCGATCGAAGCGACGCATTTCAGCCGCGCGATCTTTTCCTTGATGAAGCGCTCGTACTGTTCGAGGCTGCCGGTCACCACCTTCAGCACATAGTCGCGCGCCCCGGTGACGAGGTGGCATTCCAGCACCTCTTCCCACCCGCGGATGGCGTCCTCGAACATGACGATCTCGTCCTCGTTCTGGCGGCTGAGCCGGACGGTGGCGATGGCGACCATGTTCCACCCGAAGGCGGCCGGGTCGACCAGCGTGGTATAGCCCCTGATGATGCCGGCCTCCTCCAGCCGGCGTACCCTCCTCAAACATGGCGACGGCGACAGGCCGATGCGCTCCGCCAGCTCATTGTTGGTGATGCGGGCGTCGGCCTGCAGCTCGCGCAGGATCTTGCGGTCGAAATCGTCGGCTATCTTCTGTTGCACTTTTGCTCTCGCTCGGCAATTTGTTGCCGGAATGCAGCCATGCGAGGCCGAAAATAGCAAGGACTGGTGGACCGGGATCGCATAAATTGCTGGACGAGACTCCTCCAGAACGCAGGAAAAGCCATGACCGCGCCGCGCCCGTCGAAAACCCACATCGGCAACCACAAGCTCCATCCGGAAACGTTGATGTTGAGCTATGGCTTCGATCCGCAACTGTCGGAAGGCGCCGTCAAGCCGCCGGTGTTCCTGACCTCGACCTTCGTGTTCAAATCGGCGGAGGAGGGACGCGACTTCTTCGACTACACATCCGGCCGCAAGGAGCCGCCGAGCGGCACGGCGTCCGGCCTGGTCTATTCGCGCTTCAATCATCCCAACTCGGAGATCGTCGAGGACCGGCTGGCGGTCTATGAGGGAACGGACGCCTGCATCCTGTTCTCGTCGGGCATGTCGGCGATCGCCACGACGCTGCTCGCCTATGCCCGGCCGGGCGATGTCATCCTGCATTCGCAGCCGCTTTACGGCGGCACCGAGACGCTTTTGACGCGCACGCTGTCCGGCTTCGGCATCGGCGCTGTCGGCTTCGCCGACGGCGGCGGCGACAAGGCGGTGCGGGGCCCGGGGGGGGGGGCGGGGGGGGGGGGGGGGGGGGGGGGGGTTGTTCTAGGCACGCCGGGGGATACCCCCCC